>JAVJVX010000005.1:0-300000 GCA_040220875.1 Alphaproteobacteria bacterium | reverse complement strand
CTGGCGCCGGTCGTTCTCGCCCTGGCGGGCGGAAATGAAGCCGCCTTCGACCAACTGACCCAGAACGCGCGACAGACTCTGCTTGGTGATCTTGAGGATTCCTAGGAGTTCCGAGACGCTGATCGACGGGTTGCGCCCGACGAAATAGATGACCCGGTGATGCGCCCGGCCAAAGCCGAATTCGGCCAGCATATCATCGGGTTCGGCCGTGAAATCCCGGTAGGCATAGAACAGCAGTTCCATGCCCTGGCGCAGGTCCTCCTCACGGAGGAAGAGAGGATTGACTCCGGATTTTAAGTCAGCCATGCTGCCATAATTCACCCGAAGCGCCAGAGACGCAACCGGATTCTCGCGCTTTTATACCGGGGTAACGCATCGGCCATCGGCCACCGGTTCGGGGCCTTTGAATATGTTGTTGATTTCGGGCGCAATTTGGCGCGAGGAAATGATCCACCATGTCGATCATCCCCTTTGACGATCGCGACGGCGTCATCTGGTTCGACGGCGCGCTGGTCCCCTGGCGGGACGCCAAGCTCCATTTCCTGAGCCACGGTCTCCATTACGCGAGCTGTGTGTTCGAGGGCGAGCGCGTCTATAACGGGCGCATCTTCAAATTGCGCGAGCATACGGAGCGGCTCGCGAACGGTGCACGTACTCTCGGCTTCGAACTGCCCTTTTCCATCGAGGAGATCGACGCCGCCTGCTGCCAGGTCGTGAAGGAACAGGGAATCGTGGACGGCTATGTGCGGCCGGCGGCCTGGCGGGGCAGTGAAATGATGGCGGTTTCGGCGCAGCAGGCCCGCATTCATCTGGCCATTGCGGCCTGGCCCTGGCCGAATTATTTCACGCCGGAAGCCCGGCTCAAAGGGATTCGCATCACCTGGGCCGATTACTGTCGGCCCGATCCGCGCACGGCCCCGGCCAAGACCAAGGCGGCGGGCCTGTACATGATTTGCACTTTGTCCAAGCACGCGGCCGAGGCGAAGGGATTTGCGGACGCGCTGATGCTGGACTGGCGTGGGCGGATCGCCGAGACGACGGGGGCCAACATCTTCCTGGTGCAGGAGGGCGTGATCCATACCCCCGTCCCGGATTGCTTTCTGGACGGTATCACGCGGCGCACCGTCATCGGCCTGGCACGCAAGCGGGGCTACGAGGTGGTGGAGCGCGTGCTCATGCCGGAAGAGCTTGACCGGACCAGCGAGATATTCATCACCGGCTCGGCCGTCGAAGTCACGCCCATCGCCGCGATCGACGACCGGGAATTCACCGTCGGCGAGATCACCCGCACGCTGGCGGCGGATTACGATGCGCTCGTGCGCGCCGCCCCGGCCGAGGCAGTCAGCGCGGCCGAATAGCGCCGGCCACTTGCAGGCGCCGGCTCTAATCCTCCGCGGCCGTTCCCCAGCGCCGGGCGGCCGCGTCGTCGGTGGCCGCTGCCCCGACCCAGCGCTTGCCCGTCGCGGTCTCTTCAAGCTTCCAGAACGGCGCCCGGGTCTTGAGCCAGTCCATCAGAAAGCTGGCCGCCGCGAATGCGTCGGCACGATGAGGGGCCAGTGTCACGACCAGAACGATCCGTTCGCCCGGCAGGAGCCGGCCATAGCGGTGAATGACGAGACAATCGGCGAGCGCCCATCGCCGGCGCGCCTCGGCCTCGATCTCTTCCAGTTTCGCCCGGCTCATGGCCGGGTAATGATCGAGGGTGATGGCGGTGACCGGCTCGTCCCCGACACTCTCGCGCGCGCGGACCAGCCCGGTGAAACTGACGACGGCCCCGACCTCGGGCCGACCGGCGCTCAATCGGTCGATTTCCTCGCCGATGTCGAAGTCTTCTGTCTGGACCCGGATCATCGCACCGCTCACCCGCCCGTGACGGGGGGGAACACCGCGATCTCGTCCCCAGCCGTCACCGGATGATCGGCGGCCGCGAAGTCGTGATTGACGGCGACGCGTATGACCGCCCTGTCGCCGAGGGCGTGGGCATGAGCCGGGCTCAACCCGGCCAGAAAGTCGAGGAGGCTGCCCACGGTGGTGACCGTGGCGGGCGGCGCGATCTCTTCCTCGCGACATCCGACGCGATCTGCCACCCAGGCGAAATACAGGATTTGCATGGCCAAATCCTAGCGCACGCGGCAGGACGTCCCCAAGACCTATCCTGTCTCGGGGAAGGGCAGGAAATCGACCATCTCGCCCGGCTCAACGCCGGCGCTTTCCTCCGCCAGCTCGACGAGCCCGTTGGCGAAGACGAGCGAGGAGAGAATGCCCGAGCCGCTTTCGGGATAAAGACGGGCTCCGGGTGCGCCCGACCGGTCGGGGCCGACATGTACGCGCAGCCATTCCCGCCGGCCGGGTTTTTTCCGGTAGGCAAAATCGGCGCGCACCGGAATGCGCAGTGGCGGTTCCGGCTGCCCGCCGCCGAGCCGCGCCAGCACGGGGGCCGCCAGGTGCAGAAAAGTCACCATGGCCGCGACCGGATTGCCCGGCAGGCCGATAAACGGCACCATCCGGTCGCCATCCCTGATCTCGCCAAATGCGACCGGCCGGCCGGGCCGGATCGCGAGGCGCCAGAACAGGATCCGGCCGCGCTCCGCCACTGCCCGGCGCACGTGATCCTCTTCGCCCGTGGACATGCCGCCTGACGAGAGGATCACGTCATGGTCTTCGAGCGCGCGGTCGATCGCGTTCCCGAGTGCCGACTGCTCGTCGGCCACGATGCCGAGATCGCTGACCTCGAGACCGTTGCTTTCGAGAAGAGCGTGCAGCATCGGGCGGTTGCTGTCATAGATCGCTCCCGGACGAAGATCGCCGCCGGGGGCGGTGACCTCGTCCCCGGTGGAGAAGATCGCAGCGCGCAATCGGCGATAGACCGGCAGCGCGCTCAGCCCGTTTCCCGCGGCGAGACCGATCTCCTGCGGGCGCAGGCGGCGGCCCTGAGTCAGCAGGATCTCGCCCTTGCGCACGTCCTCGCCCCGCGCCCGGCAATTGGCCCCGGGTGCGCCAGGCGCTGGCAGGGTCACGGTGCCGCCCGTCGCATGGCAGGTTTCCTCGGCAAAGACTGTGTCCAGACCCGGCGGCAGGGGCGCGCCTGTAAAGATGCGGATCGCCGTTCGGGGTGGCGGCGTGTCGCCGAAAGGATGGCCGGCCGCCGCGCGCCCCGCAACCGGCAGGGTGGTCGGGCCATCCGGCGCCAGATCGGCAAAGTGAACCGCATAGCCGTCGACGGCGGCGTTGTCATGGGGCGGCACGTCGCGGCGGGCGACAAGATCGGTGGCGAGAAACCGGCCACGGCAGGCCGCGAGGGGACACTCCGTTGAGCCGGCGATGGGCGCCCTTGCGCTCAGCCAGTCCCGCAACTGGGCGTGCGCCGTCTCCAGGCGCAGGAGCCCGTCCGTTGCCGCGTTCCGATCATCGGGCCCCTGTGCCATTTCTGCCTATATCCGTCCGGGCCGTGCCCCGTGATCGACGCCGAAACGGGCGCAGATGAAATCCGCCAGCGGGGCCGGATCGTCGGGGTCAAAGATCGGGAGGGCGCAGTCAGGCGGCGGCCCGTCGGAGACCAGCGCCTCGATACGGGGGTCATCGGGAAACAGGAACGGCTTGCCGTTCGCCTGGCGGTGCACCTCGATCTTGGGGTGGTGGTGAGCCGGCCCGCGAAATCCTTCGAGGAGAACGAGGTCGACGGGCGACAGCTTTTCCAGGAGATCGCCGAGCCCTGGTTCACCGGCCGGGCAGGCCGCCGGGTCCGGTTCGTGCATCAGCGCCCAGCGCCCGCCCGAGGCGATCAGCACCTCGCCCGCCCCGGCCTCGCGATGGGCGAAACTGTCCTTGCCGGGATGATCGATTTCGAAGTGCCGATGGGCGTGCTTGATCGTGGATACGGAAAGTCCCCGCGCCTTCAGGGCGGGGATGAGCGTCCCGAGCAGGGTGGTTTTTCCGCTGCCGCTCCAGCCCGCCAGGCCCAGAACCTTCATCGCTTAGCCCTGCGTCATGTGCCGAAGTCCGACGCGCATGTAATCATAGCCGGTCAGAAGCGTCAGCGCTGCCGCAACCCAGAGCCCGATTTCGCCGATAAGCTGTGCCGGCAGCAGCCAGGCCGCCGCCTCGCCCACGATCAGGATCCCGATCGCGGTCATCTGGATCGCGGTTTTCCATTTGGCGAGTTGGCTGACCGGCACGCTCACCCGCAGTTCCGCCAGATATTCGCGCAACCCCGAGACCAGCACCTCGCGGCAGACGATCACAAGGGCAGGCAGGATGACCCAGCCCGTGATCCCGCTCTTGGCCACCAGCATGAACAGAACCGAGATCACCATCAGCTTGTCGGCGATGGGGTCGAGAAACCGGCCCAGCGCCGAGACCGCCTGCTGGCTGCGCGCGATATAGCCATCGAAAAAATCCGTGACGCCGGCGGTGATGTAGACGGCAAGCGCGATCCAGCGCGCGGTGTGTCCGTCCAGAAACAGAAGGGCGATGATCACAGGAATCGCCGCGATCCGCGACAAAGTCAGGAGATTGGGAAGGCTCGTGATCATGATCGGCAACTCTGTCTGGCGCTACGGAGCCGGGTTCGGGCGGGTCTTGACGGTACCCGCCAGTCTAGTCGGAAAGTCCTATGCCTCGCTATGAAAGTGATCGTAAATCTTTTGCGCCACCGATTTGCTGATGCCCTCCGCCGCTTCCAGATCGACCAGCCCGGCATTGGCCACATTGCGCGCCGAGCCGAAATGATGCAGCAGCGCCCGCTTGCGTCGGGGGCCGATACCGGGGACCTCGTCCAGCAGCGAACGGCCGATGGCACTGCTGCGTTTGCCGCGATGGGCACCTATGGCAAAACGATGCGCCTCGTCCCGCAATCGCTGCAGAAAATAGAGGACCGGGTCGCGCTCCGGCAAGCTAACGGGTGCTCTGCCCGGCCGATGAAAGGACTCGCGCCCGGCGTCGCGCTCCGGCCCCTTGGCGATGGCAACGAGCGGCACGTCGTCGATGCCCAACTCATCCAGAACCTCCTCCGCCACGTTCAACTGCCCCTTGCCCCCGTCGATCAGCACCAGATCTGGCCACTGCCCGCGGGTGCGGTCCGGGTCTTCCTTCTGGGCACGGGAAAAGCGCCGGGTCAGCACCTCGCGCATCATGCCGTAATCGTCGCCTGGCGTGATCCGGCCCGGTGCATTGGGTTCTCCGCGCTTCCCCGCCGTCTTGATGTCGAACTTGCGGTAGGCGTTTTTAAGGAATCCGTCCGGCCCCGCCACAATCATCGCGCCCACGGCATGGGTCCCCTGCACGTGGCTGTTGTCATAAACCTCGATCCGCGTGGGCGGCCCGTCGAGGGCGAAGACTTCGGCGACACCCTCGAGAAGCCGGCGCTGGCTGGCGCTCTCGGACAGGCGCCGGGCCAGGGCGTCGCGCGCGTTTTTCAGGGCGTGAGTGACCGGCTTGCGGAACGCGCCGGCCTTGGGCGCGCGGATCCGCACGCGGCGCTCCATCTTCAGCGACAGCGCATCCGCGATGACCGACTGGTTTTCCACCTGGTGGCTGAGCAATACCAGCCTGGGCGCCGGGCGCGCCGCGTAAAACTGGCCGATAAAGGCGCCCAGCACCTCCGTCAGATCGACATCCTTGGTGTGGCTCGGGTAATAGGCGCGGTTGCCGTAATTGTGCCCGCCGCGGAAGAAAAAGACCTGCACGCAGGCCTGGCCGCCAGCGCTGTGCGCGGCGATCACATCGGCATCGTCCAGCCCCGGCACGTTGATCGTCTGGCGGGCCTGAATCTGCGACAGCGCGCGTATCCGGTCGCGGTAGACCGCCGCCTCCTCGAAATTCTGGGCATCGCTCGCTGCCTGCATGCGCGCCGCGAGGCGTTGCTGGATATCCTGGTTGCGCCCCTGCAGAAAGTCACGTGCCTCGCGCACCAGCACCGCGTAATCGCCCTGGTCGATGCGGTCGACGCAGGGCGCGGCACACCGTTTGACCTGGTAGAGGAGGCAGGGGCGTTTGCGCGAGGCAAACACGGTGTCATTACACGAGCGCAGCAAAAACGCGCGCTCCAGCGTGGCCAGGGTGTGGTTGACCGCACTGGCCGACGCGAAGGGACCGAAATAATGGCCCTCGCGGCGCTTGGCGCCCCGGTGTTTGGTCAGTTGCGGCCAGTCGTGATCCGTGGAGATCAGGATGTAGGGAAAGGATTTGTCATCACGCAGCAGCACGTTGAATGGCGGCAGAAAGCGCTTGATCAGGTTCGCTTCCAGCAGCAGCGCCTCGGCCTCGGTCTGGGTCGTGATGACCTCGAGCTTCCGGGTCGCGGCGACCATACGCCGGAGACGCACGGTCAGTCCGTCGGGCCGGGTGTAGCTGGCGACCCGGTTCTTCAGACTGCGCGCCTTGCCGACGTAAAGAATTTCGCCCCGCTCATCCACCATGCGATAGACGCCCGGCTGGCGCGGCAGCAGCCGCAACTGGTCGCGGATCACCGCGATTCCGCTCGCCAGGCTCGCGGCCGTCGTTGGGGTACCGGATATGCCGCGGCGCGCCGACCGGCTTTCCTCCGATGAGCGGTCGGCCGATTGCTCGGGCGGGTTGGTGATCCGGTCGGGGCGTTGGGCGCGTGGCATGGGATCCGGCTCAGGCTCGAACGGTCGGGCAAAGGTGAGTTTAGCGTCAGGTCTCGGTCAAAAACGGAGGAATTCCGTCACCGTCCGGACATATCCACGAAATATGTGGATAAGGTTGTTGATTGAACCGCTTCCGCGGGCTTGTCTGCCGCAGGTGTAAAGCTTTCGTGAAGCTTTGCATATTTTTTGGGCACAAAAACCAAGTCATTGGAATATAAGGATGATTATTTCGCAAGCCCGTGATCCAAATCAAAGGGTTAAATTTGGCTGCGTCGGGCAGTCAGGTTTTCGCATTTTGCGACAGCTTGTGCACAACTTTCATGAATCGTCCCATTTCTGGCGTATTTCGGCCGAAACCGCGCCCCGGCCCGGCACTTACTCTTCCGGCGTGGGCCCGATGGGCTGGCGCCAGCCCAGGTGCTGGCCACCATCGAGCGCGATCATTTGCCCTGTCATCGACGGGGTCTCGAGGATGAAGCGGACGGCCCGCCCGATCTCGGCCGGGTCCGTCGGGCGTTCGAGGGGCACTTTGCGCCACTGGCGCTCGAAATCGTCGGTGCTTTGCCGGGCACTCGGCAGGGTCGGGCCCGGCCCGATCCCGTTCACGCGGATGCGGGGCGCCAGCGCCAGGGCCAGACTTTGGGTCATGGCCCAAAGCGCCGCCTTGCTCGCGGTATAGGAGGTGAAATAGGGCGTCAGGTTCCAGACGCGCTGATCCAGCATGTTGATGACGGCACCGCCCGCCTCGGGGCCGAGCTGGCGGGCGAAGGCCTGGGTCAGGAAAACCGGCGCGCTCAGATTCGTCTCCAGATGGGCGTTCCACATTTCGCGGTCGAGATCGGCCGGCGTATCCCAGGCGAAGAGCGAGGCGTTGTTGACGAGACAACCGAGCGGACCCAGTTCGTGCCCGGCATCCGGCACAAGCCGGGCGCATTGCGCCGGATCGCTCAGATCCGCCTGCAATACCGCAGCGCGCCGGCCAAGGCCGGCGATCTCCTCCGCCAGCCCGGCGGCTTCTGCGGCAGCCTTGTGAAAATGGATCGCCACATCCCAGCCGGCGCGCGCGAGGGTGAGCGCGATTTCCCGGCCAAGGCGCCGGGCCGCCCCGGTTACCAGGGCGCGCCGGGGCAGGGGAAAGTCAGGTGCGCCCTGGCTGGCGCTGGAAGTATCGGATGAGGTCATCGTCGCCGTAGGGGGTTCGCCGTTAACGTTTAAGCCTTCAACGGGCCGGTCAGTGTTGGTGAGAACCTATCACGTACATCCGCCGGTCTTGTGATTCTTGTGTCACAACCCGGACCGGCCCGACGGGAACAGATCGAGAAACTGTCCCATGATGTAGACAGCATATGTCGCCAGAAAGGCACAACCCGTCAGGCGGGTAATGCCATTTTTGGTATCCATGACCGCCAGCAACACAACCGTCGCCCCGAGCAGGACCCACAGATCGATGGCCATGAATTTCGGGTCGATCGGCAAGGGGGCGACGGCGCCGGCCAGGCCGAGGATCAGGAGAATATTCATCAGATTGGAGCCGAGAACATTGGCGAGGGCCACATCGGCCTGCTTGCGCCGGGCCGCCACCGCACTGGCGGCCAGTTCGGGCAGGGAGGTGCCCACCGCGACGACGGTCAGGCCGATAACCGCATCCGAAACGCCGAAAAACCGGGCCATGTCGCTCGCGCCGGTGACGAGCAGCCGGGCGCCGAGAAAGAGGCCGATCAGGCCCAAAACAACCGCAGCCAGGATGGCAGGCAGGCCGCCCGGCATCGGCCTGATCTCGGCCGCTTCCTCCTCATGAAGATGACGGCTGATTTCGTCGTCGCGCGCATCGCGCAAGTAGGAATAGGCGAGATAGGCGGTGATCAGCGCCACCATCGCGACGCCGGCAAGCGTCGGAACGTCGCCCCTGGCGCCGAGCGCGAGAAGGAGGAACACGGCGCCGAGGAGCGCGAGGCTGTCACGGCGCAGGGTGCGGCGATCATGGCGGATCGGGTAGACCAGCGCCGTAAGGCCCAGAATGAGCAGGATATTGGCGATATTGGACCCGACCACGTTGCCGACCGCGAGCCCCGGCACCCCCGAGAGCGCGGCATCGACGCTGACGAAAAGCTCGGGCGCGGATGTTCCGAACGCGACGACGGTCAGCCCGATGAAGGCGGGTGAGACATTGAGCTGGCGGGCAAGATTGACGGCTCCCTTGACGAGGTATTCGCCGCTGGCGACCAGAAGGGCGAGGCCGCCGGCGGTCATCAGCGCGGGAAGGAAAAAATCGTTCATGGTCGGCCGACCGGCTCCGAGCGTGTGGCAGCGGCGAGGCGTTCGGGCGTGGCCCCGGACGAGGGAAGGCGCGTGGAGACTGAATTCATGCGCCCGTTTTCGTGGCGTGATCTCGTTCGGCGCCCGGTGTAGCACGCAAGCCGGGCAAGGGCCATAGGCGGCCACCCGTGCTTGCTTTGCGCGAGTGGGCGTCGGAAACTCCGGCTCCCGTTGTCACGTCTCGAGCAGTCATGTCCGCCGATCACGCCCTCCTTCAAGTCATCATTTTCCTGGCGGCCATTGCCTTCGTGGTGCCGGTGGCCCGCCGGCTCAACCTCGCCCCGATTCTGGGGTATCTGGCGGCCGGGCTCGCCATCGGCCCCTACGGTTTCGCCCTGGTGCAGGACAGTCATGTCATTCACTGGCTGGCCGAGCTTGGGGTGGTGTTCCTGTTATTCGCGGTCGGCCTCGAATTGTCGCTCACCCGGTTGCGAACGATCCCGCCGGCTGTGCTGGCGCTTGGCCTGCTGCAGATTTTCGTGACGCTCGGTGTGATTGCCGCCGGGCTTTGGCTGATCGGCACCGATCCGGTGACGGCGTTGATCCTGGGCGCAGGCTTCTGCCTGTCCTCGACCGCGCTGGTCGCGCTGATGCTGTCCGAGCGGGGCGAGATTTTCCTGCGCTTCGGGCGTATCGCGATCGCCATTCTGCTGGTGCAGGACCTCGCCGTGGTGCCGTTCGTGATCGCCGTCCAGATGGTCGGCGGTGATGGCGCGATGTCGGCCAATCTCTGGGTCGACCTCGCCGCCGCCGCCGCCGCGCTGCTCGCAATCGTGCTGGCGGGCCGCTTGCTGGTGCCCCGGGTGCTGCGCGTGGTGGCGCAGGGCCGCAGTACGGAAGTCATGATCGCGGCCACACTTGTGATTGTCCTCGGTGTGAGCTGGCTGGCCGACGCGGTCGGGTTGTCCATGATCCTGGGCGCCTTTCTCGCGGGCGTGCTGCTGGCGGACACCGAATACCGCCACAGTATCGAGGCCGACGTGGAGCCCGTGCGCGGGATTCTCATGGCCGTGTTCTTTGTCAGTGTCGGCATGCGCGTCGATCCCGGCCCCGCCCTGGCGGAACCGCTGATCTTTGTGCTCGGCATTCTCACGCTGCTGGCCGTCAAGGCCGCGCTGATCTTCGTGCTTGCCCGGCTGACGGGCGTTACCGGCGGCCTCGCCATGCGTCTCGGCTTCACCCTGTCGCAGGCCGGCGAATTCGGCTTTATCCTTTTTGGCCTCGCCCTGTCGCTCGGCGTCCTGCCGGGTCCGGTCGCCCAGTTCGCGATCCTCACGATCGCCGCCACCATGGCCGTGACGCCATTTCTCGATCAGCTCGGCCAGCGCCTCGGCGGGGATCTCGACCGGCGGCTGGAACCCGGCCTCGACGATCTCGAAACCGAGACGGCCGATCTCTCGGATCACGTCATCGTCGCCGGGTTCGGCCGGGTGGGTCACACCGTGACGCAGTTGCTGGCGGATCAGAAAATCCCGGTCATTGCCCTTGACGTGGACGCCTCCGACGTCCGCCTCGCCCGGCAACGGGGCCAGCCGGTCTATTTCGGGGACGCCATGCGCCCCGATGTGCTGCGCGCGGTGGGTGCCGAGCGGGCGCGGGCGATCGTCGTCACCCTTGACCGGACCCATACGCTCGAACGTTTTGTCGCAATGCTGCGCTGGCGATTCCCGAAGCTGGCGATCTTCACCCGCGCGCGCGACCGTTTCCACAGCCGGCGGCTGATGGCGGTCGGCGCGACGGACAGCGTGCCCGAAACCTTCGAGGCAAGTTTGCGGCTGGCCGAAACCGTGATGACGTCCTGCGGCGTGGCGGATGACGTGGCGCAGAAAGCGGTCAGCACGTTTCGCGGGGAGCGGATGGAGGATACGCCCTGAAGCGGGATATCCTAGCTTCCGGCCCGCCGCCGCGGCGCGCCGTCCACGCCTCTCTTGCTGCCCCGTTGCCGGCCGCCGGCCTTGGGCGATGTCCTGGCCCGCCGCGCCCGGCCACGCGCCCGCACGTCCCGCGCGGGATGACCGATTTCCAGCTCCGCCCCGCGCACGCGGTGGATCTCGTCCCTGAGGCGGGCCGCTTCCTCGAATTCCAGATCGGCCGCCGCGGCCTGCATGCGCTTTTCCAGATCCGCCACATAATCGTCGAGATCCTTGCCCAGAAGATGCAGGACCTCGTCATCACCCGTGCGCACGGTGACATGATCGCGCTCAAACACGCTGTCAAGAATATCGCCGATATTCTTGCGGACGGATTCGGGCGTGATGCCATGCGCCTCGTTATAGGCCATCTGCTTCTCGCGCCGGCGCCGGGTTTCCTCCAGCGCTTCTTTCAGCGCTTCGGTCTCCTCGTCGGCATAGAGGATCGCCCTGCCCTCGGCATGGCGCGCCGCCCGGCCGATGGTCTGGATCAGCGAGGTACGTGAGCGCAGATAGCCGGCCTTGTCGGCATCCAGAATCGCGACGAGCGCGCATTCCGGAATGTCCAGCCCCTCGCGCAGCAGGTTGATCCCCACCAGCACATCGAACACCCCCACCCGCAGGTCACGGATGATCTCGATGCGTTCCAGCGTTTCCACGTCCGAATGGACATAGCGCACCTTGATCCCCGCCTCGTGCATGTATTCCGTGAGATCTTCCGCCATTCGCTTGGTCAGCGTGGTGACCAGAACGCGTTGGCCCTTCTCGATGCACTGGCGGCATTCATTCAAAAGGTCATCCACCTGGGTTTCGGTTGGCCGGACGATCGTGATCGGGTCCGTGAGGCCGGTGGGACGGACCACCTGCTCGGCGAACGCGCCGCCTGTCTGCTCCAGCTCCCAGTCGCTCGGTGTGGCCGAAACGTAGACCGTCTGCGGCCGCATGACTTCCCATTCCTCGAATTTGAGGGGGCGGTTATCGACGCAGGACGGCAGGCGAAAACCGTAATCGGCGAGTGTCGATTTGCGCCGGAAGTCCCCCCGATACATGCCGCCCAGCTGCGGCACCGTGACGTGGCTTTCGTCAACGAACAGCATGGCGTCCTCGGGCAGGTATTCGAAGAGGGTGGGGGGCGGGTGGCCCGGCGGGCGGCCGGTCAGATAGCGCGAGTAATTTTCGATCCCCGCGCAACTGCCCGTCGCTTCCATCATTTCGAGATCGAAAGTGGTGCGCTGTTCCAGCCGCTGGGCCTCGAGCAGCTTGTCCTCCGCGCGCAGCACCGCCAGCCGATCTTTGAGCTCAACTTTGATTTTTTTTACCGCCTGCTGCAGGGTCGGATGGCCTGTCACGTAATGGCTGTTGGCGTATATCCTGATCTGGGCCAGGTTCGCTGTCTTCTCTCCGGTCAGCGGATCGAATTCCGTAATGGTCTCGATTTCCTCGCCAAAGAACGACAGACGCCAGGCACGATCTTCATAGTGGGCGGGATAAATTTCCAGCGTGTCGCCCCGCACCCGAAACGTGCCGCGGTGAAAGTTCTGGTCGTTCCGGCGATATTGCAGCTCCACCAGGCGGCGCATCAGCTCGCGCTGATCCATGGCCATGCCTGTCTCCAGGTTTATCGTCATCTCGGCATAGGTCTCGGGGGCGCCGATGCCATAGATGCAACTGACCGAGGCGACGATGATGACATCGCGCCGCTCGAAAAGGGCGCGGGTCGCCGCGTGGCGCAGCCGATCGATTTCCTCGTTGATCTGCGCTTCCTTCTCCACATAGGTGTCGGTGCGCGGCACATAGGCCTCGGGCTGGTAATAGTCGTAATAGGAGACGAAATATTCGACCGCGTTATTGGGAAAAAACGATTTCATCTCGCCGTAAAGCTGGGCCGCCAATGTCTTGTTGGGCGCGAGAACGAGGCTGGGGCGCTGCAGGCGCTCGATCACGTGGGCGATCGTGAAGGTCTTGCCCGAGCCGGTGACTCCCAGCAGCACCTGGTCGCGCTCGCCCGCTGCCAGTCCGCGGGCCAGCTCGGCGATCGCCTCGGGCTGGTCGCCGGCAGGGGCGAATTCGGACGAAAGCTCGAAAGGCCGGCTGGTATCGGCGGCCGGGCGGTCGATCGTGGCGACTGTGGTGCGGGTCATATCTCTCAATCTAGGGCCGCGCAGGGTCATTTTCCAACCGCAAATCGGACCCCGAGGCCCCGTCCGGCGCGCCTGCCCCGGTGGGTTCGGCCCTTGCGTCGTTCCGGGCCCGGGATTAGGTTGCCGGCGCCGGGCCGCGGCCGGTGGCAACAGGGCTCATGGCCGGGCCGGCGCGATTTTCTGCAGGTTCCAACTTCCGGAGTGTGTCCCATGCCCATCCTGGCCAAGCGGCTCGGCCTGATCAAACCCTCGGCGACCAATGCCCTGACCGCCAAGGTGCTGGAACTCAAGGCAGAAGGCCGGGACATCGTCGGCCTCGGCGCCGGCGAGCCCGATTTCGACACGCCTGACAACATCAAGGAAGCGGCCATCAAGGCCATCCGCGAGGGACAGACGAAATATACCCCCGCGCCCGGTACTCTGGCCCTGCGCGAGGCGATCGCGCGCAAATTCAAGCGCGATAACGAACTCGATTACGATCCCAAGCAGATCATTGTCGGTACCGGCGGCAAGCAGGTCCTCTACAACGGGCTTCTCGCCAGCCTGGACCCAGGGGATGAAGTGATCATCCCCGCGCCTTACTGGGTATCTTATCCCGATATGGTGCTGATGTGCGAGGGCACGCCCGTGCCGGTTGCGTGCAACGAGAAAACCAATTTCAAGATGACGGCGGCCGATCTCGAGCAGGCGATTACCGACAAGACCAAATGGCTGATCCTGAACTCGCCCTCGAATCCGAGCGGCGCGGCCTATACGCGCGACGAGATGAAGGCGCTGACCGAGGTGCTGGTCCGCCATCCGCATGTCTGGGTGATGTCGGACGACATGTACGAGCATCTCGTCTATGACGATTTCGAATTCGTCACGCCGGCCCAGGTCGAGCCCGCCCTGTACGACCGCACGCTGACGGTCAACGGCGTTTCCAAGGCCTACGCCATGACGGGCTGGCGGATCGGCTATGCCGGCGGCCCGCTGGAACTGATCAAGGCGATGGTAACGGTGCAGTCCCAGAGCACGACGCACGCGTCCTCGATCAGCCAGGCGGCCTCGGTCGAGGCGCTTGATGGCCCGCAGGACTTCATCGCCGAACGCAACGAGGTCTTCAAAACGCGCCGCGATCTGGTGGTGGCCGGGCTGAACAAGATAGACGGCATTCGCTGCGCCACGCCTGAGGGGGCGTTCTACGTCTACCCGTCCTGCGCCGGCCTGATCGGCCGCACCACACCTGACGGGGTGACGATCCGCACCGATACCGAACTCGCGGGATATTTCCTCGATTCCGTCGGTGTCGCGGTGGTTCCGGGCGAAGCGTTCGGCCTGTCGCCGTTTTTCCGGATTTCCTATGCGACCTCGACCGAGGCGCTCGAGGCCGCACTCGAGCGGATTGCCGACGCGGTCAGCCGGCTCGGCTGAGGCGGTCGCTCGCTGGCGCAGCTTCCGTCCCGGGTCATCCGCGGCGCGCCCTCAACGGGCTGTGAATTGTGGAACGGCCCGATCCGGCGTAAGGCTTTGCCTGGAGGAGCCGGCCATGCTGATCCGAAAAACGCGTCCCTGGAACCTGCCCGAAGCCGAGGTGACACCGGAAGGCGTCTATCTCGACCGGCGCCGCCTGCTCAAGGCGATGGCGGCCGTGCCTCTGCTGGCCGGGGCCGGCACAGGCCTCGCCACCGCGCTCCGGCCGGGCCCGGCCTGGGCGGCGGATCCGTCGGCCAAGCTCTACCCCGTCGCCCGCAACATGCGCTACGAGTACAGCCGCGAGGTCACACCGGCCAGCTACGCCACCCAATACAATAATTTTTACGAATTCGGTTCCCACAAGCGCATCTATCGGGCCGCCGAGGCGCTCGAGATCCGTCCCTGGACGGTGGCCATCGACGGGCTGGTGGAAAAACCCTTCGAGATCGGCATCGACGAGTTGCTGTCCAGAATGACACTCGAGGAGCGCGTTTACCGCCATCGGTGCGTCGAGGCATGGTCCATGGTGGTGCCGTGGTCAGGATTCCCTTTCCGGGACCTGGTGGCGCTGGCCCGGCCGCTGGGATCGGCCAGATATGTCGCGATGCAGACGTTTCACGACCCGGCTATCGCGCCCGGCCAGCGCGAGCCCTGGTATCCCTGGCCTTATACCGAGGGGCTCACAATGGCCGAAGCGACCAACGAGCTCGCCTTCCTCGTCACCGGTCTCTATGGCAAGCCGGTTCCCAAGCAGAACGGTGCGCCGCTGCGTCTGGCGGTGCCGTGGAAATATGGCTTTAAATCGATCAAATCGATCGTGCGCTTCACCTTCACGGACAAGCGTCCCGTCTCCATGTGGCAGGCGATCCAGCCCAAGGAGTACGGATTCTGGGCCAATGTGAACCCGGAAGTGGCCCATCCGCGCTGGAGCCAGGCGACCGAGCGCGTCCTGGGCACTGACAGGCGGGTACCGACGCAGCTTTACAATGGCTACGGCGCGTTCGTTGCCGAACTCTATAAAGGGGTCGAAGGGGAGGCCCTGTTCAGGTAACCCGGCCGCTGTGAGCGGCCGGAGCCCTATTCGGCCGCCTCGCGGGCATCCTCGCGTTCGGCGATGAATTTCTCCGCCTCGAGCGCCGCCATGCAGCCCATCCCTGCCGCCGTGACCGCCTGGCGATAGATCTTGTCCTTCACGTCGCCGGCCGCGAACACGCCCGGGATGTCGGTCGCCGTGCTGTCGGGCGCTGTTTTGATATATCCGTCGCCATCCATCGCCACCTTGCCGAGGAAAACGTCGGTCGACGGCTTGTGGCCGATGGCGACGAAGACGCCATCCACTTTCAGTTCCCGGACTTCGCCGGTCTTGACGTTTTTCAGGAGGGCGGCCGTGACGCCGGGCGGGTTGTCCTCGCCCGTGATCTCCTCGAGGACCGTATCCCAGATGACGGTGATCTTAGGGTTCTTGAGCAGCCGTTCCTGTAAAATCTTTTCGGCCCGGAAGCTGTCCCGGCGATGGATGACCGTCACTTTCGCGGCGTGATTGGTGAGGTAGAGGGCTTCCTCGACCGCCGTGTTGCCGCCGCCCACCACGAGCACCTCGCGCTCGCGGAAGAAAAATCCGTCGCAGGTGGCGCAGGCCGAGACGCCAAAACCCATGAACCGGTCTTCACCCTTCACCCCCAGCCATTTCGCCTGGGCGCCGGTGGCGATGATGACCGAATCGGCACTGTAGATCCGCCCACTGTCCCCGGTGGCGCGAAACGGGCGCCCGGTGAAATCCACCTCCGTAATCAGGTCGCTTATCATCTCGGTCCCGACATGCTCGGCCTGGGCTTTCATCTGGTCCATCAGCCAGGGGCCCTGTATGACCTCGGCGAAACCGGGATAGTTCTCCACATCGGTGGTGATCGTCATCTGACCGCCCGGCTGCATCCCGGCGACGAGGCGCGGCTTGAGTGCCGCGCGGGCGGTGTAGATGGCCGCCGTATAGCCGGCCGGGCCGCTGCCAATGATCAGGACCTTGGAATGGAGGGGATCGCTCATGGGCTGGTTCTCTCTCGGTGGCGGTTCGCGCACGGGCCTCGAACTGGCCGGGCCCATCGTCACTTTGATAAGCCCTCGATGCCGGCCCGACAAGCCCGCTCCGGGGCGGGTCAGGCGCGGGCCGGCGCCGAGGATTTTTCGGGCGCGGGGGCGCGGGAGACCGGGCAGGTTTCCTCCCGGGTCACCATGTCGTAGACGAAGATCCATTTGGCGACGCCGGTAAGGATGGCGGAGACGAAGCCCAGCTCGACGATCTGCGCGTCGTCGAAATGGGCGCGTAGTTGATTGTAAAGATCGCCTGTCAGCTCGCCCGACATGTTCTGCAGCATCATCTGATCGGCCAACTCGATAATGGCGAGATCCTTGTCGCTGAATATTGCGGGCGACGGGTCCTGGATCGAATCTATCTGTTCTTGTGTGATACCGGCGGCGAGACAATCCACTGTGTTATTGCGGTTGCAGAAGAAACATCCGTGCTGCTTCGACAGCTTGAGGCGCAGGATCTCCTTGGATCGCACATCGACACGTCCCTTGTAGAAGATCCCCTGGTAGAAATCGTCGAAATACCAGTCCAGCAACTCGGGCGCATTGGCAAAGACCTCGATTACGGTGGCCTCGCCCGTGCGTTCCATGCCGACGTCCCAGAGCTTTTGCAGATGGGCGGGCATGGCCTTGCGGGGGACTCGGGGCAGATGCGGGGTCGGCATGGGGCTCTCCTTCCGGGCTGGTGGCGGTTGCGTCTGCGGAGAGTGATTCAGGGCATGCGGGGGCGCCGCGGTCAAAATATTTCCGCGCTTCTTTCCCCGAAGGGCGTCAGAGCCCGGCCATTTCCCGCACCCGCTGCGCCGCTTCGGCCGTATCGTCGAACCGCGGATAGTCCCAGCGCTGGAAGCTGCCGAGGAACGGCCGGGTGGCACCGGCAGCGGCGAGGCTTTGGTGAAACCGCTCGAATTTCGTCGATCCGCCGGGCAAATCGGCCACATAGACCGGCTTGCCGGTCGCGACCGCTTCCGAGGCCATGGAAACCGAATCCGGGGTCACGACGATGACATCGGCCGCCGCGAGAAAGGCAAAATAGGGATTGGGACCGCGCCCGGCCGCGTCGTCGCCTTGCCTGGTGCCATCCCAGAAAATCAGATTGCCAAATCCCGCGAGCGCATCGGCCAGGGCGGCGACATTCAGCGGTCCCGTCCGGCGCGAGGTGGTGACGAGCAGACTGGCCCTCTGGCGGCTGGCGGCATCGCGCAACCGGGTGCCGAGCGCGGCCATGGCGTCGGGCGTCATTTTATGGCGCCGGTTGGGGCCACCCACCAGCACGGCGACGCGCGGCGCCGGCAATTCCGCGAGGCGTTTCCCGGTCTCGCTGAGAGCGAAACCGGCCGCCTCGCGAGCGAGCTTCTCATCGGTGACGCGGGTAAGTGCGCCGCGCGTCCGGATCACATTCCTTCCCTTGAGCCGGTCGTGCGCCGGCGCGATCACAACATCGAAATGGTGCGGCGCCACCGGCGGCGTCTGGATGAAGACGGTAAAGGGTGGCGTGCCGGCCTCTTTGGCCGCCTTTGCCCGAAGCGCCAGGGCGACGGGCGCCATTTTGCGTCCGGCCGCGATGATCAGGTCGGGCCAGGGCGGGCTCAGGGGATCGGACGCGTGTGCGAGCAGCGTCAATGGATTGGGCCAGAGAAAAAGCGGCAGGTGGCGCCAGGGTGCGGCGATGGCGAGACGTTTGACGGTCACGGGGAGGCCCAGGCGTTCAGCCAGGCCGACGCACTGGTTCTCGGTGCCGGCGAGGCCTTCGCTCAAAATCCAGCAGGTTTTCGGCATCGGCTCTTCTCCCCGCGTCACGATAGCGCTTTCCGGCGGGCGTTTTGGGTAATATTATTTCGCGGTGGACGGAAATCACATCGTCCGGAAAGGATCTCATGCCCAAGCCCGAGACGCGCCCTGCGCCTGTCCGCAAATCGCCGGGGAATCCAGACAAAAGCGGCAAAAAGGGCAAGGTGCGCCTTGACCGGATCGACCGTCGGCTGTTGCACGAGTTGCAGGAAAACGGGCGCATCACCAACGTGGATCTGGCCAAGAGAGCCGGAATCTCGCCGCCCCCCTGCCTCCGACGGGTCCGGGCGCTGGCGCGGGAAGGATTCGTCCGCGGGTTTCATGCCGACATTAATCCCGAGCTTTTGGGCTTTGGTGTGACAGTCTTCGCGCTGGTCGGCCTCGACAGCCAGGCGGAGTCCGATCTCGTGGCCTTTGAGGAGATGGTCGGCCAATGGCCCAATGTCCGGGAATGCTACATGCTGGCGGGGGAGATCGATTTCATCCTGAAGGTGGTTGCGGCCGACTGGGATGCCTATCAGCGCTTCATCACTGAAAAGCTCACCCCCGCGAAGAATGTAGCCCATGTCAAATCGGCGCTCACCATTCGCCAGTCGAAGGCCAAGCCGGGTGTTCCCGTCCTGGCGGAAAAGGGCTGACACGCCGCTGGCTTGTCCCGGCGCCGCTAGCGCGTGATCTCGATGGAAACGACTTCGTAGCTCTTGCTGCCGCCGGGCGTGGTGACGTCGGAAATATCACCGACGGATCGCCCGATCAGCGCCTTCGCGATGGGCGAATCGACCGACAGTCGGCCCTGGCCCGCATCGGCCTCGTGCGGTCCGACGATCTGGTAGGTCACCTCCTTGTCCGCGTCCTCGTCGTAAACGACGACAGTCGTGCCGAAGGTCACCGTTTCGCCCGAGAGTTTCGAGACGTCGATGACTTCTGCCCGGCTGATGACGTCTTCGAGCTCCGCCACGCGGCCCTCGACGAAACTCTGGCGTTCTCGGGCGGCATGATATTCAGCGTTTTCGGAAAGGTCGCCGTGCTCGCGCGCCGACGCGATCGCCTTGATGATCTCGTGGCGTTCCGTGTTTTTCAGGTGGTCGAGTTCCCGGCGCAGACGTTCCAGCCCGCCCGGGGTCATGGGTATCTTTTTCATGGCGCGATTTTCCTACAGGCTGCAGCCGGGTGCAAGCCGTCCCGCGATCCCCCGCAGCCGCTTGAGCTTGTGCTGCCATTTGGGCTGGTAATGACCTAGACCGTTTTAGGGGATGGGCCAGCGGAAAAAAAGGACTGCAACGGGGCGACGTCGAGTTGTCCCTTTTTCAGTGCCCGGATTGCCTCGGCCGCGGCAAGGGCGCCCGCCATCGTGGTGTAATAGGGGATCTTGTGGGTCAGGGCCGTGCGGCGGAGCGAGAAGCTGTCGGCGATTGCCTGCGCGCCCTCGGTGGTGTTGAAGACGAGTTGCACATCGCCGCTGATCATGGCGTCCACGATATGCGGCCGGCCCTCCAGCACCTTGTTCACTTCCGTCACGGTAAGACCGGCCGCTTTCAGGACACGGGCGGTGCCGCGTGTCGCAATCAGATTAAAGCCCAGCTCGGCCAGGTTTTGGGCGAGCACGATGCTCGCAGTCTTGTCGTGGTCGCGCACCGAGACAAAGGCCGTGCCGGATTCCGGCAGGCGCACGCCGCTGCCAAGCTGCGATTTGGCGAACGCGCGGGCGAAGTCCGTATCTATTCCCATCACCTCACCCGTCGATTTCATTTCGGGGCCGAGGATGATGTCCACGCCGGGGAACCGGGCAAACGGGAACACGGCTTCCTTGACGGCGATGTGCTTGCCCGGCACGGGTTGAATATCGAATCCGTCAAGGGTTTCGCCGGCCATGACGCGGGCGGCGATCTTGGCGATGGGCTTGCCGGTGGCCTTGGCGACAAAAGGCACGGTCCGGCTCGCCCGCGGGTTCGCCTCGAGGATGAAGATGTCCCCGCCCTTGACCGCAAACTGTACGTTCATCAGCCCCACCACATTGAGGGCCAGGGCAAGCTTGCGGGTTTGCTCCTCAAGCGCCTCGATGATTGCCGGCGGGAGCGAGTGGGGCGGGAGCGAACAGGCCGAGTCGCCCGAATGGATACCCGCCTCCTCGATATGTTCCATAATGCCGGCGACGAAAACCCGCTCGCCGTCGCTGATGGCGTCGACATCCACCTCGATCGCGTCCTGCAGAAAAGTGTCGATCAGAACCGGATCGTCGCCCGAGACCTTGACCGCTTCCGCCATGTAGGTCTTGAGCCCCGCCTCGTCGTGGACGATTTCCATGGCCCGGCCGCCCAGCACGTAAGACGGGCGGATGACGACCGGATATCCCACTTTATCCGCCTTCGCGATGGCGTCCGCTTCGCTGGAGGCGATCGCGTTTCTGGGCTGCTTGAGGCCGATGCGGGTGAGGAGTCCCTGGAACCGCTCGCGATCTTCGGCCAGGTCAATCGCGTCGGGCGAGGTGCCAAGGATGGGGATGTCGGCGTCTTCCAAGGCCTGCGCCAGTTTGAGAGGCGTCTGGCCGCCGAACTGCACGATCACGCCCCGGAGCGTGCCCCGGCTCTGTTCCAGGCGCGCGAGCTCGATCACGTCCTCTTCCGTCAGCGGCTCGAAATAAAGGCGGTCGGACGTATCGTAATCGGTCGAGACTGTTTCCGGATTGCAGTTGACCATGATGGTCTCGAACCCCGCCTCGCGCAGCGCGAAGACCGCGTGCACGCAGCAATAGTCAAACTCGATTCCCTGGCCGATACGGTTGGGGCCACCGCCCAGAATGATGACCTTGTCGCGTTCGGTCGGGGCCGACTCGCATTCGGCCGGGCTGACGTCATCGCCCTCATAGGCGGAATACATGTACGGGGTCAGGGACGGGAACTCGGCCGCGCAGGTGTCGATACGCTTGTAGACAGGCGTGACGCCGGCCGCATGACGGCGACGGACGACCTCGGCGACGGGTATGCCCGAAAGCTCGGCCAGACGGGCATCTCCGAAGCCCATTTTCTTGAGCCGGCGAAGCCCGGCCGCCGTCGCGGGCAGGCCATCCTGGCGAACCGATTTTTCGAGAGCCACGATATCGGCGATCTGGCCAAGGAACCACGGGTCGATCCGGCAGGCGGCGTGCACCTCGTCAATGTCGAGCCCGGCGCGCAGGGCCTGGGCCGCAACCAGAAGCCGGTCCGGTGTGGGCCGGCCGAGGGCGGCGCGGATCGCATCCTTGCCATCATCACCCGCCGCACCGGGGATCTCGATTTCATTCAAGCCGGTCAGCCCGGTTTCGAGTGATCGCAGCGCTTTCTGCAAAGATTCGGCAAAATTGCGCCCGATCGCCATTGCTTCGCCCACCGATTTCATCGAGGTGGTGAGCAAGGGCTTGGCACCACGGAATTTCTCGAAAGCGAACCGCGGGATCTTGGTGACGACGTAATCGATCGATGGCTCGAAGGAGGCGGGGGTGACCCCGGTGATGTCGTTGTCCAGCTCGTCCAGCGTGTAGCCGACCGCCAGCCGGGCCGCCACCTTGGCGATGGGAAAGCCCGTGGCCTTGCTGGCGAGTGCCGAGGAACGCGAGACGCGCGGGTTCATCTCGATCACGACGAGCCGCCCGCTTGCGGGGTCGACGGCAAACTGGACGTTGGAACCACCGGTATCGACGCCGATCTCGCGCAGCACCGCGATCGAGGCGTTGCGCATGATCTGGTATTCCTTGTCCGTCAGGGTCAGCGCCGGCGCCACAGTTATGCTGTCGCCTGTGTGAATGCCCATCGGGTCAACATTCTCGATCGAGCAGACGATGATGCAGTTGTCCGCCTTGTCGCGGACGACTTCCATCTCGAACTCCTTCCAGCCGAGGACCGATTCCTCCACCAGCACCTCGGTGACCGGCGATGCGTCGAGGCCACCTCGGACGATCTCGCGGTATTCGTCCCGGTTATAGGCGATGCCTCCGCCGGTGCCGCCCAACGTGTAGCTGGGCCGGATGATCGCCGGCAGCCCGATCTGATCGAGCGCCGCCATCGCGTCGTCGAGTGAATGCACGACCCTGGCGCGCGGTGACTCCAGTCCGATACGCGTCATGGCCTCGCGAAAGAGCTGGCGATCCTCGGCCATCTCGATCGCGGTCTGATTTGCACCGATAAGTTCGACGCCGTAGCGATCGAGGGTTCCGTCCTGGTAGAGCGAGAGAGCGGTATTGAGCGCCGTCTGCCCGCCCATCGTGGGCAACAGGGCGTCCGGGCGCTCCTTTTCGATGATCCGGGCGACGATCTCGGGTGTGATGGGCTCCACATAGGTCGCGTCCGCCATGTCAGGATCGGTCATGATCGTGGCCGGGTTGGAATTGACCAGGATGATCCGGTAGCCGTCCTCGCGCAGCGCCTTGCAGGCCTGTGTGCCGGAGTAATCGAATTCGCAGGCCTGGCCGATGATGATGGGGCCGGCGCCGATGATCAGGATCGATTGAATGTCGGTCCGCCTGGGCATCAGGACTGATCCATCGCGCGAATGAAATTTTCGAACAGGTATCGGCTGTCCTGCGGGCCGGGCGAGGCTTCGGGATGGTACTGGACGGAAAACACGGGACGGTCCCTGAGCGCGAGGCCGGCGAGCGTGCCGTCGAAAAGCGAGATGTGGGTGGCGTCCACGCCCTCGGGCAGGCTGTCCCTGGCGACGACGAAGCCATGGTTCTGGCTCGTGATTTCGACCCGGCCGGTGGCGAGGTTCTTGATCGGATGATTGGCGCCGCGATGCCCGTGATGCATTTTCTCGGTTGTCGCCCCCAGTGCCAGGGCCAGCATCTGGTGGCCGAGACAGATACCGAAGACGGGCTTGCCGGTATCGAGCAGCTTGCGTATCTCGGGCACGGCATATTGCCCTGTCGCCGCCGGATCGCCCGGTCCGTTCGAGAGAAAGATGCCGTCCGGCGCGAGCGCCATCACATCCTCGGTCGCCGTCGTGGCCGGCACCACGGTGACGCGACAGCCAAGGGAGGCAAGGCAGCGCAGGATATTGCGTTTTACGCCGTAATCGATCGCCACCACATGGTGCCGGGGCGCTTCCTGCCGGCCATAACCCTCGTTCCAGCGCCACTGTGTCTCGCGCCATTCGTAGGTCTGCCGGGTGGTCACGTCGCGGGCCAGGTCCATACCCTTGAGCCCGGGCCAGGCGCGCGCGATGCCGGTGAGCCTGTCGAGATCGAAGTCGCCGTCCGGCGCGTGGCAGACGACGCCATTGGCCGCCCCTTCGTCCCGGAGCCGGCGGGTGAGCCGGCGGGTGTCGATCCCGGCCAGCCCCACGAGCCCGTGAGAGAGCAGCCACGGGTCGAGATGGCGGAGCGCGCGGTAGTTCGACGGCTCGCGCACATCGGCCCGCACCACCAGCCCGCGCGCCCAGGGGGTCGTCGCCTCAATATCCTCGTCATTGGTGCCGACATTGCCGATATGAGGGAAGGTGAAGGTGATGATCTGGGCGGCGTAGGAGGGGTCGCTCAGAATTTCCTGATAGCCGGTCATGGCGGTGTTGAAACAGAGCTCGCCCACCGCCTCGCCCGGCTTGCCGAAGCCGGTGCCCCAAAAGACCGTCCCGTCTTCGAGAACCAATACCCCCGTCGCGCCCTCAGCCGGGCCCTTACCCGGCCGCGTTTCTGCGGGGGAGTGGGGCATGAAATGGTGTTCCTCGATCGCGGGTTGAGGGAGGGCGAATGACCCTCCGTCGGATTTCGGCGTTTCTAAGCAAAACATATGCCGCCGTCAACCCCGATATGGCAAGAAAAACGCTTTTATTCCAATGTTTTACATAACACCAACGCCATTGCCCCAGACCGGGCTTTGGGATAGGGTCCTCCTCCTCGCCAGGGCACGCCTTGGCATTTTTCCCGGGTTTCCTATGTCAGGCTCATGCGCAAAGAATTGAACGAGGCGCTCAAGACCGCGCTCAAATCCAAGGATTCGCGTTCGGTCTCCACGCTCCGCCTGATCCTCGCCGCGATCAAGGACCGCGACATCGCGGTGCGCAGCGACGGCAATGCCGAGGGCATTTCGGACGAGCAGATTCTCGACCTGTTGCAGAAGATGATCAAGCAGCGCCACGAGAGCATCGCCGCCTACGAGAAGGGCGGGCGCGCCGACCTGGTGGCCCAGGAGCAGGGCGAAATCGAGGTCATCCGCCGATTCCTGCCGGCGCAAATGAGCCAGTCCGAAATTCAGGCGGCGGTGGCCGAGGCGGTTACCGAAACCGGCGCCGGCAGCCTCAAGGATATGGGCAAGGTCATGGGCGTCCTGAAGGAACGCTATGCGGGCCGGATGGATATGGGGGCGGCCAGCGGGGCGGCGAAAAAGGCACTGGGGAGCTGACCGGCCGGATTAACGCGGCCGGACCTTCAGGGGCGTCCGGCGGTTTTGGGGAGGCAGTGGCGGCAGGATGGCATTCCCGCCCGAGTTTCTGGAAGAACTCAAGACGCGAACCCGGCTGTCCGATGTAGTCGGCCGGCACGTGGCCCTGACCAAGAAGGGCCGCGAACTGACGGGGCTGTGCCCGTTTCACCAGGAGAAGACACCCTCTTTCTGGGTCAATGACGAGAAAGGCGTGTTCCACTGTTTCGGCTGCGGGGCATCGGGCGACGCGCTCGAATTCGTCATGCGGACCGAGGGGCTGGCCTTTCGCGATGCCCTCGAAAAACTGGCGCAGGCAGCGGGTCTCGAGGTTCCGGCGGGGAGCCGGGAAGATCAGGAGGCCGGGGAAAAGCGCCAGACCCTGCTGGGGGCGCTCGAGATCGCGACCGCCTATTTCAAGGCGCAGCTTCGCGCGCCCGGGGGGACCGCCGCCGTCGCCTATCTGAAGGCGCGCGGCGTCTCGGGCGAGGTGGCAGCCAGGTTTCACCTGGGCTTCGCCCCGGATCGCCGGGGCGCGCTGTACGAGGAACTCAGGAAAGCGAATGTCCCTGAAAACATCATGATCGAGGCCGGGCTCGTCGGCCGCTCAGATCATGACGGGACACTTTACGATCGCTTCCGCGACCGGATCATCTTTCCCATTACCGACGTGCGCGGCCGGGTCATCGGTTTTGGCGGTCGCACGCTCGGCGACGGCAAGCCCAAATATCTCAACTCCCCCGAAACGCCGCTCTTCCACAAGTCGCGCGTGCTCTACGGGCTCGGCCCCGCGCGCAAGGCGGCTTATGACACGGGCGAGATCATCGTCGCCGAAGGCTATATGGATGTGATCGCGCTGAGCCAGGCGGGATTTCGCGCCGCGGTGGCGCCGCTGGGCACGGCCCTGACCGAGGATCACCTGCGGCTTCTCTGGCGGGGCGCGCCCGAACCGGTCCTGTGTTTCGATGGCGATGCGGCCGGCCAGCGCGCGGCGGCCCGCGCGGCGGAGCGCGCGCTGGCGCTGCTTGCGCCCGGGTATTCCCTGCGCTTCGCCTATCTGCCGGCGGGCGAGGACCCGGACAGTCTGATCCAGACGGCGGGGCCGGCGGCCATGCGCGCCCTTATCACCGAGGCCCGGCCGCTGGTCGATCAGCTCTGGGCCATGGAAACGGCCGACCGCCGCTTCGAGACGCCCGAGCGTCGCGCGCGCCTCGATCAGCGCCTCGAGGAGATCACCCGCCAGATCGCCGATCCGGCCGTGCGGCGTCACTATCGGGACGCGTTCTTCCGCCTTTCGCGGCAGTTTTTCGGCGAAAAAACGCGAAAATCGGGTGGTCTGGCCGGGCGCGGCGGCAAAAAATGGCGCCAGGACCGCGATTTCGGGCTGGATTGGGGCCCCAATGCGGGCGAAGGAACCCGGACCCGGCTGGATGCGGCCCGCCTGCGTCAGCGGATCCTCCTGGCTACCCTGGTCAACCATCTCTCGATCATGGACGAGGTGGCCGAGGAGCTGGGAACGCTTGGCTTCGCCGACGGCCAGCTTGACAGGCTTCGCCAGGAGGTCATAAACGTGGCCAGCCTCCATCCGGATATTGATTCTGAAGGGTTGAAGGACCATCTGAGGACCAGAAACCTGGCGGCCCTGGTTGACCAGCTGCTGGCGCCCGACCTCTACCGACACGCCTTTTTCGCCCGGCCTGAAGCCAGTCCCGAGGAGGCCGTTTCCGGCTTCCGGGACACACTGGCGCGGTATCGGCGCGAGATGTCGGCCGAGGAGCGAGCGGCGATGGAGCGCGACCTGGCCGAGGATATGAGTGAGGAAAGCTGGAGCCGCTTTCTCGCTCAAAAAGAGGAGGAACTGGCCCGTGACGGCAACGAGGACGAGGGCGGCGGTGCTTTCTGACCGCGTCCCGCCCGGCCACGGATTTTCGGGCTCTCGGGCGCCGGCCCGCTAACCGGCCAATCAGGCGGGGCCCAGGCCCCGGCAACCCGTTCATGCGGAGTAACGACGAGCCCATGGCGACGAAAACGAAAAAGAAACCGACGGCGAAAAAGGCGGACGATCAGGACGCCCCGCTCATCGAAGAGGCTGATGCCAACGTGAAGAAGCTCCTCACGCTGGGCAAGGAGCGCGGCTACGTCACCTATGACGAGGTGAACAAGGCGCTGCCCCAGGACAAGACCGCTTCGGAGCAGATCGAGGACACGATGGCCGCCCTTTCCGAGATGGGGATTTCCATCGTGGAAAGCGATTCGGATGCCGAGGACGAGGACGCCGACGCCAAGGACAAGGGCGACGGGGCCGATGACGACGAGGACGGGTCCAAGGCCGGCAACCTGAGTGACGACGATGTGGGACGCACGGACGACCCCGTGCGTATGTACCTTCGTGAGATGGGCAGCGTGGAGTTGCTGTCGCGCGAGGGCGAGATCGAGATCGCCAAGCGGATCGAGGCCGGCCGCGAGAAAATGATCGGTGGCATCTGCGAAAGCCCGCTGACCATGCGCGCCATCATCGCCTGGCGCGACGCGCTCCTCAAGGAAGAGATCCTGCTGCGCGATATCATCGACCTGGATGCCACCTATGGCGGCGCCACGCCGGACAACAGCGCCGGCGGGTCCGGGGACCAGGATGACAGCGACGAGGAGGAGGAGACGGAAGCCGGCGCCGCGGATGATGACAGCGAGGACGATGACGACGACGACGGCGAAGAGGCCAACATGTCGCTCGCCGCGATGGAAGCCGCCCTCAAGCCTGCCGTGCTCGAACAGTTCGATCTCATCGCCAAGACCTATAAGAAGCTGAACAAGCTCCAGACCTCCCGCCTGGCAGCCGCCCGTGGCGGCTCGGCCGCGCCGCGCGGGGCCGACAAGCGTTACGAGACGCTCACCCGCCAGCTTGTCGAGATTCTCGACCAGGTGCATCTCAACAATGCGCGGATCGAGCAGCTCATGGACGAGCTCTACGGCCTCAACCGGGCCATGGTCCAGAAAGAGGGCCATATGCTGCGGCTGGCGGCCGCCTGTGGCGTGGACCGCAAGGAATATCTTGACCGTTATTTCGGCGCCGAGATGGACCCGCGCTGGGTCAGCAAGGCCTCGCGCCTCAAGGCGAAGGGCTGGAAGGCGTTCGCCGAGAAACACGGTGAAGAGGTCAAGACGCTGCGCGCCGAGCTGGCTGAGATGGCCAACGAGGTGGGACTCGATCTGGGCGAGTTCCGGCGCATCGTACGCACCGTGCAGGAAGGTGAGCGCGAGGCCGCCCGTGCCAAGAAGGAAATGGTCGAGGCCAATCTCCGCCTCGTCATTTCGATTGCCAAGAAATACACCAATCGCGGGCTTCAGTTCCTCGATCTGATCCAGGAAGGGAATATCGGCCTGATGAAGGCGGTGGACAAGTTCGAGTACCGCCGCGGCTACAAGTTCTCCACCTACGCGACGTGGTGGATCCGTCAGGCCATTACGCGCTCGATTGCCGATCAGGCCCGGACGATCCGGATTCCCGTCCATATGATCGAGACGATCAACAAGCTGGTGCGGACCAGCCGGCAGATGCTGCACGAGATCGGCCGCGAGCCGACCCCGGAGGAGCTGGCCGAACGGCTCGGCATGCCGCTCGAGAAGGTCCGCAAGGTGATGAAGATCGCCAAGGAGCCGATCAGTCTGGAAACGCCGATCGGGGACGAGGAGGACAGCCATCTCGGCGATTTCATCGAGGACAAGAACGCCGTGCAGCCGCTCGATGCGGCGATCAACGCCAATCTGCGCGAAACCACGACCCGCGTACTGGCCAGCCTGACACCGCGCGAGGAGCGGGTGCTGCGCATGCGCTTCGGCATCGGGATGAATACCGACCACACGCTGGAAGAAGTGGGCCAGCAATTCTCGGTCACGCGGGAACGCATCCGCCAGATCGAGGCCAAGGCACTGCGCAAGCTGAAGCATCCGAGCCGGTCGCGAAAACTTCGCAGCTTCCTCGACACCTGAGGGCGTCTCGCCGCCTTTTGCCTTTCAGGCCGGACGCGCCTTGCTATAGTGCGTCCCGCCGCCTGTCGGCTGTCGGGCCCGTAGTTCAGCTGGTTAGAACACGCCGCTCATAACGGTGTTGTCGCAGGTTCGAGTCCTGCCGGGCCCACCAGCCCCTTGCTCTTCACACGTTCAGCCAGGGCGTCGCGCGACGGCGCTTGGGAGTTGCCCCCGTGGTCCTCCGCGACTTTGTCTGTCGCGGAGGACCGGGGCACGTCAGGTCTAGGGGGCTGAGGAGGACCACCTGACAGGGCCCCATGGGGTAACAGTGGGGAATGCGGCCGGGTGGGATGGCCGGACGCCCCGGGCGCCATCATTTCAGATGCAGCGTCCCCTCCGGGTTGAAGGCATGAAACGCGAAGGCGAAGCTGACGTCGTGGACGACATCCTCGAGCCCGTTTGAGGTTTCGCGTTGCACGATGATGTTGCCGACCTCACGCCCGCGGCTGATGTCGCGTGTATCGAGGACGGAGCGCTGGCCCGCCCGCCAGCTGATGATCAGATCGCCATGCCGGATGGGCCCGTGCTCGCGCACACGCTGCATCGGCCAGGCCTCATCACCGATGACGACGACCCGTGCCAGGGGTTCGATCCCCTCCGGCAGGGACCCGTCGTAAAGCGGCGGACGCGACATCTTGTCGTAACCGACATAGGGGTTGCGGCCGTAGGAGCGGAAAATGTCGTGGCCGGGCGTCGGCACCAGGACCTTGGGGTCCGTTGCGCCTGCCGCCGCTGCGCGCTCCTTGAAAAGGGCGAAGGACTCGAGCCGGGCCGGCAGTTTGGTCAGGGTCGCGTCGGTAAGCTCGCCAACGATTCCCTTGCCCGTGAATTGCTGCCACCAGCTTTCGGTCTCGAGATCGAACATGACCATATCGGAATGACGAAGCTTGCCGGTGGTGTTGAAGGTCAGCACCTGTCCGTCGAGCCGGCGGTCGAAAACCACGGCGGAGTTGCAGAGCGGGCAGTAGGTCACTGCGACGGGCCGGCCCGCGACGATATCGTTGACGATCTCGTGGCGCATGAGAATGCGCAGCGGGTAGGCGCGCCAGTCGCCCTCGATCTGGAGACCGATGACGGGCTCCTGTTCGGTCAATGCGAGAAGCTCGCCCGCCGGCTTGAAATGGGGCTCCATGATCGCCGGGATCCCGCCCCGCGGCGGTCCGCCCGAGATGATTTCGTCAAAATCGACCGCATGCCTGGAGAAATCCGTGTTCGGCCATTCCGAAAACCATTCTCGCGGCCCTTCGCGCGCCGCGAGCGGCAGGGACGTGAGAGTCAGGCCGAAAAAAGCCACAACCAGGAAAAGGTTTAGAAGTCGTGTCATGCGCCGATCAGTTTCCGTCCCGATCCGTTTTTGGCCCGGTGCCCGGCTCCGGTGCCCGGCTCCAGTGCCCGGCTCCAGTGCCCGGCTCCGGTATTCCCGCCGCTCCACCATTGCCCGGAAGGCGGCCCTCTACCGGAGTAATTCGCCGCCGAAGGGTGAAAGGTTACGCGCCTCTTTCGCCCCCGGTTGCTTTGAGGCGAGGGATTTTCGCGCTAGATTTTGCGGGTCCGCCGGAGCCGCATGGGGCTCGGCGCGAAATTGAAAAAAAATCCGCCCGGCCCTGACGGGCGGCAGAGGAAACAGGGAGCGGAAGTAGATGGGTGTATTCTCCAGCCGGCGTGACAGGGACGGGGGGTTCCAGCCCTCACTGATGCACAGGCTGCTGCGCCCCATGGCGTCGGGCAATACCATCAACGGTCTGGGCGAGCCCGCGAAACGGCGGCCCACGCCAATCTACCATCACAAGGCCGTGAAGGTCGTCCACGAGCGGCTGCAGAACTTCTTTTATCTGCGGCTTCTGCCCAACCGTCGTTACTGGCCATCGATGCGCCACCAGGCGCGGCTCGAAAAGAGGCCACCCGCGCCCATCAGCGACGAAAAATCCGACAGCGGGCCGTCGGCCAACGCGACGGCGATCAAGGCGTTCGCACTTGCCAACGGGGCCGACATCGTCGGCATCACGGCGATGCGCGACGAATATGTGTTCGAGGGCTACGACACTTACCCGAATTACCCCTCGATCGTGATGCTCGGCGTCCGGATGGATCACGCCAAGCTGATGCGGATCGTGGATCGTGGTGTCGATTCGATCGGTGGTGCGCACATTATCGATGTTTACAACCATGGCACTCACACCGCACGTCGTCTCGCCGACCACATTCGCGGGATGGGATTCACGGCCGAGGGCAATTGCGGGCCGATGGCGGGCGCGATCAGCCTGATTCCGCCCGCTCTGGCGGCGGGGCTGGGAGAACTCGGCAAACATGGCTCGATCATCAACCGCGAACTGGGCGCTAATTTCCGACTTGCCTATGTGCTGACCGATATGCCGCTGGCCCAGGACGGGGCGGATCACTTTGGCGTCGATGAATTTTGCGCCAGCTGCCAGCTTTGCCGCAGGAACTGTCCGCCCGACGCTATCTATGACGCCAAGCAATGGGTCAGGGGCGAGAAAAAATGGTATGTCGATTTCGACAAATGCGTCGCCTATTTCAATGATTCGCAGGGCTGCGGCATCTGCCTCGCGGTCTGCCCCTGGAGCCGGCCGGGCGTGGGGCCCAAGCTGGCGCAGAAAATGCTGAAAAAACAGGCGCTCGCCGCGGAATGACCCGCGCCTGCCCCGATGCGGTCAAAGGCACCGGTGGCTCAGCGGTAATCCGGGTTGGGGTGGTCGAACCGGCAGCCTGCGTCCCATTCGGCTCGCTGGTTGCCATGGGCGGGGATGCCGCCCGCCCGGCGCAGCAGGCTGGCCATGTGCATCAGATTCCAGCTCATGAAGGTAATGTTGCGCTGGGTGAAGTCGTTCTCGGGCCCGCCCGACCCCGCATCGCCATAGGAGGGGCCCGGCCCCGCCTCGCCGATCCAGCCGGCATCCGCCTGGGGAGGAATGGAATATCCGAGATGCTGCAGGGCGTAGAACAGGGTCATCGCGCAATGCTTGACGCCGTCTTCATTGCCAGTGACCACCGCGCCGGCCACCCGCCCGTAATAGATGTATTGCCCGGCCTCGTTCAGCCGGCCCGATTCGCTGTAAAGCCGCTCGATCAGCCGACGGCAGACCGAGCTTTCCTCGCCCAGCCAGATCGGCGTGCCGACGACCAGAATATCGGCCGCGAGAACCTTGCGGCTGAGGTCGGGCCAGTCATCGGTGGCAAATCCGTGCTCGCGCATATCGGGGTAAACACCGGGCGCCAGATCGAAATCCACGGGCCGCAACATTTCGACCGCGACGCCGTTGCGTGTCATGATCTCGGCCGAAACCGACATGAGTGTTTCCGTGTGGGACAGCGTGCCGCTGGGCTTGAGGGTGCAGTTGAGGAAAAGCGCCGAAAGACCCGAGAAGTCAAACCCGTGCCCCTCGCATAATGCAGCCTGTTTTTCGTTCAACGTCATTCGGACCTCCGCGGGTGGATATCCTGGGTATCTGGTTCGGCTCCGTCGTCAGGCCTTGGCGGCTTCCATGATATCCAGATAGCCACCCTGCGCGAGCGCCTTGATGCCGGCGTTCACATGTTGCGGGTTTGCCTTCACGCCGCACCCCTCGATCCAGCGATTGAAGAGATTGGCCGCACCGCAGATCATGACAACGTTCATCATGGTATCCTCGCTCCATCCGGCGTCGAGAACCGCCTGAATATCGCCTTTTCCCACAGACGTCGGATCCTCGGTCAGCTTGGCCGCATATTCGAGGATCGGGCGCATTTTTGCCGACGCACCGGCGAGGCCGGAATCTTCGAGGAGATTGCTGATCTCACCCTTGGGATACCCCATTTCCTCCGCCACGCCGGTATGCGCTGCATGGCAGAACTGGCAGCCGTTCAGGCCTGACACATAAGCGAAAATCATCTCGCGTTCGGCCGGTGACAATTCGCCGTTCGGCGCGCGCAGCGCCGCTTCGACGAAATGATGAAGCGGCTCGGCATATTGCGGATAGCGGCGCATGAAATGGATGAGTGAAGCATCGGGCATGGACGGAAAATAGGTCATGGTCGTGGATCCTCTGGTTACGGCAGGGGTTGGCGAGTGATGAGCGGCGCATGGCCGGCCGGCTGACTGATCCGCGCGCGGGTGCGCTCAGGGGGATCAGTGATCCCCCTGATTGCCGACTTTAGGCGGGGATGGCGGCGGCGCCTAGGGGCGGTCGAAATCAGTTCTGGCGGAATTCTTCCGGCAGGAACCACATGGCGTCCTGTTGTTCCTGAAGATTGTGACAATCCACGCAGAACTGGACGTTGTTGTGGCCGTCCCCGTTGGTCGTCCCAACGATGGCGCCATCGGGCATGACCATCGTGTAGCGCCAGTCGAAGGTATCGCCATTGAACCCGGCCTCCATCTTTTCCATCAGGAAAAGCGGGCCGAGCCGCACCTTGCCCGCTTCATCGGCCAGGATGCTGTCCTTGGCCAGGAACGAGCCTTCGGGCATCGTGCCCGACTCTTCGAATTTCCCGTAGTTCTTGGCGGTCGCGTTTGCGTAGTTGTTGACGTAACGCGAGCCGTGAGTCCCGGATTCGTAGGGCACCGTATTGTACTTGGCCCAGCCCTGATAGTCCCGGGCGACCGCAAGCCCGGATTTGGCGTAGCCCGCTTTCAACTCCGGCTTGACGCAATCATAGGCCGCCACCGCTTCGGCCGAGGAGATTTCCGCCCCGCCGGCGCCCGCGCAGGGATTGCACGGATTGCAAGGATTGCCAGCGCCGCAGGGGTTCTTGGCAGCGCAGGGATTCTTGGCGGCGCAGGGATTCTTGGCAGCGCAGGGGTTCTTGGCGGCGCAACCTTTCTTCGCACCGCAGGGGCCGCACCCGCGCTTCGCGGCGCAGGGGTTTTTGGCTGCACAAGGATTGGCCTTGGCCAGACGGGGCACAACGCATTTCTCGCTGGCCGGCGCCATGGCCCCCGCGCACGGGTTGCAGGGGTTGCAGGGGTTGCACGGATTTCCTGCCCCGCAGGGATTCTTGGCGCCACAGGGATTCTTGGCCCCGCAGGGGTTCTTGGCGCCGCAGGGATTTTTGGCGCCGCAGGGATTCTTGGCGCCGCAAGCGGCGCGGGCCCCGCAAGGATTGCCCGCCTTGCACGGATTGGCCCGGCAGCTCGCTGCCTGGCAGCCCCGCTTGCCGCTACCGCGGACAGCACAGGGATTGGCCGCCACCAGCCCGGCCCCGCCAAGCGTCGCGGCAGCTGTGAACAGGCCGACTGAAACGGACCTACTGAGTTTGCGCATTTATCTGGCTCCCCGTTGTCGAATTTCTGGTCATGAAATATCCGGTCACACATTTGCCGCTTTTTGCCGAAAGGCTCGGAAGGCGCCGCGCGAGCGGGCGGCCCGGTCATCCGGCCCCGGAAGTGATCTTCCGTATTGTTCTTCGTCACCGCGCCGGGAAAGGTTACATTGGCGGCTGGCCGCCGGCTGGCACGATGACGGGGTGTCCGGCCGGTTCAAAGAGGGTCGCGCCCGCGCCGGACAGGCGCGGTCGGAATGGGGGTCATGGCGGAATTTAACGATGAATGGCGCGACCTTATGCGCCGTGCCCAGAACGGCGACCGCGCGGCCTACGGGCAACTGCTGGAGGGGGTGCTGCCCTGGCTGCGGCGCTATGTGGGCCGGCGCTGGTCCCGGCCTGACGGACAGGAAGACCTTGTTCAGGAGATCCTGATCTCCCTTCATCGCGCGCGTCGTACCTATGACCCGGCGCGGCCTTTCGAACCCTGGCTCGCCGCCATTGCCCGCCATCGTCTGCTCGATGCAGGGCGCCGCCATCGCCGCGATCCGACCGATCCCGTGGCCGAGGTGCCCGAAACTGAAACCTTTTCCATCTCCCAGGCGAATAGGGAGGCGAGGGAAGAGGATTCGCCCTACGGCGATCCCGGGAAACTGCGCCAGGTAATTGCCACCTTGCCCCGTCGGCAGCGCCAGGCGATCGAGCTGGTCAAGATACGGGAAATGACCTTTGCCGAGGCGTCGCGTGCCAGCGGGGTGAGCATCTCGGCGCTCAAGGTGGCGGTTCACCGAGGGATCAAGACTCTGCGTCTGCGGCTTTCGGCCGGCGACGTCTCGGAGCGGGAGCAATGAGAAGCAAGAGCACGGAATATACGAGCACGGAGAGCCTGATCACGACGCTGGTCGACGATGCCCGCCCCGTGCGTCGGCTGTCGCCCCCGCATGCCCGGCTCCTCGCATGGCTCGCGCTTTCCCTGCCGGCTGTGGCGATCGTGGTCTGGCTGTTCGGTCTGCGTCCCGACCTTGGCGCGCAATTGCAGGATAGCCGATTTCTGTTCGAGGTCGCGGCCGCCCTGATGACGGCGATCTTCGCCGCCACGGCGGCCTTCTGCTCGGTCGTGCCCGGCCGCCCGCGCTACGAACTTTTCATGCCGCTTGTGCCGCTCGCCCTGTGGTTGGCCCTGCTGGGCCGGGGATGCTGGCAGGACTGGGTTTCGCTCGGGCCGGCCGGCCTGGCACTCCATATCGACTTCATGTGTTTTCCGGGCATCGCGCTGGTAGGCCTTGCCCCGGGGGTCCTGATGGGCTGGTTGCTTCACCGGGGGCATGTGTTCGACCCGCCGGTGACGGCCGGACTCGGCATCCTGGCTGTGGCGGCGCTGGGCGCGGCCGGTCTCAGGCTCTTTCACGAGCACGACACGGGCATCATGGTGCTCGTCTGGCAGTTCGGGACCGTGGCGTTGTTTGCTGCAGGCAGCATGGCTCTGGCATCTCTGCACCGGCGATGATGAACTGGGCCGACAATCTTCTCATCCAGCCCTCCCCCGACGAGTCCGCGCCGCCCGCCGCCTGGCTGCGCGAAAGCCTTTTTTGGCACGCCATTCTGGCCAGAACCGGGGACAACATCGTGGGCGAGTTGCTCAAGGGCAATGACGCCTTTTACGAATGGGATCACTACCCGGAAAACGACGTCTATGACGAGCAGACGCACGCCCAGTATTACTACCACGCGCATCCGGTGGAGGATCGGGTCGAGGGCGAGCACGGACACTTTCACACCTTCGTGCGCGACTCGGGCACGATCGAAGGGTTCAAGCCGGTGGCCCACGCCGAGGGGGCGGACGAGGATCTGTGTCACCTTGTCGGGATCTCCATGGACGAGTTCGGCTATCCCTTCCGGCTTTTCACCAGCAACCTCTGGGTGACGGGCGGTCGCTGGTACGGGGCGGATAAGGTGAAGCGCCTGCTGCATCGCTTCGAGATCGCCCATGCGCGGCCTTCCTGGCCGGTCAATCGCTGGATTTCGGCATTGCTTCGGGCTTTCCGGCCGCAGATCCATTCTCTTCTCGAGGAGCGCGACCGCATTGCCGCCGACTGGCGCGCAGCACGGCCCGGGGAAAATATCTGGGAGGACAGGGACCTCAACGTGGTTTCCGAAATCCGCATCGACCTGCAGACGCCACTCGGCGAAGCCCTGCGCAATCAGCGTCAGGGCATTTCCTGACGAAAATCGCCGCCGGCACCCCAATTCGGATTAACGCAGGTCAAGGACGCCTGCCGGCACCCGTGGCACAAGGCAGTGTCAGCCAGCCGCCGCGGGGGCCTTCATGACCGTCAGCACCGCTAAACGGAAACGCCTCGTTACCGTCCTGCTTGAGCGTCACGGGCGGACTTTCTCGGAAGAGTTGGGTCTGGACCTCGGCCGCAACAAGCCATCTCCGCTTTTTCGCTGGCTTTGCGCCGCGCTTCTGATGAGCGCACGGATCTCGGCCGGCCAGGCCATCGCGGCGGCGCGGGCCCTGGCGCACGCCGGCTGGCGCACGCCTCAGGCCATGGCGGCGAGCACGTGGCGCGAGCGGGTCCGCGTGCTCAACCGCGCCGGCTATGCCCGTTATGACGAAAGCACGGCTCGAATGCTGGCCGACAGTACCGCGTGGCTACTGTCGGAATACAAGGGTGACCTGCGCCGCCTGCGCCGGGCGGCCGGCGAGGATCCGGCCGAGGAGCGCCGCCGCCTCAAGGCCTTCAAGGGCATCGGCGATGTGGGGGCAGATATTTTCTTTCGCGAGATGCAGCTTGCCTGGGACGAGCTCTACCCCTTTGCGGACCGGAAGGCATGCGCGGCCGCGCAGCCCCTGGGTCTGCCGGCCCGGCCCCGAGAACTCGCCCGTCTCGTGCCCAAGAAGCAGTTCCCCCGGCTCGTCACGGCCCTCGTACGGGCCGATCTTGCCCGCGATCTGGAGGCGGTCCGGGAGGCCGCGGCGTCCAAATAGATCGGGAAATGCCCGGTTTTTGCGCATCCTCCCGTTCAGGTGCCGAATTGAGAGGCAGCGTCGTCACCGGCCGGAACCAATTCTTGACCCGCACTCCCTTGGCGGCCTTACTTCGCCCTTCGATCTCCCGATCTTCTCAGCACGGCGGGGCTGATTTGCAGTCTCTCCCGCGGAACAGCGAATGGCCGTACAAGACCCGACAGTGTTCGAGCGGACGGTGGGGAAAAGCCATCTCAGGGCCGTGGCCGACGGACCAACGGGCAGGACGGTCTTGGCCCGGCTGCATCAGGCGGGAGCCTGCAAGCTGCGCCTGCCTTCGGCGCGCGACGCGTTTCTGGAAGCGGTTCAGATCAACACGGCTGGCGGCCTCACCGGCGGCGATCGGCTCGCGCATTCGGCCGAAGCCGGGCCGGGCGCCGCGCTATCCCTCTCGAGCCAGGCGGCGGAGCGGATCTACCGGGCCGGGTCGGGGGCCACGAGGGTGGCGGTCCGGCTTGATGTCGCGGCCGGCGCTACCCTTCACTGGCTGCCGCAGGAGACGATCGTGTTTGATGGGGCGGTGCTGCATCGTAATTTGCGGGTCGATCTGGCGCCCGATGCGCACTTCGTCGGGCTTGAGGCTGTCATGCTGGGCCGGGACCGGATGGGCGAGCGTGTAACGCGGGGCGAGTTGCGCGATGACTGGCGTGTTTATTGCAGCGGGAGACTGGTGTTTGCCGACGCCACGCGCCTCAAGGACTGGGACCGGCTGGCCGATCACGCCCTCCTCGGCGACAACCGGGCCTATGCCACCGTCGTGGCCCATGGGGCGATCAGGCAGGCGGACTTGGACGAGGTGCGTGAAATGCTGACGACGGCGGCGGGCAGGGGAGGGGCGAGTGTTGTGGAGGGCACGCTGGTCCTGCGGCTTCTCGCGCCGGATGCGGAAACGCTGCGCGGCGACTTGAGCCGTCTGCTGCCGGTCATCACCGGCCGGCCCCTGCCGCGTGTCTGGAGTCTCTGACTTGGAGGGCCCATGCGCCTGACCCCTCGGGAAAAAGACAAGCTGCTGATCTCGATGGCCGCCCTGGTCGCCCGAAGGCGACTGGAGCGCGGAGTCAGGCTGAACCACCCGGAAACGGTTGCGCTGATCTCGGACTTCGTGATCGAGGGCGCGCGCGACGGCCGCTCCGTCGCCGAACTCATGGACGAGGGCGCGCATGTGGTGACTCGTGATCAGGTCATGGAAGGCGTCGCAGAGATGATCCGCGACGTTCAGGTTGAAGCGACCTTTCCCGACGGGGTCAAGCTGGTCACCGTTCATACACCCGTAAGATGATGAGGTGCCCGATGAGATTGCTTTGCGCTTTGCTGACTGTTCTGCCAACCGCCGCCGTGGCGCATCAGGAAGCCATATCGCATGCCCACCCGCACGGTATTGAAGGGATCTTCATCGCGCTTGTCCTGGCGGTCGGGGCTGCCGTCTTCATCAGGCGCGGGCGCGGTCGATGATCCCGGGCGAAATCCTGCCGGCAGAAGGCGAGGTGGTGCTCAATCCGGGCCGGGCCGTGACCACGCTTCGCGTTGCCAATACCGGGGACAGGCCCGTGCAGGTGGGCTCGCACTATCATTTTGCTGAAACTAATCCCGCCCTTGCCTTCGATCGTGCGGCGGCGCGCGGCCAGCGGCTCGATATTCCGGCCGGTACGGCCGTACGCTTCGAGCCCGGCCAGACGCGCGAGGTTAATCTCGTCCCGTTTGCGGGTGCCCGGCGTGTGTTCGGCTTTCATGGCGATATTTCGGGCGATATTTCGGGGGACCTTTGATGGCGTACCGACTGTCACGGCGCGATTATGCGGCCATGTATGGCCCTGGCACGGGCGACCGTGTGCGCCTCGCCGATACGGATCTCTTCATCGAGATCGAGCACGACGCAGCCCATCCCGGCGAGGAAGTCAAATTTGGCGGCGGGAAGGTCATTCGCGACGGAATGGGTCAGTCGCAGGCATCCCGGGCCGATGGTGCCGTGGATACCGTCATCACCAATGCGGTGATCCTGGACTGGTCCGGCGTTTTCAAGGCGGATGTGGGGTTGCGCGACGGGCGGATCGTCGCGCTCGGCAAGGCGGGCAATCCCGATATCCAGGACAATGTCGATATCGTTATCGGCCCCGGCACGGAGGCCATCGCGGGGGAGGGAAAGATTCTCACGGCCGGTGGAATCGACTGTCACATCCATTTCATCGCGCCGCAGCAGATCGAGGAAGCGCTGATGTCGGGCGTGACCACCATGCTGGGTGGCGGCACCGGCCCGGCCACGGGGACCAACGCGACCACTTGCACGCCGGGACCCTGGCATATCGGGCGTATGTTGCAGGCGGCCGACAGTTTTCCGATGAATCTGGGCTTCGCCGGCAAGGGCAATGCGAGCCTTCCCGGGCCGCTTGAAGAGCAGGTGCGCGCCGGGGCCCTGGCGCTCAAACTTCATGAGGACTGGGGGACCACACCGGCGGCAATTGACAACTGCCTGTCCGTCGCCGACGACCACGACATCCAGGTGATGATTCACACCGATACGCTGAACGAGTCCGGATTCGTCGAGGTGACGATCGACGCATTCAAGGGTCGGACCATCCACACTTTTCACACCGAGGGCGCCGGCGGCGGCCATGCACCCGATATCATCCGCGTGTGCGGCCAGCCCAATGTGCTGCCCAGCTCGACCAACCCGACCCGGCCCTATACGGTGAATACCATCGAGGAGCATCTCGACATGCTGATGGTGTGTCACCATCTCGATCCGTCAATACCGGAAGATATCGCCTTCGCCGAAAGCCGCATCCGTAAGGAAACCATCGCGGCCGAAGACATCCTCCACGATCTCGGGGCGTTTTCCATCATCGCATCCGATTCCCAGGCGATGGGGCGGGTCGGTGAAGTTCTTATCCGCACCTGGCAAACGGCGGACAAGATGAAGCGTCAGCGCGGCCCGCTGCCGGAGGACTCGGCCGGAAACGATAATTTTCGCGCCCGACGCTATATCGCCAAATACACCATCAATCCGGCCATTGCCCAAGGTATCGCCCACGAGGTGGGATCGGTCGAGGTAGGAAAGCGGGCCGATCTCGTGCTTTGGGATCCCGTCTTCTTCGGGGTCAAACCGGACCTGATCCTGATCGGCGGCATGATCGCGGCCGCGCCCATGGGTGACCCCAATGCTTCCATCCCGACACCAGGGCCGGTTCATTACCGTCCCATGTTCGGCAGTTTCGGCCGGGCGCGGACGGCGACGGGCGTGAGTTTCGTTTCCGCCGCCGCCGCGGCCGATGGGATTGGCAGCCGGCTGGGCCTGGCCAAGACCGTGGTCCCGGTTCGCGACCTGCGCCGGTTGTCCAAGGCCGATATGAAGCTCAACGACGCCCTGCCGGTGATCGAGGTGGATCCCGAAACCTACGAGGTGCGCGCCGATGGTGTTCTGCTGACCTGCCCGCCGGCTGAAGTTCTGCCGATGGCGCAGCGGTATTTTCTGTACTAGGTGGTGGAATGATCGCACGTAAAATCGATCGTGGCGGAACGGGCGGCCCGCCGGCAACTACAGTCACGCTGGACTATGACGGTCGGTTCCTGCGCCGGAAATCGCTCACCCTCGACAATGGCTCGCAATGCCTCGTCGATCTGGCCGAAACGGTCAGCCTGGCGGCAGGCGATCACCTCATCACGGAGGATGGCGCGGCGATCTTGGTGCGTGCTGCGCCCGAGCGCGTGACCCTGGTCCGCGCCGACAGCCCCGAAGCGCTTGCGCGTCTCGCCTGGCACATCGGCAATCGTCACACGCCATGTCAGATAGGCGCAGATTTCCTTGTTCTTCGGGAGGATCATGTTCTGGATGGTCTCTTGCGACGTCTCGGCGCGCGCCTTGAACATGCCGACGCGCCCTTCACGCCCGAAGGCGGCGCCTACGGGCTGGGGCGTATACACGGGCACGATCATGGGCACGATCATGGGCACGATCACGGGCATGGCCATGCCGTCACCGACTGATCCCGTGGCACTTCTGACGCTTGTTTCCTGGCTGTCCCCGTCCTGCCCGGTCGGCGCCTACAGCTATTCCCACGGAATAGAGTGGCTGGTCGAAAGCGGGGATATCGGCGATGGCGACAGTCTCTACCAATTTCTCGCCGATTGCCTGGCAGCGGGGGCCGGCTGGTCGGATGCGGTACTGTTCGCTGCCGCCTGGCGCGCGCCGGCCAGCGACGAGATCTCATCTCTGGCTGCCGCCCTCTGCCCAAGTTCGGAACGCCGGCTCGAAACCATGGCCCAGGGCGCCGCATTCGCGCGGGTCGTCAGCGACGCCTGGGGGATCGAACTCGGTCCCGCCGCCTACCCGGTGGCAGTGGCGCGCGCGGCGCGGATCGTGGGGGCCGGGCTGGAGGAGAGCCTCTCGCTATACCTTCATGCCTGGGCCCAGAATCTCGTCTCCGCTGCGGTGCGACTCGTGCCGCTCGGCCAGACCGATGGCCAGCGCGTCATTGCCCGGTTGGCGCCACTGGTGGCCGGGATCGCGGATCGTGCGATCGCGGCTGACCCCGACGATCTGGGCGGTGTCGCCTTTGGTGCTGATATCGCGTCGATGCGTCACGAAACACAGCACACGAGGTTGTTCCGCTCATGAGTATGGCAGGCATGAAATCTCCCCACGGTCCCTTGCGCGTCGGTATCGGCGGCCCGGTTGGCTCGGGCAAGACAGCGCTGACGCTGGCGCTGTGTCGCGAATTTCGCGACAATCTGTCGGTTGCGGCCATTACCAACGACATTTACACGCGCGAGGATGCCGAGTTCCTGTTGCGTCACACGGCCTTGCCGGCGGATCGGATCGTCGGGATCGAGACTGGCGGCTGTCCGCATACCGCGATCCGCGAGGATGCGTCGATCAACCTGGCTGCCGTTGAAGACATGAAGCTGCGGGTTCCGGACCTCGACCTCATTCTGATTGAATCGGGTGGAGACAATCTGGCGGCGACGTTCTCGCCCGAACTGGCGGATCTGACGATCTACGTTATCGACGTCTCGGCCGGAGACAAGATTCCGCGCAAGGGCGGGCCGGGCATCACGCGATCCGATCTGCTCGTTATCAACAAGACGGATCTTGCCCCGCTGGTAGGCGCGTCACTCGAAGTGATGGACCGGGATTCCGCCCGGATGCGCGGCGACCGGCCGTATCTTTTTGCCCAGATCAGGAATGATGAGGGCGTCCACAAAGTGGCCGCCTTCATCCGGGAGCAGGGCGGGCTTGGCTAATCGTTGTCGGCGCTCTTCCAGAACTCGCCGTCGACGTCCCAGCTTTCGTGGACCGGATGTTCGGTGCCGGCGTTCTCCACCCAGGCCTCTTCCGCCGTTTCGTCCCATTCCCCTTCCGGGCCCGGCCGGCAATGGCGCTCGGCCAGAATGTAGGAGCGCGACGATTCCCGCCGGCGTTCGATCAGTTCCAGTTCGCCGCTCTTGCCCCGGACGAGGCAACTGACCTGGATCCACAGCGTCATCTCGACCCGGCTGATGAAGCAGTCATCACTCAACCACTCGAGGTCGAGCGGGAACCCTGCCTCCCAGTAGATATCCGTAAACTCCCAGCAATTCCTGACCGGGTTCCAGACACCCGCGCCGCCGCGCACTCGCTGGCGTTCCATGGGATCAGGCATAGGTTTGTCCTCCTCGCTCCAGGATGGGTGCCAGAAGCGGGGGGCGGGCGGGTGTGCCAGTCCGCCCCCCGCGGGCCCGGTGTGCTAGTCCCAGAGGCCGCCGATCAGCCCGCCGATGCCGCCCGCGACGGCGCCGATCTTCGCGCCCAGTACCGCGCCGCCGGCCGTGCCGGCACCGGGAAAGACTAAGGTGCCGATGATGCCGCCGACGATCGCGCCGGCGACCACGCCGGCCCCGGTGCCGGCCGCGACGCCCGCGGCCCGGCTGCCCGTGCGCGCCGTCACCTCGTCCTCGACCTTGGCGCCGGCGATGGCGCCGACGACGCCGGCCACCGCGGCCGGTGCGGCCGCGACGGCGCCCGCCTCGCTCGCCGTCAGCAAGGTGCCCTGGATAAGTTCCGGCACAGCGGCGGATATCTGGACCGAATGAGTTGCACCGTAAGAGACGCCGTATAACGAACCCAGCGTGCCGCCCGCCGTGGCGACAGCCGCGTTCTTGCTTCTCGGCCGGCTGCCCGGCCGTTCTTCGGGTGGGACCTCAGCCATGATTTGTTTCCCCCTGACTCAATGATTGTCTGATGTGAGGATGCGCTCCCGGGGCACCCGTGCTGCGAGCACCCCTTGACGGGACAAGTCTAGATGTAAAATTGTGACGGGGTAAGGACCCGCCGGAGGGTACCGGGGCGAGCCCCGAAATTCTCCGGAAACCTGCCGCCGGCGGGGCCAGGCCGGCCAGCGCCGGGGGCGGGCCAGGCCGGGCCGGTGCCCGTGCTTTACCCTAGTCTTTTTCCCGCTCCGGACGTAAGTCTTGGCCCATGACGCGCCGCCTCGCCAAACCCAGGATTACCAGATTCCGGCTGCCCATCGGGCGGGTGATCGGCGGCAAGTATGTCGTCGAGGAGTTTCTCGGACGCGGGTACGAGGGGGAGGTTTACCGCGTTTCGGAGATCAGAACGGGTCTGCCGCGCGCGGCAAAGCTTTTCTTTCCGCATCGCAACCTGAAGGACCGGGAGGCCCGCAGCTACGCGATCAAGCTCGAACGGCTGCGCCACTGTCCCATTGTCATTCAGTATCACCATGCCGAGACGGTGCTGTTCCAGGGCGTACCGGTGACCTGCCTGATCAGCGAATATGTCGACGGCATGCTGCTGCAGAACTTCATCACCGCTCATCCGGGCCGGCGGCTGCCGAGCTTCAAGGCGCTTCACCTTCTGCACGGACTCGTTTCGGGAATCGAGCAGATTCACCTGAGCGGCGAATATCATGGCGATCTCCACACCGAAAACATCATGGTGCATCCGCGCGGCATTTTCTTCGATCTCAAGGTGGTGGATTTCTTCAACTATGGGCGCTCGAACCCGGACAGGCGGCTCGAGGATCTGTTCCAGCTCGTCACGCTTCTCTATGAAATGACCGGCGGGCGGCGCCACTACCGCAATCAGCCGCCCGAAATCAAGGCCATCTGCCGGGGCCTGCGCCGGGACCTGATCTGCCGCCGCTTTCCGAGCACAAGCCATTTACGCGACCATCTCGAGTATTTCGACTGGACGCCGTGAGCGCGGCCCGCCGGGCGCCCCTTTCAGTCCCCAGTCCGGATCTCTAGACTGCCGGACCAGGCGCGATGGACGGACAAAAGGGAGGAGACCATGGCCGAAGAATCCCGCAGTCGTGTTATCCCCGAATGGAACAGCCCGGATCTGGAATACGTCGAGCCGACCCAGGTCGTTCGCAGTTTCGGATACGATATTTTCTCGGGCCCTTACGACGAGGAAGCGGTCCGCCACGATCAGAAGACGATTGAATGCGTGCTCGATGTGGACGGGCCCGTCAACGAGACCAAGACCGCCTATGACAGTCCCGAAGCGGCGGCCCGCGACATCAAGGAAAAGGCCAGGGCGCTTGGTGCGACGCTGGTGGGCATCACCGGACTGGACCCGTTTCACGTCTATAAGGGCCATGATGTACCGCATGCCAATGTGGTCATGATCGCGGTTCCCATGGAATATGACGAGATTCGCTTTGGCGCGACGCCCCGCCATGTGCGCGAAGTGCTCCGGGTCTATGCCGAGGCCGGTGCCATCGCCACCCGGCTCGGCGCTTATATTCGCGAACAGGGCTACCCGGCCCGTGCTCACAGCTTGCGGTTCGAACAGATCAACATGCTGCCTCACGCCCGGGCCGCCGGTCTGGGCGAGCTGGGCAAGCACGGCTCGTTGATCAACCGGGAGCTCGGCTGTTCGTTTCGCGTGGCGGCGGTCACCACGGATTTGCCGGCGGCGCGAGACTCGGTCGAAAATCACGGTGTCGAGGACCTTTGCGCCAATTGCAACATGTGTGTCACCTATTGCCCGGGCGACGCCATTTCCCACCAGAAGGAAGAGGTGCGCGGCATTACGAAATGGGTTGTCGATACGGCGGCGTGCGCGCCCTATTGGGGCAGCTACAATGCTTGCGGAATCTGTCTCGAGGTTTGCCCGTTCAATGCCCGCGGGTTTGATGGGCGCTACAAGAAAACCTTTGTGGAGACGATCAAGGGGATCGATCTCGGGGAATGGCGCGAGGAGTTGAAGGCGGGGCTTCAGGAGCCCTGGGCCTATGTCGAGAAACCGGAGAGCCGGGAAGAGGGCTGGCGCAACTATGTCGAGGGCAAGGGTGAGGCCGGCTTCATGATCCAGGGCCTGCCGAGGGAGGGGCTGGCGGCGGCGGTCTACGAACGGCGCCGGGCGATGAAAATCGACCCGCAGCACCACTTGCCCCTTGGGCGCGACGAGCCGCCCGGGCGGGCGGCGCGCGGCGCCGGGTAGGGCAGAAATGCTGCCCGAGTCGCCCCGTTCCGGCCGGTGCGGAAAAAACGGCATAATCCCAAATAATTATACCCGATCTCGATGCCCGGGCGGTCGAGGGCGACCCGGGCGTCCCTACCCGGGCGCCCGTACGCGCCTGCCCTGAGCGCGACGATCGTCTGAATCCGCTTGCGTTTATCTGGCTTCCCGGTATACGTGACAGGTTAGGTCTCGAACGCCCACGGGTTATACACCGGGTCATACCGACCAGGTTCGTTGCTCTAGGACAGTGTTGAGGCTAATTCGCCGCCTTCGGTGCCGATCCGGGGGTGGCCAGATCATCACTTGTTAAGGAGACGACGATGGCAGTCGGTACAGTTAAATGGTTTAACCGGACCAAGGGTTATGGATTCATTCAGCCGGAGGACGGCTCGGCCGATGCATTCGTGCATATTTCGGCGGTTGAGCAGGCCGGCCTCGACGACCTGCGCGAAGGCCAGAAAGTTCAATACGAACTCCAGATGGGCCGCAACGGCAAACAGGCCGCTGAAAAGCTGTCCTTGATGGACTAAGCGCCGCGGTTCCGGCTTGATCCAGTCGCCCGCCTCATCACGGAGGCGGGCGATTTTTTATTCCGGCAAGCGTGGGACGTCAGAACTCGTAGGCGACCGAGACGATCGTCTTGGTGTCCAGCTTCTCCGTTCCGGCCGGCACGTTGGAATCATGGTCGGCCTTGAAGCTCAGCTTGAGACGCAGCGCCTGATTGATCCGCGTGGATAACGCCGTCTCGGCCGTGGAGGTCGTTCGCTCCTCGCCGGTCACCGCCTCGAGACGGTTGGTAAACGTCGCCGTTGGCGTGATGTCCCATTTGAAAGTGCTCTCGGCGCGCCCGATCACCTCGGTCTCGGTCTTGCCCGTCCCCGCAACCTTTGAAAACCGGTAACCAGGCCCGGCGCGAAGCTCCCATGATACAGGCTTGGGCAGGATCACCGCATAGCCAATGCCGGGATTGGCGGTCACCCGATAATCGAACCCGCTAAACCTGTCATCCTCGTATTCCACCGCGGCAAAGCCGAAGAATCTTTCCGTCAACCGATAGTCCGATTCGAGCCGGACCGTCAGTTCGTTTTCGGTCAGATCGTTGTCCTCCGTCGAAAGGAAAAATTCGACAAGCCCCTGATGGCGCCACCGTTTCTTGTCGTAGGTGAGCGACAGTCTGGTCGAAAGATCCTGTTCCTCCGTGTTGCCGGTCGACTGGCTGGCGCCCAGTTCGATAGCGCCCGACCAGGGGGAAGCGGAAGTCGCTTCGTCCTGCGGGGCGTCCGGGGTGGCGGGCGCGGGCGCGGGCGCGGACGTCCGGATCGGTCCCGATTGCGGTGATGCGGGGGCCGGCGGCGCGGCCGGCGGCTGAGAACCTGGCGGGGAGGCGCCGCCCGGGTATCCGCTCGAGGGCAGGAGCGGTGCCTGGGCCAGGGCGGGCGAGGCGGCGAGAAAGAACAGGAGCGCTGACCCCCGCTTCCGGCCGCGGGGCGGCTGAAATACGGAATGGCGGCGCCCCGGACGCGGAAGGCTCGGGACGATCATGGCCGCTACCATACAAACCCCGATTCCACGCGTCCATACGAGCGCGCCGCTCCGATCGCGATCTTGGCGCCGGGCCGGCCGCCGCGCGCAAAAAATCCGGGGCCGGACATGCCGGCCCCGGATCCAGTTGCGGGAAAAAAGAAATCGGGCGTCGGTGTTACTTGCCCATGGATTCGATGAAGGCCTGGATTTCCCTTTTCAGGTTCTCGGCCTCAATGGAGAGCTGATCGGATTCTGTCGTCACCTGCGCGGCGGCCGTTCCCGTCTCCGATGCGGCCTGGGTGACGCCGCTGATGTTGTTGGAGACTTCCTGAACGCCGGTCGATGCTTCCTGAGCATTCCGGGCAATCTCCTGGGTCGCGGCATTCTGCTCCTCGATGGCCGAGGCAATGGAGGTCGACGCCTCGCGGTTCGCGATGCTCGTCTCCTTGATCTGCCCGATGGCGGTGACCACCTGCTCTGTGGTGCCCTGAATCTCCGCGATCTGCGACTCGATTTCTTCCGTCGCCTTGGCGGTCTGGTTGGCCAGGCTCTTCACCTCGCTGGCCACGACGGCGAAGCCCTTACCGGCTTCGCCGGCACGGGCGGCCTCGATCGTCGCATTCAGCGCCAGCAGATTGGTCTGTCCGGCGATGTCGCGAATCAGGTCCACGATCTCGCCGATCTTCTGGGCCGCGCTCGCCAGGCTTTGCACGGTGGTGTTGGAATGCTCCGCCGCTTCCGTCGCTTCGAGTGATGTCTTGCTCGATTCGTTCACGAGGCGGCTGATCTCCTCGATGGATTTCGAGAGCTCCTCGGCCGCCGCCGCCACGGTCTCGACGTTGGCGGATGCCTGCTCGCTCGCGGCTGCCACACTGGCCGCCTGCTTGTTGGTCTCTTCGGCGTTGGCCGACATGCCGGTGGCGAGGCTCTTGAGATTGCCGGTTGCCTTTGCGACCGATTCCACCACGTCGCTGACCCGGCTCGCCAGATTGACCTGGCTCGTCACGACGGTCCAGGTCAGCATCGGGCCGATGTAATTGCCGTTCTGGTCGATGATGGCGGTGACCAGGAGATCGAGAGATTCCTCGCCCAGCTTAATCGTCGCCCTGTGGGGCAGGTTCTTCGGATCGGCCAGCAGCTTGCGCTGGTGTTCCGGGTGCTTGTGGAAGATATCGATGCTCTGCCCCATGAGCTCGTCCGCCTTGCAGGGCAGGAGGCGTTCGATGCTGCGGAGCGTCTCGATGCTCGTCCGATTAAGATAATTGATCTTGAAATCAACCGGATCGCACATGATCACGTTGATCGGCATGTTCTGGACCATGTCCTTCAGCTGACTGACGTCCCTGTCCGCCTTGACCTTTTCGGTCACGACATTCCAGGTCAGCATCGGGCCGATATAATCGCCCTCATCATTCAGGATCGGTGTCACCAGAAGATCGAGATATTCGTCGCCGAGCTGAATGACTGCCGAATGCGGCAGATTCTTCGGGTCGGCCAGCAGCTTGCGCTGGTGTTCCGGGTGCTTGTGGAAGATATCGATGCTCTGCCCCATGAGCTCGTCCGCCTTGCAGGGCAGGAGATGCTCGAGCTTCTGCAGGGTCCGGATACTGGCGGGGTTGGCATAGATGATCCGAAAATCATCCAGGTCGCACATGACCACATTGATCGGCATGCCATCGACCATCTGCTGAAGGCGATCGCGCTCAGCCCGCAAATTCGCTGGCTGGGCGCCGGCCTGCGCAACGTCTTGCAGGCGTTCCTTCTGCCCCTCTGCCTCACGCGAGACATCCGAGCGCGATTTCATTTTCAACATTCCTGTTTTCCCCAATTAGGTGATGGGCCCGGCGCACGCCGCCGTATGCGGCTGAAGCCAGCGCCCGTCGGGCGGAGCGGTCCTTCGGAACCCCGCCTTCGTTCCAACGTGGGACAGAGTGTCAGGGATTTTCCTTAATACCCGGTAAAATTGCAGACGATCGCAGGCCGTTCCGCCCCGATTCGGCACAGGCATATCTTCTTATCCCTAGGAATTTGTGCATTTTTCAAAACACGACAAATGTTGTCGACTTTTGATTACCATTTTCCGGGATTTTACATTTTTGAAATATATTCGCGTATTACGCGTAGTTACCAATGATCGGTCGGATATCCTTTTTCTGCGTACAGGCCGGTCTTGTTGGGGCCCGCGACAATTCGCCGGACCGGCATTGGAACAGGAACAATTTCGGAAATCCCATGGCTTGCTCGCCAGAATATGAAATCCGGTCACGCGCCAGCTACGTATATCCCCCGATATGCGTAACATCGTGCAACCAGGTGATCCGTCAAATGGCCGGCAGGCTCGGTCGGCAACGGGACAGGATCCGGCGACGGACTTTCCCGGGCGTCGCGGATGCGAGACGCCTCGAGGAAAGATCATGAACGGGGGCCCGCCAGTCGACATACGGAGCGATCTGCCCTGTGCCACCTGCGCGGTCAACCGCGTGCATGGCTATTGCCCGGCAGCCGGCCAGCCCGAAGGGCACCCGGCCTGGGTATCGATCCGGCAGTTCGGGCCGCGGGAAACCGTCCTGCGCGAAGGGCAGCCGGGCGCCAGCCTGATGCTGCTGGTATCGGGCTGGGCTGTCGCGTACACGCGCGGCATGGATGGCCGCCGGCGCGTCATCGACACGCGGCTGCCCGGCGAATCGATCAGCTATCACACGCTGTTCACGGAAAAGGCCGAATTCACGGTGAGGACGCTGACCGCGGCGACTGTCTGCGAGTTCGATAACCGGGGCCTTCGCGCCGCGCTCGCCGACGACAGGAGCGGCGGCGACTCGATCGGCCGCCTGGTCGGATCGGTATTTCGGCGAATGCTGTGGCGGATCGATCTGGCCGGCATGCAATTCGCCAAGGGGGCGCTGGCCTCCCTCATTCTCGATCTTTATCTTCGTCTTCGCTAGGTGGGCCAGGTGCGGGACGAGGAATTTTTCTGCCCGCTTACCCACGAGCTGATCGGCGAAATTCTCGGCCTGACCAAGGTCCATGTCAGCCGGACGCTGAAGGCCCTCCGGGACGAGGGGTGTCTCGATTACACGGCCCGCCGGGTTCGGATTCACGACCTCGACCGTCTCATGGCACTCAGCGGGGTCAGGCTGGACCTGGCGGAGGCGCCCGAACTTCCCTGAGCTCCGCGCGCGGACGGGCGGATTGAAACGGTCTTATCCGTGCCAGGGCGCGCCCTGGCGGTTCCGAGGGTTTCTCTCCAAATCCGGCCGGCGTCAGTCGCCGCGCAAGGCCACGCGCCCGGCGCTCGGTCCCGAGGCCGTCCTCCGGGCCGCGCTTCCGAGATAAGCCCTCGCCAGCGGGGCAGCCGATGGGTTAGAACGCGGGGCCAAAAGACCGCACAACCCAATCGGAGTATTTACGTGGCGTCCCACCAGTATATTTACGTGATGAAGGGCCTGTCGAAGACCTATCCGGGGGGTCGGCAGGTTCTCAAGGACATCTGGCTCTCTTTCCTGCCGGGGGCCAAGATCGGCGTGCTGGGCCTGAACGGCGCGGGGAAATCCACACTGTTGAAGATCATGGCCGGCATCGAGACCGAGTTCTCGGGCGAGGCCTGGGCGGCCGATGGCGTGCGGGTGGGCTATCTGTCGCAGGAGCCCGATCTCGATCCCGAAAAGACGGTGGAAGAGAATGTCCTCGAGGGTGTTGCCGAGGCCAAGGCGCTCCTCGACAGGTTCGAGGCGGTGAGCGCGCGTTTCGCGGAGGAAATGAGCGACGACGAGATGCAGGCGCTGATCGAGGAACAGGCCGAGATTCAGGAGAAGATCGAGGCGGCGAACGTGTGGGATCTTCAGCGCCAGGTCGATATTGCAATGGATGCGCTTCGCTGCCCGCCGCCGGATGCGGACGTGACGAAGCTTTCGGGCGGCGAACGCCGCCGGGTCGCACTCTGCCGCCTTCTGCTGCAAAAGCCGGATATGCTGTTGCTGGACGAGCCGACCAACCATCTGGACGCGGAATCAGTGGCTTGGCTGGAGCGTTTTCTCGACGAATATGAGGGGACGGTCGTGGCCGTCACCCATGACCGCTATTTTCTGGATAACGTGGCGGGCTGGATTCTGGAGCTGGATCGGGGCGAGGGGATCCCGTTCGAAGGCAATTACTCGGCCTGGGTGGAGCAGAAGCAGAAACGTCTGGCACAGGAAGAGAAGGAGGAAAGCGCCCGGCAACGCACCCTCGCGCGGGAGCTGGAATGGATTCGCCAGACACCGCAGGCCCGGCGCGCCAAGAGCAAGGCGCGCATCAACGCCTATGAGGAGTTGGTCGCGAAAAGCAAGGAAAAGAGCGGTGGGCCGGCGCAGATCCGCATTCCGCCGGGGCCGCGTCTGGGTGACAAGGTGATCGAGGCCGAGCATCTGCGCAAGGGCTTCGGGAACCAGCTTCTGATCGACGACCTGAGCTTCCGCCTGCCGCCCGGCGGCATCGTCGGCGTGATCGGGCCCAACGGTGCCGGCAAGACGACGCTGTTCCGGATGATCGTGGGCCAGGAGAAGCCGGATTCCGGTACCCTCAGGATCGGCGAGACGGTCCGACTGGGCTATGTCGATCAGAGCCGCGATACGCTCAAGGATTCTGCCACGGTGTGGGAGGAAATCTCTGGCGGTGACGACGAAATTGAACTCGGTGATCGCACGGTGCAAAGCCGCGCCTATTGCGGTGCCTTCAACTTCCGTGGCGCTGATCAGCAAAAGAAGGTGGGCCAGCTTTCGGGCGGGGAGCGCAACCGGGTGCATCTCGCCAAAATGCTGAAAGAAGGGGCGAATGTCCTGCTCCTGGACGAGCCCACCAACGATCTCGATGTGGACACGCTGAGAGCGCTGGAGCTGGCGCTCGGTGATTTCCCGGGCTGCGCCGTCATCATCAGCCATGACCGCTGGTTTCTCGACCGGATCGCCACCCATATCCTCGCTTTCGAGGGCGACAGCCTGGTCGAATGGTTCGAGGGGAATTACGAGGATTACGAGGCCGATCGCCGCCGGAGACTGGGGGCGGAAGCGGACCAGCCGCACCGCATCAAGTACCGGCCGCTGGCGCGAAACTGACCCGTCCCGCCGGGATTTCAGGCTCAAAAAAACCCGGCCACGAGCCGGGTTTTTCGATGGTGCCGTTTCCCCCGCGGGGAGGCGCCGGTCAGGTATTCAGCTCGGCGATCTTCTCGCGCAGCGCCTCCAGCAGCCCGTCCACGCCCTTGCCGCGCCGCTGGATAACGGTCGCGAACTCCGATCTCTGGGTGACGGCCATGCTGATGCCCTCGATCGTTACGTCATAGACGCGGTAATCCTGGCTGTCCTTGGGAATGCCGACCCGCCAGTCCACCTTGATGGGCGGGGCCTCGGGGCGGACGATTTCGGAGATCACAATAGCCTGCGTGTCGCTTGCCTGGCGTGCCTCCCGGACCTGCAGGGTCTCGCCCGTATAGTCCTTGAAGCGCTTGGCATAGGTGCGAACGATGAATTCCTCGAACAGGTCGAGGAATTCCCGACGCTGCTGTTCTGACGCCTGCCGCCAGTATTTGCCGAGCACGAAACGGCCGATGGCCGGAACGTAAAAGGTCTCGCGGAAGATCTTGCGAAAGCGCTCCTCGATCTGGTCGCGTGACAGGGTCTCGTCCTTGAGCGTCTCGACGGCCTGATCGCCGATCCCGCGGACGAACGTGTCCGCGCCTTCCGGGAAGGCGGCGGATGCGGGCGCGGCCAGCGGGGCTGCGATGATGATAAGCAGGAATGCGCGCTTCAGGGAGCGCATGAATGTCGTCATGGGTGGGCTACTCCGCCAGCAGGGATAGGGTCTGCGAGGTCGCTTCCGATGTCTGCGACCGTTCGGGCGTGCCGGTCGAAGAGGAAGGCGTCTCTTTCCCCTTGTCATCGTCTGTCGCGCCGCCCGGCGCGTCAACCGCCGGTTCGTCGATCTCGTCGAATTCTTCGAAAACCGAGGGATCATAGCTGGGTCGCCCGCCCGGGGAGAAAACGGCCGCGGGTTCTTCGGGCTCGGCGCCGTTCAGAATTTCGTTGCGCCGCGACTGGCGGTAGAGCGAGCGCAGTGTCGCGTAATAATCAAGGGAGGAGCGCTCGATATCCTCGAGGATGCCCAGAGTCTCCGAGCGCGAATCGACCGCATTGGCCACAAAGATCGACGGGCTCACGGCTGTCGCCCCGGTATAGGCCATGGGGTCCGAGAACCCGTCCACGATCCGGCCGACGGCATCGCGCGGATTGGACGGACCAAGAAGGGGCAGAACCAGATAGGGTCCCTCGTCGACCCCCCAGACCGCCAGAGTCTGGCCGAAATCCTCGTCATGGCGGTGGATACCGCGGGTCGCCGCCACGTCGACCATGCCGCCGACGCCTTCGATCGTGTTGGTCACGAGGCGCTGTGCCGTGACTCCGGCCCGGCCCCAGTTCCATTGCAGCACGTCATTGACGAGGACCACGACCGAGCCGGCGTTGTTCAGCATGTTGGAGACCGATTTGCGCGCCAGTTCGGGGACATTGTCACGGTAGGCGGTGGCCGCCGGCTTGAGCACGTATTCATCGGCCTTCATGTTGAAGGTGTGCATCGAGCGGTTGAAGCCTTCGTATGGGTCATGCGCGCCGTTGACGTCCGCGATTTCCGCTTCGGGAGTCGAGGCGCAAGCGCTCAGCACCAGGGCGAGCAGCGGCACAATGGCGGCTCGATGGCCGGCGCGCCGGTGCGACGGCGTGGCGGTGGTCTCGAAAACTTGGCGAGAGGTCAGAATACGCATGAACGACGGGTCTCCCAATACGCGCGCCGGCCTGCTTGTCGGGGTAATTTCACCGCTCCCCATGCGGCGCGCAATCTCCGTATCATAGGGCCAAAAAAAACACCAGTCACAACGGCTTGCACTTAACCGGCCGGTTTGACTGACAGATTTTTCCGGGCGTGGCAAAAACGAAACAGCCAAGGAATTTGATCCACATTCAGGACGAAAATCGGGGGGCCGCGGCAAGTCCCGCCCCGCCCGGCGCGCTTCCGGCGCCTGTGGCTTGGCCCGATATGGACGTCCGATCCCGGCGGCGCCATTCGTCCGGCGAGGGCCGTCAGGCCCCGGCAACATGCCCCCTCGCACCCGAAGGGGATAATCATCCGGAGGGGATAATCGCCTCAAAAAGTGTTTGTTAACGATATAAGGATATGTTTATCTCCTTAAATCGCGTAGAGGGCGCGGTGATCGAATCAGGGGATCAAGGGCCCATGGCCGCCGAACACGACGGATTTCCTCTAACGATGGAAGAACTGCTGGCCGGGCTGCGGGCGGCGGCCGAATCAACGCGGCTGCGGGTGCTCGCGCTTTGCGCCCGGGCTGAATTGTCGGTGACGGAACTGGTGACGATACTCGGCCAGAGCCAGCCGCGCGTGTCCCGCCATCTCAAGGTACTGGCCGAGAGCGGGCTTCTCGAACGTCTGCCGGAGGGCAACTGGGTCTTCTTCCGTCTCGCCGACCAGCACCCGCTGGGCGCGACGCTGCGCGCGCTTCTGGTCGATCTGTCGGCGCGCGAGCCGGTTCTGGCCCTGGATCAGCAGCGCCTCGAATCGGTCAAGCGAAGCCGGGCGGCGCGGGCGGCCGATTATTTCTCGGCCAACGCCGCGCGCTGGGACGAAATCCGCTCCCTCCATGTCGATGAGGCACAGGTCGAAAATGCGGTAATCGCCATCATCAGGGATGAAATGCCACCGGATGGGATCGAGGAATATCTCGATATCGGGACGGGCACGGGACGGTTTCTGGAATTGCTGTCGCAGCATGTCGATCGCGCCAACGGGATAGACCTGTCGCGTGACATGCTTTCCATCGCGCGGACGAATGTGGAGCGGGCCGGGCTGGTCAATTGCCATGTGCGCTATGGCGATATGTACCATCTGCCCTGGCCGGCCGACAGCTTCGACCTCCTGACCATCCATCAGGTTCTGCATTTTGCCGATGCACCGGGCGAGGTGATCGCGGAGGCGGCCCGTGTCCTGCGCCCTGGCGGTCGCCTGGTAGTGGTCGATTTTGCCCCCCATACGCTGGAATATCTGCGCCAGGACCACGCCCACAGGCGACTCGGCTTCAGTGACCGGGAACTGGCGCAATGGTGCACCGCCGCGGGTCTCAAAGCGCTCCGTTTCCACCATCTCGCGGGCGACCCGCTGACGGTCACCATCCTCGGCGCGGCGCGGCCGGACCGGCGGCTGCCGATGGCCTCAAAGACGCCGGCGACGGCCGATTTCGAGGGCAGTCGCGCATGAGCGCCCCGGACGTGTCATTTGAATTCTTCCCGCCAAAGACGGTGAAGATGGAAGAGGCGCTCTGGCGTGCCATTGAACAGCTGGCGCCCCTCTCGCCACGCTTCGTTTCCGTCACCTATGGCGCGGGCGGCAGCACGCGCGAGCGCACGCATGCGACCGTGACACGCATCCTTCGCGACACCCGGCTGACCCCGGCGGCGCATCTGACTTGCGTCGGCGCCACCCGTGCCGAGGTGGATGAAGTCGCGCGCGCCTATTGGGAGAGTGGCGTGCGCCATATCGTGGCGCTGCGCGGAGACCCGCCGCCGGACGCGGCCCGCTATATCCCCCACCCCGGCGGATATGCCTATGCGGTCGATCTGGTCCGGGGACTGCGCGAGGTCGCCGATTTTGAAATCAGCGTGGCCGCCTATCCTGAAACCCATCCCGAGGCGCCAAGCGCGGCGGCGGACCTCGACAATCTCAAGCGCAAGCTGGATGCGGGCGCAAAGCGCGCGATCACGCAGTTTTTCTTTGAGCCGGATTGTTTCCTGCGCTTTCGCGACCGGGCCCGGCGCCACGGCATCGATGTGCCGCTGGTGCCCGGAGTTCTGCCTGTGACCAATTTCGAACAGGTGCGGAAATTTGCCGATATGTGCGGGGCGACCATCCCCCGATCGCTGGTGCGCCGTTTCGACGGGCTGGATGACGACCCTGAGACACGCCAGTTGATTGCCGCCCGCACCGCCATAGAGCTTTGCCAGAAACTCCAGGCGGAAGGCGTAAACGAATTCCATTTCTACACCCTCAACCGCGCGGAGTTGACAGTCGCCATCTGTCACGCCCTGGGCCTTCGCGCCCTGGCGCCCGCTCCGAAGTCAATTCAGGAAGGAAGCCAAGCGTGAACGACACCAGCCACCCCGGGCGTGAAGAAAGATTGCAGGTTCTCGCAGCGGCGCTGAAGCAGCGTATTCTCGTGCTCGATGGCGCGATGGGAACGATGATTCAGAGCCACGGCCTGTCGGAGGTGGAATTCCGGGGTGCGCGGTTCGCCGATTGGGGCCAGCCCCTTCAGGGGAACAATGATCTTCTGAATCTGACCGGGCCCGAGGTTATCCTTGGGATCCACGAGGCCTTCCTCGAGGCGGGCGCCGACATCATCGAAACCAACACCTTCAACGCCAACCGGATTTCACAGGCCGATTACGGCATGTCCGAGCTTGCGGTCGAGCTCAACCGCGAAGGCGCGCGCCTGGCGCGGCAGGCGGCCGATGCCATGACCGCCAGGACACCGGATCGCCCGCGTTTCGTCGCCGGGGCCCTCGGGCCCACCAACCGAACAGCCTCGATCTCGCCTGACGTGAACGATCCCGGCAAACGTAATATTAGTTTCGACGAATTGCGCCAGGCTTATGGCGAAGCTGTCCGCGGGCTGATCGAGGGCGGTGTCGATATCCTGCTGATCGAGACGGTTTTCGACACGCTCAACTGCAAGGCTGCAATTTTCGCCATCGACGAGGTTTTCGAGGCTGATGGGGTTCGTCTGCCAGTGATGGTCTCCGGCACCGTCACCGACATGTCCGGGCGCACACTGACCGGCCAGACGGTGGATGCATTCTGGTACTCGGTGCGCCACGCGCGGCCGATGTCAATCGGGCTCAACTGCTCCTTCGGTGCCGAGCAATTGCGTCCTCATATTGTGACCCTCGCCCGCGTCGCCGATACCTATGTGCATGCCTATCCCAATGCCGGCCTGCCCAACGAAATGGGCGAATACGACGAGAGCCCCGACGAGACCGCGGCTTTTCTTGCGGATTGGGCGAAATCGGGCCTGGTCAATATTCTGGGTGGGTGCTGCGGCACCACACCCGCCCACATTCGCGCCATCGCAGCGGCGGTCGAAGGGCAGGCACCTCGCGCCGTCCCGGACCTGCCGGTGGCACTGCGGCTTTCCGGGCTCGAGCCGGTGGAGGTGCCAGCATGAGCGAGGCGATGAACCAGGCATCCGCGCAAGCGCGTTTCGTCACCATAGGCGAGCGCACAAACGTTACGGGATCGGCGCGCTTTCGCAAGCTGATCCAGGAGGACGATTACGATTCGGCCCTTTCCGTCGCCAAGAGCCAGGTAGAGAACGGCGCCCAGATTCTGGACGTCAACATGGATGAAGGCCTTCTCGATTCCGAGGCGGCGATGACGAAATTTCTCAACCTGATCGCGGGTGAGCCTGAAATCAGCCGCATTCCCATCATGATCGATTCCTCCAAATGGTCGGTCATCGAGGCGGGGCTGAAATGCGTCCAGGGCAAGGGCATCGTCAATTCGATCAGCCTCAAGGAGGGCGAGGAAAGCTTCGTCGACCAGGCGAGGCTGGTCCGGCGCTACGGTGCGGCGGCGGTGGTCATGGCCTTCGACGAGAAGGGACAGGCAGACACCGCAGACCGGAAGTTCGAGATCTGCGCCCGCGCCTACCGACTGCTGACGGAAAAGGTCGGTTTCCCGCCCGAGGACATCATCTTCGACCCCAATATTTTCGCGGTCGCAACCGGTATCGAGGCCCACAACAACTATGCCGTCGAATTCATCGAGGCGTGCCGACGCATCCGGGCCGAACTGCCGCACGCTCACGTATCTGGCGGCGTGTCCAACATCTCCTTTTCGTTCCGGGGCAATGACCGGGTGCGCGAGGCCATGCATTCGGCCTTCCTCTACCATGCCATCCGGAGCGGCATGGATATGGGGATCGTCAATGCCGGCCAGCTCGCGGTCTATGAGGACATTCCAGAAGACCTTCTGGAGCGGGTCGAGGATGTGCTGCTCAACCGGCGTGAGGATGCGACCGAGCGGTTACTGGAGACGGCCGAGAGTTTCCGCGGTAAGGGGTCGGAGAGATCCGCCGCCGATCTTTCGTGGCGCCAATCGGATGTCACCGAGCGGCTCCGTCACGCGTTGGTCAAGGGCATCACCGATTTCATTATCGAGGACACAGAGGAGGCGCGGCAGAAATACGGCCGGCCTATCGAGGTGATCGAGGGCCCCCTCATGGACGGGATGAATGTCGTGGGCGACCTGTTCGGCGCCGGCAAGATGTTCCTGCCCCAGGTGGTGAAATCCGCCCGGGTGATGAAGCAGGCCGTCGGCCACCTCATCCCCTATCTCGAAGCCGAGAAGGCGGCCAGTGGCGATACCAGCACGAACGGCCGGATATTGCTGGCCACGGTCAAGGGCGACGTGCACGACATCGGGAAGAACATCGTGGGCGTGGTCCTCCAGTGCAACAGCTATGAGGTGATCGATCTGGGCGTCATGGTGCCGGCCGAGAAAATTCTCGAGGCAGCCCGGAAGGAAAAGGTCGATCTGATCGGGCTTTCGGGCCTCATAACGCCGTCGCTGGATGAGATGGTGCACGTGGCGGCCGAATTGCAGCGTGAGGGATTCGACCAGCCGCTCCTGATCGGCGGGGCCACCACGTCGCGCGTGCATACGGCGGTGAAGATCGATCTTAAATACGACCGGCCCGTCGTCCACGTGCTGGATGCGTCTCGCGCGGTCGGTGTCTGCGCCAGTCTGCTCAGCAAGGAGGGCGATGGCGCCGACGCCTTTGCCCGAAAGATCGGGGCCGAGTACGCCGCAGTGCGCACCGAACGAGAAAAGTCGAAGACAGCGCGGACGCTCCCGCTCGAGGAGGCGCGCCGGGCCAGGGTCGCGATCGATTGGTCAGATTACGCCCCGCCGAAACCGAACGTCTCGGGCCTCACCGATTTCGCCGATTATCCGCTCGGCGAGCTTGTCGAGCGTATCGACTGGACGCCGTTTTTCCGGACCTGGGAACTGGCGGGCGCCTACCCCAAGATTCTCGATGACCCGGTGGTCGGTGAAGTGGCGCGCGGCCTTTTCAACGATGCGGAAAAGATGCTGCACCGGATCGTCGACGAGAAATGGCTTCGCGCCAGCGGCGTCATCGGCTTCTGGCCAGCGAACGGGGTGGGTGACGATATCGCGCTCTATAGTGATGAGACGCGGGAGACCGTGCTTGCCACCCTTCACTGCCTGCGCCAGCAGATCGCGAAGGAGGACGGTCGCAGCAACCCGTGCCTGGCCGACTACATCGCGCCCGTCGAGACGCGGCTGGCCGACTATATCGGCGGGTTCGCGGTGACGACGGGACTTGGCCTCGATGAGGTGGTGGCCGGGTACGAGAAATCGCAGGACGATTATAACGCGATCCTGGCCAAGGCCCTGGCCGATCGGCTGGCGGAGGCCTTTGCCGAACGGCTGCATGAGCGTGTGCGCAAGGAATTCTGGGGCTACGCGCCGGACGAGGATTTGGATAACGCGGCGCTCATTCGCGAGGCGTATCGCGGTATCCGCCCGGCTCCCGGCTACCCGGCCTGTCCCGACCATACGGAAAAGGACACCCTGTTCCGCCTCCTCGAGGCGACGGAACGCACCGGCATTCGGTTGACGGAAAGCTACGCCATGCTGCCGACGGCAGCCGTGAGCGGCCTTTATTTCGCCCATCCTGAGGCGCGGTATTTCGGCGTCGGTCGGGTCGAGCGCGACCAGGTTGCCGATTACGCCCGGCGCAAGGGCATGGACATCAAGACGGTGGAGCGCTGGCTGGGTCCGGTCCTGGGCTACGACCCGGACCGCCAGGACGCCGCCTGAGCGGTGCCCCTGAGCGGTGCCCCTGAGCGGTGCCATTGTTTTGCCGCCCGGCTCAGCCTATCTTGGGACGCATGAAAGCCTCTGGCACGAGATACTGGGCCCTCCTGCTGGCCCTGGTGATGACCCTTCCCGCAATCACCGCCCATGCCGAATGTCTCGACGCGCCCGCCGCGGGCGTCGATTGGGAACGCTGCTATTTCGATGGCAATGATCTCCGCGGCGCGACACTCAGCAACGCCAATCTGCGTGATGCGACCTTCTCGCGCGCCGATTTGTCGGAGGCCGATTTCTCGGGCGCGAACGCCTTCCGGGTCAAATTCATATCTGCGAAACTCGAAAACGCCGTTTTCGACGGCGCCCGGCTGGACGAGGCCGATTTCACCAAGGCTGATCTCAGGGGGGCCTCCTTTCGCGGCGCGCGGCTTCGGCGCGCACGGCTGTTCGATGCCGATCTGCGCGGAGCCGACCTGACCGGCGCCAACATCCGCAACGCCGATCTGCTGGGCGCTTACCTGGCCGGGGCGACATGGATCGACGGCCAGCGGATCTGCGCCGAGGGCTCTCGCGGCCAGTGCGGCTGACCGGCCTGCCCCGGTCCCGCCGGCGCCCGGTCCGGCGCAATCTCCTAAAAAATTAGGCGAATCCGTTGGTTAGCGGATTGTTAACGGGTTCGGGCCCAAGCTGACCGGCGGTGGGAGGCTATCTGGCCGATAAGGAGCTGATGGCGGGTAGAACGGGCAGACGCAGTCATGCGCATCGCGATTTCGAACAACATACAACCTGGCGAGGCCGCGAAGGCCGCCGGTGCGGCCCTCAGCGAGATGGAAGCGCTGTCGATTGCGCCGACGCCGGTAAACTATGCTGTCTGGTTTCAGTACAAGCTCGGCGAGCCGGCGGCGCTGGTCCAGGATATGATTGCCCTGGTCAACAGCAAGCGCCCGATCTCGGCGGAAGACCACCTGGCCCTGTATGAGCGTCATCTCGATAGCGAGCCGCTCAGCGACTCCGTCGTCGATGCGGCCGATAGGGTGGACGATTCGATTGCTCACGTCATGGAGCTTTTGCGCAGTGCTGCCGGCGACGCGCGATCCTTCAGCCAGACGCTGAAATCATCCGAGGAATCCCTTGCCGGTGATCTCACCCTCGAGGCGGTCAGAAACGTGGTGGAGAACCTGTCGCGCGAGACTGCAACGCTGCGCGAGCGTAACGAAGAGCTTTCGGGCAAGCTGCAGAATGCTTCCACGGAGGTCCTGCATCTCAAGGAAAATCTGGAGGAGGCACGCGAGGAAGCCCTGCTGGACGGGCTGACCGGCGTCGCCAATCGCAAGGCGTTTGACGCCAATCTGCGTCAGGCGACGCGCGCGGCCGAAGAAGAGGGTGCGCCGCTCAGCCTGCTTATGGTCGACATCGATCACTTCAAACGGTTCAACGACACCTTCGGTCATGCGATGGGTGACCAGGTTCTCAAGCTGGTCGGTCACATTCTGCACCAATCCCTCAAGGGCCAGGACAAGGCGGCGCGTTACGGCGGTGAAGAATTCGCTGTCATCCTGCCTCGCACGCGGCTCGGTGACGCGGCACGTGTCGCCGAATCGCTGCGCAAGACGCTGTGTTCCAAAAAAATCATGCGCAAAAGCACGGGCGAGGAACTGGCCCGGATCACCATGTCCGTCGGTGTCGCCCAGTATCGGCTCAAGGACACCATCGAGGGGTTCCTCGGACGGGCCGATCGGGCGCTTTACCAGGCCAAGAATTCGGGGCGCAACAAGGTCGTCAAGGAATCCTCGGTCGAGGCCACGGACGCCGATCATCGCATCGCGAGTTAGCGAGAACCCGGCCGGTGCCCCAACCGGGGCTTGTTCTTTCGTCCCAAGTGGGGTTCGGTAACAGGGAGCTTCCTGTCCTTCCCGCTGCCGGGGCCCGAACCGATGGCCAAGCCTTCCACGCCCCCTCTCGAGCGTTTCGCCCGCCAACTGGCTCTCGGCCTCAGGCAGAACCAGGTCGTTTTCTGGCTTCTCGCCGTGGCGGCCGGCGTGCTGGTGACCCTGGTGGTCATCGGCTTTCGCGAGACGATCCTCCTGGTACAGACAGGGTTTTTCGGCATATCCAGCGAGCGCTTCCATTCGGCGGCAGCCTCGCTCGCCTGGTGGCACCTCGCCCTGGCGCCTGTGCTGGGCGGTCTCGTCGTCGGGCTTCTGATCCGCTGGCTTCTGCCCGATGGCCGCCCGCAGGGCATTGCCGATGTGATCGAACTGGCGGCCGTCCAGGGCGCCAAGGGTTCGCTGCGCACCGGGCTCGCGGGCGCGCTGACCAGCGCCGTGACGCTGGGGGCCGGCGCCTCGGCCGGGCGGGAAGGGCCGGCCATTCATCTCGGCGCTCATCTCGGCGGCTGGCTCGGCGCGCGGCTTGGCCTCAATCGGCGGATGACCCTGACACTCCTGGCCAGCGGCGTCGCGGCTGCCGTCGCAGCCTCCTTCAACGCCCCGATCGCCGGCATTCTGTTCGCGCTGGAAGTCGTGGTCGGCCGTTACGCCATGAGCGCCTTCGGCCCCGTCGTGCTTGCGGCCGTCAGCGCCACGATCGTGGCCCGCCTGCAATATGGGGATTTTCCCGCCTTCGTTATTCCGAGCTATGCGATCGGCTCGCTCTGGAATTTCGCCCTGTTCATGGGGCTCGGCCTGGCGGCCGGCCTGGTTTCAGTCGCGCTCGCACGCGCGATCTTTTTCGCCCGCGACCTGTCCGAGAAGACGCCGCTGCCGGTCTGGGCGCGCCCGGCGCTGGGCGGACTTGGCGTCGGGCTGATCGCCATCTGGTTGCCCCAGATCATGGGCGTCGGGTACGAGGCGACGGACCTCGCCCTGCAGGAATCCTTCACACTCGGCCTGCTGCTGGCCCTGCTTGTTGCCAAGATTGTCGCAACCGGCCTGACACTCGGTTTCGGCTTTGCCGGCGGGGTTTTCAGTCCCTCGCTTTTCCTGGGCGCGATGCTGGGCGGTGCCTTCGGGCTGGTGAGTCAGGCGGTCCTGCCCGGCCTGGGGACAACCCACGGGCTCTACGCTCTCGTCGGCATGGGCGCGGTTGCCGCCGCCGTGATGGGAGCGCCGATTTCAACCATTCTCATCATGTTCGAACTGACGGGCGATTACTCGCTCACGCTCGCCGTCATGGTGGCGGTCGTGGTGAGCGTGTTCGTGAATGACCGGTTGCTGGGGGGGTCGTTCTTCTTCTGCCAGATGAAAGAACGCGGCATCGATCCCCGCGACGGGCGGGAAAGCGAGAAGCTTCGCGGCGTGAAAGTGGCCGATCTGATTGTGACCGTGGCCGATCGGGTGGGGTCGGAAGCCGGCCTGAAGGAGATGGAGACGGCGCTCAAGGCCAGTCGCTACGGACAGTTGCTCGTCGTCGATCGCGATGGCCTCCTCACCGGAACGATAGGGCGCGAACAGATCCACGACCTTGAAGAAGATGTGGCGGGCGAATCGTCCGAAGATGGCGGCAAGGCCAGGGATATCGCCCGCCGGCACCCGACTGTGCTGGTGCCCGGCGAGACGCTCAAGGATGCGATGGAGCTATTTCAATCGGGCGAGGAGGGCCTCGTTCCGGTCGTGGAGAGCCGTGAAAACATGCGCTTCCTCGGGATCATCCGCGAGCTCGACGTCGTCCGGCGCCATAACCGGGCCCTGCTCGAGGTCCGGGCGGAGGAGCGGGGCGAAGCCTGAGGGCGCGGCAGTCCGCTGTTGCTTTTGGCCCCGTGGCGGCCGATCCGGGCCAGCGAGCGCCACCGCATATGGGGGCTCCCATTCGTCCGGCCATCGATATACTGTGGGCTCATGTCCAACTCCTCTTCATCCAACCCGCCCTCCCTCTTCGGGACGGGGGCCGCCGGCGCGCCCGCGCAAGAAGGGTCCGAAGCCTCGTATCTGGCCGACCTCAACCGGCCCCAGCGCGAGGCGGTTTCGGCGATGGATGGTCCCGTTCTGGTCCTGGCCGGGGCCGGGACCGGCAAGACCCGCGTCCTCACGACCCGACTCGCCCACATTCTCCGCAGCGGGCGCGCCGCGCCCCATCAGGTGCTGGCCGTGACCTTCACCAACAAGGCGGCGCGCGAGATGAAGGCGCGGGTCGAGAAGCTGATCGGATGTCCGGCGGACAATCTGTGGCTTGGCACCTTCCACGCCCTGTGCGTCCGGATTCTGCGACGCCATGCCGAGGCGGTGGGACTCAAATCCAACTTCACGATTCTTGATCCGGACGATCAGACGCGTCTTCTGAAACAACTGATTCAGGCGGCCGATATTGACGAGAAGCGCTGGCCGGCCCGGGGGCTCCGCGCCATCATCGAGCGCTGGAAGGACAAGGGCCTCACGCCAGACCGGGTGTCGCCGGCCGATCTGGGCGATTTCGCGATGGGCCGCTCCCTCGAGCTGTACCGCCAGTACCAGGACCGCCTGAAAACGCTCAATGCCGTCGATTTCGGCGATCTGCTGTTGCACTGTCTCACCCTTTTCACCGAACACGGTGACATTCTGGAGCGCTACCAGAAGCTGTTCCGCTACATTCTCGTGGACGAATACCAGGACACCAACGTGGCCCAGTACCTCTGGCTTCGGCTTCTGGCCAGATCCCATCAGAACATCTGCTGCGTGGGGGATGACGACCAGTCCATCTACCGGTGGCGTGGCGCCGAAGTCGGCAACATCCTTCGCTTCGAGGACGATTTTCCCGGCGCGCGCGTCGTGCGGCTCGAACAGAATTACCGCTCCACCCCCCATATTCTGGGCGCCGCCTCGGGTCTCATCGCGCAAAATGACGGCCGGCTCGGCAAAACTCTCTGGACCGAACGCAAGGAGGGCGACCCTGTCGTCGTCAAGGGTGTCTGGGATGGCGAGGAGGAGGCGCGCGTCATCTCGGATGAGATCGAGAGTCTCCGGACGGCGGGGCATGCGCTCAACGATATGGCGATCCTGGTGCGCGCCGGGTTCCAGACCCGCGAGTTCGAGGAAAGGTTCATCACCATCGGCCTGCCCTACCGGGTGGTTGGCGGTCTGCGCTTTTACGAGCGCCAGGAAATCCGTGATGCCATCGCCTATTTCCGCGCGGTCATAAGCCCGGACGACGATCTCGCCTATGAGAGGATCATCAACCTGCCCAAGCGCGGGATCGGGGATGCGACTGTGCAGACGGTCCACCGCCTGGCGCGGGCGGAGAACATCTCGTTTTCCATGGCGGCCGGCCGGCTTCTGGAAACCGACGAGTTGAAGCCCAGATCGCGGACCGCGGTCGCCCGCTTCCTTGACTCCCTCTCGCGCTGGCGGGCCCAGTTGCCCAGTTTGCTCCATGCCGAACTGGCGGAGATCATTCTCGATGAATCGGGCTATACCGATATGTGGGCTCGGGACAAATCGCCCCAGGCGCCGGGCCGACTGGAAAACCTCAAGGAACTCATCCATGCGCTCGAGGAATTCGAGACGCTGCCGGCCTTCCTGGAGCATGTCAGCCTCGTGATGGAGAACAGCGAGAACCAGGCCGGCGACATGGTCAATGTGATGACGCTGCACGCCGCCAAGGGGCTCGAGTTCGATACTGTCTTTCTGCCCGGCTGGGAGGAGGGACTTTTCCCTCATCAGCGCGCGCTGGACGAGGGCGGCGTGGCGGCGCTGGAGGAAGAGCGCCGGCTTGCTTATGTCGGCCTCACCCGCGCGCGCAAACAGGCAGCGATTTCCTTCGCCGCGAATCGCCGGATCTATGACCAGTGGCAATCAAGCCTGCCGTCGCGCTTCATCGACGAGCTGCCGGGCGAGCATGTCCGCTTCCTGAGCGATCAGGGCCTCTACGGTGGGCCGGCATCACCCGTTGGCGCGCTGGCGGAGGATACGGACGGCTTCGATTATGCGCCCGCGTCGGGGCCGGGACGTTATCATGCCCATCTCGGCGCAAGCCAGTCGCCCGGCCAGCTTGCCCGCGCACGCCGGGCCGCGCGGGACGACGCCCGGCAGAAAGCGTTCGTGGGCGACGAACGCGGCATCGGTGTCGGCCAGACAGTATTTCACCAGAAATTCGGCTATGGCCGGGTGCGTTCGGCCGATGGCGACAAGCTCGAAATCGATTTCGAGAAAGCGGGCATCAAGAAAGTGATGGGCAGCTTTGTGGAACCCGCCTGAAGCGGGGACGGCGGCGCACCGGACCTGGCGGGTGGGCGTGACCTGCCCCGAGGTGGCGGCGGTCGGCGTCACCGAGATCCTGGAGAGGCTCGATGGGGATGGCGGCGCGGCCATCTCGGCCTTCGAAACCGGCGCCGATGGGGCGTGGCGCATCGAGGGGTATTTCGCAAGCCCCCCGGATCGGGCACGTCTCGTGGCCGATCTTTCAGCACTCACCCTCGCCCTGGATGTCGCCCTGGCGCCGGCGGAAGTCACAATCGTCGAGCCCGAGGACTGGCTCGCGGTGACGCGCCGCGCGTTTCCGGCGCAGCCCGTCGGGCAGTTCTTCATTCGTGCCTCATTCGACGAGACCCCCGTCCCGGCGGGTCGGATCGGCCTTTGTCTCGACGCGGCGACGGCCTTCGGCTCCGGCGAGCACCCCACGACCCGCTCCTGTCTTCTCGCCCTCGACGACCTGGCGGCGGCGCTGCCGGCAGCGCCACGGATTCTGGATCTCGGCTGCGGTTCCGGTATTCTCGCCATCGCCGCTGCCCGGCTCTGGCCGGCGGCGCGGGTGCTGGCCATCGATATCGATCCCGAGGCGGTACGGGTGACCATGGAAAACGCCCGGCAAAACGGGGTTGGCGCGCAAATCGAGGTTCTCGTGGCGGACGGGTTCGACGGGATCGCCCAGGCAGGGCCGTTCGATCTGATCCTCGCCAACATTCTCGCCACCCCGCTGAAACGCCTGTCCGGTCCGGCCGCGGCCGCTCTCTCGCCCGGCGGGCGCATCGTGCTGTCGGGCATTCTCAACCCGCAGGCCGACGACGTGGCGGCCGCCTATCGCCAGGCCGGGCTGGACGAAAGCGCCCGCATCCGGCGTGACGGCTGGAGCGCCCTCCGCCTGGAAAGGCCCGGCCGCTGATCCCGCTTTCGGGGGGCGGGGCCAAAGGATCATGGCGGGCCTTGTAACCTCATCCGGCTCTCCTTAGCTTGATCGGGCTCGGGCACGCCCGGGCTTTCGTCGGAACAGGGATTGGTCGCGTGACAGAGATCCGGGGTCAGACAGAGCTGGAACACCTGATGCACCGGGCGGGGGTCGATCTCAGTCAGGAGGAGCTTGACGCGCTGATCGACGGGATCGATGCCGCGGCCGACGGATTCGATAGCGAGTCCTGGGTGAATCTTGTGGTCGAGACGCCGCCCAGGGCGCTTCGCGAGGCCCTTCTCGGGTATCGCCGGACCAGAAACCCGGCCCGCCTGGAGATACCGCCCGCGCCCGCAGGGCGGCTTGCGGCGCTGCGCGCGGTGCTCAAGGCGGACGGGCTCGACGGGATGATGGTGCCGCGCGCGGATGCTCATCAGGGCGAGTTCGTGGCCCGGCAGTCCGAACGGCTTGCCTGGCTGACCGGCTTCACCGGCTCGGCCGGGCTGGCGGTCATCCTCGCTGACCGGGCGGCGCTGTTCGTCGATGGCCGTTACACGCTGCAGGCCCGGCAGCAGGTGGATACGAACCTGATCGTGCCGGTCCATCTGGCCGACCAGCCGGTCGAGGCCTGGCTCGCGGAAAATCTCGCTCGCGATATTCGCCTCGGATTCGACCCCTGGCTTCATACGCCGCGTCAGATCGACCGGATGGAACGCGTGGCACTCGACAAGGGCGCTTCCCTCGTTCCGGTGGAGCGCAATCCGGTGGATCAGGTTTGGTCTGATCGTCCGCCAGCCCCGCTGGGCCCCGTCGTGCCCCATGACCTTGCCTATGCCGGGCAAAGCTCGGCTGACAAGCGCGCCCTGATCGCCCGTCAGTTGAGCGCACGGGGCGAAGCGGCGGCGGTGTTGACCCAGCCCGATTCCATCGCCTGGCTGTTCAATCTCCGCGGCCAGGACGTGCCCCATTCACCGCTGGCGCTGAGTTTCGCGGTGCTGCGTGACGATGGCGGCGCCGAGCTGTTCATGGACCCGCGCAAGGTCACCTATCGCGCCCGGCAAAGCCTTGATCCCGACGTGCGGCTCAATCCGCCGGACGCTTTCGGTCCGGCCCTCGACAATCTGTCCGGCCGGCGCGTGCGCATCGATCCGGCGAGCGCGGCGGTCTGGGTCTTTCGCCGGCTGGAGGCGGCGGGGGCGGAAATCAGCAAGGGCGATGATCCCTGCCAGTTGCCCAAAGCCTGCAAGAACCCGACCGAGGTCGCCGGGACTCGTCAGGCCCATATCCGCGACGGAATGGCGCTGACGCGGTTTCTCGCCTGGCTCGATCTGGCGGCGCCGGAGACGGTTACGGAACTGGAAGCGGCCGGCAGGCTGGAAGCTTTCCGGCGCGAGGACGGGCTGATTCGCGATCTCAGTTTCGAGACCATCTCGGGCGCCGGACCCCATGGCGCGGTCGTGCATTATCGCGCGACGCCGGAAACGGACCGCGTGCTCGATCGCGATTCGCTTTTTCTCGTCGATTCGGGGGCGCAGTATCCCGACGGCACCACCGATGTGACGCGGACCGTTGCCATCGGGACACCCAGCGCCGAGATGCGCGACCGTTTCACCCGCGTGCTGAAGGGCCATATCGCGCTCGCGCGGGCGCGCTTTCCCAAGGGCACGACCGGTTCCCATCTGGATGTGCTGGCGCGGCAGTATCTCTGGCAGGCGGGTCTCGATTACGACCACGGCACCGGTCACGGTGTCGGGAGCTATCTCGGCGTGCACGAAGGACCGCAACGCATCTCCAAGATGCCCAATGCGATCGCGCTCGAGGCCGGGATGATCGTGTCCAACGAGCCGGGCTATTACAAGGAAGGCAGCTACGGAATCCGGATCGAGAATCTTGTGGTCGTGACGCCGCTCGAGGCTGCCGGGGAGGGGGCGCGCGAGCTGCTGGGATTTGAAACCCTCACCCTGGCGCCGATCGACCGGCGCCTGATCGAGCCGTCGCAGATGACCGGGGAAGAGATCGACTGGATGGACGCGTATCACGCGCGGGTGCGGGAGACGCTGGCCCCCCTCATCGCCGACAGGGCGACGCGCGATTGGCTGGCCGGCGCGACGGCCCCCCTCGACGCGCCGCCGGACCAGGCCTAGGCCTCGCCCGCGAGGCGCCGCCACTCCTCTTCATTCAGGATTGTGACGCCAAGTTCGCGCGCCTTGCGCTCTTTCGAGCCCGCATCGGCGCCAACGACCACGTAATCGGTTTTTTTGGATACCGAGTTCGAGACCCGTGCCCCCAGCGCCTCGGCCCGCGCCTTGGCCTCGCTTCGCCCCATGGTATCGAGCGCGCCGGTAAAAACGATGGTTTTACCCGAGACGGGGGTGTCCATCGCCGGGCCTTCCGCGGCCTCGATCGTAAGTTCTTCTTCCAGCCGGTCGAGAATGTCACGGTTGTGGGCCTCGGCGAAGAATCCAAGTATATCCTCCGCCATGTCCTCACCGATGCCGTAGATATTGGTCAGTTCGGCATACGCGTCCGACTCGTGATCCTGGGCTGCGGCCATGGCGCGGCGCCAGGTCGGGATGTCATGGTAATGACGGGCCAGCAGCCTGGCCGTCGCCTGACCGACCTGCCGGATGCCGAGGGCGTAAATGAGGCGCTCGAAAGGAATGGTGCGCCGATCCTCGATAGCGGCGAGGAGGTTCTCGACCGATTTCTCGCCCCACCCTTCCCGCGACCTCAGCTCATCCGCATGATCGCGCAAATGGAAGATATCCACGGGCGATTTCAGCAGCCCTTCGGCCGTGAACGCCTCGACATGTCTGGCGCCGAGCCCCTCGATATCGAACGCGTCGCGTGACACGAAATGGCGCAGCCGCTCCACCAGCTGGGCCGGGCAGACGAGCCCGCCCGTGCACCGGCGCACGGCCTCGCCCGGCTCGCGTATGGCCTGGCTCTGACAGGCCGGGCAGGTATCGGGAAAAACATAGGGCTTGAGCCCCTTGGGCCGTTTTTCCACGATGACGCGCACGACCTGGGGGATCACATCTCCCGCGCGCTGGATCACGACATAATCACCCTCGCGAATATCCTTGCGGGCAATCTCGTCCTCGTTGTGCAGCGTTGCACGGGAGACAACCACGCCGCCCACGGTCACGGGTTCGAGCTGCGCCACCGGCGTGAGCGCCCCCGTGCGCCCGACCTGAATGGTGATTTCCCGGATCCTTGTTTCCGCCTGTTCTGCTGGAAACTTGTGCGCGATCGCCCAACGTGGCGCGCGGCTGACCATGCCCAACCGGTCCTGATAATCCAGCCGATCCACCTTGTAGACGACCCCGTCGATATCGTAATTGAGTTCCCCACGCCGGGCGGCAATTCGCGCATAGACGTCGAGCATCGCGCCTACGTCCCGGCAATGCTCGGCCAGCGGGTTCACCGGGAAGCCCCAACCCTTGAGCTGGCCGAGGAAATCCCAGTAGGTCGCCGGCAAATCGGCGCTGATTTCGCCCCAGGCATAGGCGAAAAACTGCAACGGGCGGCGGGTCGTGACCGCCGGGTCAAGCTGGCGCACCGACCCGGCGGCCGCGTTGCGCGGGTTGGCGAAAGGTGGCTCGTCGTTCTGGCGGCGGGACTCGTTCAGGCGGGCGAAATCATCCTTGGCCATAAACACCTCGCCCCGCACCTCGACAACGGGCGGCACCGCTCCACCCGTCAGCCGGCCGGGTATATCCTTCACCGTCGCCAGGTTCCGGGTGATGTTCTCGCCCTCGGTCCCGTCGCCTCGTGTCGCGCCGAGGGTGAAATGGCCCTTCTCGTAACGTAGCGCCACCGACAGCCCGTCGATTTTGGGCTCGGCCACGAAAGCGGGGGTCTCGTCGCCAAGCTTGAGATAGCGTTTCACCCGATCGACAAACCGGGTCACGTCCTCCTCGTCGAAGGCGTTGTCGAGCGACAGCATGGGGCGCGCGTGACGGACCTTTTCAAACCCCTTCGCGGGCGGTGCGCCGACGCGCAGACTGGGACTGTCCTCGCGACGGAGCTCGGGGAAGCGCTCCTCGATCGCGGCATTGCGCTGGCGAAGCGCATCATAGGCCGCATCCGAAATGACCGGCGCATCGGACTGATAATAGGCCTCGTCATGGGCTGCGATCTCCCGGGCGAGGCGCGCGAGTTCTTCGCTGGCCTCCGTCTTGGAGAGCGTGTCGGCCGGTTTTTCGGCCAGGGGCGCATCTTTTTGCCGCGCTGCCATGGCGTCAGGAAACAGCCGGCCGGTCATGCGGCTGGAGAAGCTGATCCGCCGCCTGGCGCGCTGCATCCGTGATATTCGCCCCCGAAATCATGCGCGCGATTTCCTCGCGCCGCTGAGCCAGCGACAGGGTTTCCACCGTCGTCAGGCTTCCGTCCCCGTCCTCGCCCTTGCTGACGCGGCCATGGTAGTGACCCTGGGCAGCCACCTGAGGGGAATGGGTGATGACAAGGACCTGCAGGGTCTCGGCCAGTCTGGCAAGCCGGCTGCCGACGGCGGCGGCCGTGGCCCCGCCGACGCCGCTATCCACTTCGTCGAAAACGAGTGTCGGGGCCGACCCGGCGCCGGCGAGCACTACCTTGAGGGCGAGCATGATGCGCGACAGTTCGCCGCCCGACGCGATCCTCGCGAGGTCGCCGAAGGGTGTGTCCGGGTTGGTGGCGATCTCGAACCGGATGCGGTCGATCCCATGCTCGCTCCAGGCCGTTTCCTCGAGCGCATCGAACCGCACCCGGAACCGGGCTTTCTCAAGCTTGAGGTCCGCCAGTTCAGCGACCACACGGCGTTCGAGCGACCGGGCGCTCTTGTTGCGCCGGGCGCGAAGTTCCTCCGCCTCGGTCAGGAAATCGGCGCGCCCTGCCGCTTCGGCTTCCCTGAGGGCAGCGATATTGGCGTCGCTGTCCTCGAGCATCTCGAGACTCTCGCGCAGGCGCGCCAGGACGTCCGGCAGTTCGTCGGCGGCCACTTTATGACGCCGGGCCTGATCCTTGAGGGCGAAGAGGCGCTCCTCGATCTCCTCGAGATCACGCGCGGGCGCCTCGAAATCCGCGCCGACATGGTCCATCTGCGAAAGCGCCTCCTCTGCCTCCAGCGTCGCGCGCTCGACGGCGGCGAGCGCCTCGTCGAGCCGCCCGCCCGCCTTGGGCGTGGCCTTTTCGAGGAGGGCGCCGGCGATCTTCAGGCGATCGAGGATACCGTCATCCGCACCCAGCAATCCGCGGCCCCGCTCCAGCGTATCGGCCAGCTGCTCGCGGTTCTGCAATAGCGCTCGCTCGGCCGCCAGTTCCCTGTCTTCCCCGGGGCGCGGCGCCAGTTTCTCGAGCTGGGCCAGCTCGGCACGAAGAAACTCCTCTTCCGTCCGGGCTTTTTCCAGCTCAGCCTCGCTCTCCTCGCGCCGGAGCGCGGCCTGGCGCCAGCGCCGGAACGCGTCGCGCACCGCCCGCCCGGCCGCTTCGAGCCCCGCATGGGTGTCCAGCGCGGCGCGATGGGTCGCCGGGTCGAGCAGGCCGCGCTCCGCGAACTGGGCCTGGACTTCGACCAGCGTATCGCCGATTTCCTTGAGCAGGCCGACACTGACCGGCTGATCATTGACGAAGGCGCGGCTCCGCCCGTCGCGGGTGAGGACACGGCGAAGGATCAGTTCGCCGTCGCTGGCGAGCCCCTTTTCGGCGAGCAGGCGATGGGCCGCGTGATCGGCCGGGATGTCAAAACTGGCGCTGATGACCGCCTGATCGGCCCCCGTGCGCAACAGGCCGGCCTCCGCCCGTTGGCCCAGCGCCAGCCCGAGCGAATCCAGCAGGATGGACTTGCCGGCGCCGGTTTCGCCCGTCAGCACGCCGAGGCCCGATTCGAACGTGAGATCGAGGCTTCGGATCAACACTACATCGCGGACGGACAGGGTCAGGAGCATGGCCGGCTAAAACAGCGATTGCCAGGTCTGGTCGAAAAAGTCCTGGTTCTGCCGCTCGAGGTCTTCCGGTGTGGGTGGGCGCTGATAGTCCTCGTTCAGGAGCGCGTAGCTGTCGCGATACCACTCGCTGTCGGGAAAATTGTAGCCGAGGACGGCGGCACTGCGCCGGGCCTCCTCAAGCAGGCCGAGGGAGAGGTAGCATTCTGTCAGCCGGTGCAGCGCTTCGGGCACGTGCGAGGTCCCGTCGTAATCGGCCAGCACGGTCTTGAACCGGTTAATGGCCGCGAGGTAATCGGTCTTGCGCTGGTAGTACCGGCCGATCTCGATTTCCTTGCCGGCCAGATGGTCGCGCGCCAGGACAGCCTTTCCCTTGGCGTCCTTGCCGTATTTGGTATCCGGGAACCGGCGGACAACCTCGTTGAGCGCCTCGAACGCGCGTTGTGTCATGCCCTGGTCGCGCTCGACGTCACTGATCTGCTCGTAATAACTGAGCGCGCGCAGGTAATAGGCGTAGGCAATGTCCTCGTTGCCCGGATGCAACTGGATGAAGGCTTCGAGTTGGTCGATGGCCAACTGGTACTTGTTCTCAAGGTAGAGCGTGTAGGCCGCCATCAGCTTCGATTTCGTGGCCCATTGCGAATAGGGATGCTGGCGCTCGACCTCGTTGAACTCGACCACGGCCTGGTTGTAGTTACCGACCGAAAACTCGTCGAGGGCGGTATTGTAGATGGCCCCGGGGTCGCGATCGACGAATTCAGGCTCGCCGCCGTCGCTCGCGCAGCCGCCCAGCACGAGGACCAGGGCGAGGACGGCAGGGGCGAGCCGGCCCCGGCGGGGGCGGCGGCTGGCGGCGGGGCGGTCAGGCGAAGCTGGCATCATGGGACGGTGCGGGCGTTTTTTTCCGGTTTGTCGGCCGACATCTTATCACGGCTCGGCCGGGTGGGGGACAGGCACTTATAACGCAGGCCGGCGCAGACGCAAGCAGGGGGGCTTCGCGGGCAGGGTGCCGACGGCGATCGCCTGGGGGGTATTTTCGGGGCGGAGATCTGCCGGCCGTGCCATGGAGGAGAGCGGACGCCCGCCTGGTGTCCGGCCCTATGGCGGCAGACCCTAGCCGGCGGCGAGTTTGAGTTCTTCCGTGCCTCGCAGGCGGCCGTCGGGTGTCGTTGTTTCGCCGACCGGACCGCTCATCGGTGCGACGGGCGCGTCCGCCCATTCCCAGGCGGCATCGTCAGCAAAAAGCGCACGAAGCAGCTTGTTGTTGATGCGATGGCCGGCGCACGAGCCTTCGAAGCGGCCAAGCACGAGGCCGCCCGCAAGATAGAGGTCGCCGATCGCATCCAGCAGCTTGTGGCGCACGAATTCGTTTTCGTAGCGCAGACCGTTCTCGTTGAGGATTCGCTCGCCCGAGACGACGACCGCGTTGTCCAGGGATCCGCCCAAGGCCAACCCCTGGGACTGAAGCGCGGTCACATCCTCGAGGAAGCCGTAAGTGCGTGCACGGCTGACCTCCGCGCGGAAGGTGGGTTCGGAAAAATCCAGTGTGTGTGATTGGCGGGCAATCACGCGATTGTCGTACTCGATCTCGAAAGAGAGGGAGGGTTGCTCGGCCGGAGTCAGGCTGGCCTTTGCGGTCCCGTCGCTCACCGAAACGGGCTTCAGCACGCGCAGGACCCGGCGTGGTGCTTCCTGTTCGACCACGCCCGCGCATTCGATCAGGAAAAGGAACGGCGCGGCGCTGCCGTCCATGGCCGGAACCTCGGCGCCATTGATCTCGATCAGCGCATTGTCGATGCCCGCGCCTGCCAGCGCCGCCATCAGATGCTCTATCGTGGCCACGTTCGCGCCCTGTCCGTTGCCGATCACCGTGCACAGCCGCGTATCCACCACATGATCGTAGCGTGCGGGAATATCGCCCGCACCCGCGGGCCCAACCCCCGGGCCCGTCCGGCGAAACACGATGCCTGTGTCTGCCGGCGCCGGATGCAGGGTCATCGCGACATGCGTGCCCGCATGCAGCGCCGTGCCCGAGCAGTTGATCGGGTTCTTGAGCGTGCGCTGGCGAACGGGCTCTTTGCCCGCCCCGGTCAGGCTGAAAGGAAATCCGTCTCTTGGCATGGTCTCTGGTTGGTCCCCCTGGGGGCGCTGTCCTTGGGCGCGTCCCGTCCCTTTGTCCCGAAAAGGGCAGGGGGAGTTAACCAAACTCCCCCTGCTGTCTCAAATCACCTTTTGTTACAGAATGTTACGCCAGAACCGCGGAGGTTCAGCCGGTTCATTCCACCTTCCGGCCCTGCGCCGTGAGGCCTCGCTCAATTGGCTTGCCGGCGCAGGAAGGCCGGAATATCGAGGAGGTCGTCCTCGGACTCCGCCCCGCCCGTGGCCGCCCGCTCGACCGGCATCCGCGATTGCGGAACCTCGCGCGGCCTTGCCGGCGCCGAGGCCTCCTCAGACCGGGCCGGGGTCTCGCGGCCCGGCGCCGCCTTCGGCAGGGAGGGCGCCGGTGCCGACGCCTGTTCGGTCGGAGTTTCTGCCGATTCCGGCGCCTCGTCGCGGGCGGCCTCCTTCTGTCGGCTGCCCATGAAGCCGAACAGTCCCGGCCGGTTGCTTCTGGGGCGGTCCGGCTGCCGGCCGCCATTGGCCATGGCCGCCTCGGCAAAGGGGTCTGGCCGGGCCGCGGTCGCCCGCGTGGCCTGTTCCGGCGATGCGGCGGGCTGGACCGGGCGGGGCGGGATGAACGGCTGGTCCGCCGCCCGGGTGCCAGGGGCCGTCACGGTCGCGGCGGGTGAGCCGGCGGCCGGGTCGGAAGCAATCGCCCCGGGCGTCTCGGGGTCCGCCAGGCTTGCTGCCTCGGGCACGGTATCGCCGGCGGTTTCGGCGCTTGTCTCGAGCTTCGTCTCGAGCTTCGTCTCGGGATCCGGCTCGGGGATGGCTTCGCCCGCGGGCTCGGCCATCGCCACTGCTGTCGCCGCGCCACCCGTGGCCACGGGCTGGGGCTGGCCTGGCATAGGGCTCACCGGGGACGGCCGGAAGGCCGGACTGGCGGTCGTGGCAACCACCGCCGGCCGGACCGGGCCCGCGTGGTTCGTCGTGGGTTGGGCCAGGCGCGCGCGGGCTTCGGTCCGCTCCCGGATTTCGGGATGCCGGGCGCCGATCGCCTCGGCGTCGATCCCGGTCGCGACGACCGAAACCCGAAGCTGGCCTTCCATCGCCTCGTCGAAGGTGGAGCCGAAGATGATATTTGCTTCCGGATCGACTTCTTCGCGAATGCGATTGGCGGCTTCATCGACCTCATACAGCGTCATGTCCATGCCGCCGGTGATATTGATGAGAACCCCGCGGGCACCCTTCATCGAGACGTCGTCCAGCAACGGGTTGGAGATGGCCGCTTCGGCCGCATCGGTGGCCCGTTTATCGCCATCGCCTTCGCCGGTGCCCATCATGGCCTTGCCCATTTCGGACATGACGGCCCGGATATCCGCGAAGTCGAGATTGATCAGGCCGGGCATCACCATGAGGTCGGTAATGCCCCGCACGCCCGAATAAAGGACGTTGTCGGCCATCGCGAACGCATCGGCGAAGGTTGTCTTCTCGTTCGCCACCCGGAACAGGTTCTGGTTGGGAATGACGATCAGCGTATCGACAAACTGCTGAAGCTCCTCAATCCCCGCCTCCGCGAGCCGCATCCGGTTGGTTCCTTCAAAGTGGAACGGCTTGGTCACGACGCCCACCGTCAGGAGGCCGTGGTCGCGCGCGGCCCGCGCGATAACAGGGGCCGCGCCCGTGCCGGTGCCACCGCCCATGCCGGCCGTGATGAAGAGCATGTGGCTTCCGCCCAGCTGCTCCATGATTTCCTCGATCGCTTCTTCGGCGGAAGCTCGGCCGACTTCGGGGCGCGAGCCGGCGCCGAGGCCCTGGGTGATCGTCGTGCCAAGCTGTAACGTGCGTGGCGCGCCCGACTGGGCAAGGGACTGGGCGTCGGTGTTCATGGCTGTGAACTCGACCCCCCCCAGGTTGAGATTGATCATATTGTTGACCGCGTTGCAGCCGGCGCCGCCGACTCCTACCACGGTGATACGAGGTTTCAGTTCCGTTTCGGTTTGCGGAACGCTGAGGTTGATGGTCATTTCAAATCTCCATTCCCCATAGTGGTTCGATTGTTCCGGTGCTGACCGGATGGCCATCGCCGGGCTCCCTTGCGCCTCAAAAGTTCTCCTTCAGCCAGAGACTCAGGCGGCGCAAAAACCCCTCGGGGTCGCCTGATCTCTCTTGTTCCATTCCAAATCCTTCGTTTTCCGCCGCGTTGGCGTAGAGCAGCAGACCGGCCGCCGTTGAAAAGGCGGGTCCGCTCATGGATTCAGCGAGCCCGGCAATGCGGGCCGGCCGCCCGATGCGGACCTGCTTGTCGAGAATGAGGGCGGCCAGTTCCCGCACGCCCTGTAGCTGGCAGGCGCCACCGGTCAGGATCACCCGCCGCCCCGCCAGCCGATCGAGGCCGCTCGCTTCGAGCGCGGCGCGCACCATTTCGAATGTTTCCTCGATCCGTGGTCGGATGATCCGGTGCAGCAGAGATTTGGAGACGTAGTTCGGCTCACCCGTCTGCGGTTCGCCGACGGGCGGCACGTCGATCCGGGCCTTGTCATCGCCAGGCAAGGTGGAAGTGCTGCCATAGAGTGTCTTGATGCGCTCCGCATCCGCCACCGAGGTGCAAAGCCCGCGCGCGATATCGCTGGTTACGTGGTGGCCGCCGACCGGGACCACGTCGGTATAGACGACCTTGCCGTTGACGAAGACGCCAAGGCTTGTGGTGCCGCCACCCATGTCGATCACAGTGGCGCCAAGATCCATCTCGTCCTCGACCAGGCAGGCCAGGCCCGAGGCGTAGGCCGAGAGCACGACACGCTCGATGTCGAGATGGCTGCGCTCGACACAGGTCACGAGATTGCGGACGGGGCCGCTCGTGGCCGTGATGACGTGCATTTCCACGCCCAGATTGTCACCAAACATCCCGCGTGGGTCGCGAATGCCGGAGGCATCGTCGACGCGGAACCCAACCGGTATCGAATGGATGACCTCGCGTTCCTCAAGATCCACATGGATCTGGCCCTCTTCGAATACGCGGCGAAGATCCGCGTCACCGATCTCGTGGCCATTGAGTGCGACTTCGACATCCAGGCGGCGCGAGCCGGGGCGGCCGCAGGACAGGTTGACGAGCACCGAGTGGACCGTCTCGCCCGCCATCTGTTCGGCCGCGTGTACCGCCTGGAGGATGGAGGCCTCCACCGCGTCCATATCGATGATCGCTCCCGCCTTGAGGCCCCTGGACATCTGGTGCCCGATGCCGCGGACGCGGGGCATGCCGTCGGGCCCGGTCCGGGCGACCAGGCAGCAGGTCTTGGTGGTGCCGATGTCGAGGGCGGCGATGGTATCGTTACGCAGTTTCATTTCTCGCTCACGTGTCCTGGCCCGACGCCCCACGCCGGGTGTCGGGTCCTGGCGTGCCGGACGGACGCAGGTTGCGGGGTTTGACCGTGATGCGGTCAGGCAAGCGCAGATCGATCGCCGCCATGTCGCGTGAAAGTATTTTTTCGCGCGATTCCAGCTCGGCGAGGCGCGTCAGCGCCGCATCAAAACTCTCCGCCGGCAGGCGGACTTCCACCGCGTCATCGAAACGCAGGTTCCATCGCCGGCCGGCGATCCGTACGGCCGCGGTCAGTCGCCGGGCCAGGGTGGGGTGGCGCCAGATGGCCTGGAGCAGCGTCTCGGTCAGATCGAGCGCACCGTCGCCCGCGATCACCGGCAGATCGGCATGCCGGGCCGCTATGTCGCGCTCCAGAATGGCGCCGGTACGGTCGATCAGGTGCAGTCGGGCGTCTGACTGCCAGCGGGCGGCGGGCCGGCGTTCGAAGAGATGAATGGCCAGCGTGCCCGGCAGGCGGCGGGAGACGGCGGCGCGTTCGACCCAGGCGAGCGCCTCGAGCCGGGCCTTGGCGGCCGCCAGATCGGTGGCGAGGATGGGATCGCCCCAGGCGACACCGAGCGCGGCGCGCAACTCGCCCGGGTCGGTCTCGACGCGCCCGCGCACCAGGGCCTCGCGGACAAACAAGCCATGGGCCACGGTTTGCTCGAAAAAAGCCGTTTCCACGCGTTCCGCCGCATGCCCGATCCAGCCTGATGACCAGAGATACCAGGGGCCGCCCACCAGCAGAGCGGCCGCCGCCGCGCCGCCGCTGCCCCAGGCGATGAGCCTGGGCCAGCCGGATCTGCGGCTGCTGGCCGACCGGCGGCGGGGCATGCGCTTCGTCTTCGGGCGTGGGAACGGATTCAGCCGCGGCATAGGGCGTCCTCCACCATCCAGTTCACCAGATCGGGGAAAGCGATCCCGGCATGGGCCGCGATTTCGGGGACCAGCGAGGTCGGGGTCAGGCCGGGCTGGGTGTTGACTTCGAGAAGGGCGAGGCGCGGCGCCAGCGAGGACATGTCGTCGAAGCGCAGATCGGCGCGCGTGACGCCGCGGCAGCCAAGACAGGCATGGGCGTCGCGGGCGATGGCCATGGCGGCGGCATAGATGTCGGCCGGCAACTCGGCGGGCAAAATGTGGTCGGACCGTCCGGGCGTATATTTCGCCTCGTAATCGTAAAAGCTTGTCGCTGCCCGGATTTCCAGCACGCCCAGAGCCTCGCCGCCCTTGACCGCAACTGTGATCTCGCGCCCCGGGATAAATTCCTCGACAAGCACCCGGTCGGCCCAGGGCCAGTCAAATCCGGTATCTCCGAGGGCCGGATCATTTTCGTCCACGATGCGGACCCCGACGCTTGACCCTTCCCCGACGGGCTTGATCACGAAGGGCCGGGCCATCGGCTCGCCCGCCAGAAGCTCGCGTTTCGTCATGACCCGGCCGCGCGGACAGGCAAGCCCAGCCTGAGCGAACAGTTTTTTTGCAGTGGGCTTGTGCATGGCGAGCGCGGACGCCAGAACGCGGGAATGGGTGTAGGGCAGGCCCAGCACCTCGAGCAGTCCTTGCACGGTCCCGTCCTCGCCGCCGGTGCCGTGCAGCGCGTTGAACACCACCTCGGGCGCGGGCGAGACCGCCGTGATCCGTGCCGGAAGGTCATGCCCGGCATCGATTTCGATCACGTCGTGGCCGAGTTCCGTGAGCGCCCGGGTCACGTTGGCGCCGGTCGCGAGAGAGACCTCTCGCTCGGCCGACCAGCCGCCTTTGAGGACGAGAACGCGCCGGCTCATGTCAGGCCGCCTTTCAGGCCACGTTGGCCACTCGGCCCCGGCAGACCGACCCGGCGGATTTCCCAATCCAGTTCGATCCCGCTCGTCTCGCGCACGCGCCGGCGTACTTCTTCACCCAGTTCTTCAAGATCGGCTGCGGTCGCGGTGCCCGTATTGATCAGGAAATTGCAGTGCAGATCCGAAACCATGGCGCCGCCGCGTGACAGTCCGCGGCAGCCGGCCGCATCGATGAGTTCCCACGCCTTGGGCGCGTTTGCGCCCGGCGGGTTCTTGAACGTGCTGCCGCCGGTGCGTGTCCGCAGCGGCTGGCTTGCCTCGCGAGCGGCGCGAATTTCCGCGATCCGGGCACGAATCTTCGCGGGATCGCCGCGACGGGCATGGAACGTGCCGCCGATCACGACCGAATCCGGCGGAAGCGCGCTGTGGCGGTAGCCGAAATCGAGGGCGCGGGCGGGAATCCGCTCGCGCCGCCCCATGCCCGAAATCGTGTCGGCATCGATCAGCACCTCGCTGACCTCGTGCCCGTAGGCGCCCGCATTCATGCGGATGGCGCCGCCGACCGTCCCCGGAATCCCGGCCAGGAACTCAAGACCCGCGAGACCGCCCGCCGCGGCCGCATTGGCGACCTTGAGTCCGGCCGCGCCGGCGCCCGCATGGATCGTGCCGTCCTCGACCGTGATCTCGGCGAAGGGCTTGCCCATATGGATCACCACCCCGGGCACGCCGCCATCGCGGACAAGGAGATTCGATCCCAGCCCGAGCATGGTGACGGGAATGTCCTTGGGACGGGCGGCGAGGAAAGCCGCCAGATCATCCGCGTCGGCCGGCTGGAACAGGGTTTCGGCCGCGCCGCCAACCCGAAACCAGGTCATGCCTCCCAGCGGGGCGTCCTCGATATAGGTGCCCCGCACCGGCGGCAGCCGGTCGATCAGGCGGTCGGTGATCTTGCGTACGCCGACCATCATGCCCGGGCTCCGCCTTCGCCATTAGCCGTCGCTGCGTGCGAGGGCGTGGGCAGTTGCGCCTCCAGTTCGCCGGGCAGCGACTGCGCCCAGTTGGTGATCGAGCCCGCGCCGAGACAGACGACGAGATCACCCGGTTCCGCCATATCGGCGATCATGCGGGCGAGGTCGGACGGGGTTTCAAGCGCGATGGCCTGGCGGTGCCCGTGCGCGGTCAGTCCGCGGACCAGTGCGTCGCGGTCGATTCCCTCGATCGGTGCCTCGCCGGCGGCGTACACATCGGCCACGATCACCACGTCCGCGTCATTCAGGCAGGCGCAAAAATCCTCGAAAAGCGCCTGGAGGCGCGAATACCGATGGGGCTGGATGACGGCAATGACGCGACCCTCGGTCGCCGCCTGCGCGGCGCCGACAACGGCCGCGATCTCGACCGGATGATGACCGTAATCATCGATCACGGTAATGCCCCCGGCGGTACCTGTGATGGTGAAGCGGCGCTTCACGCCGCCGAAGGTGCGAAAGCCCTTGCGGATGATCCGCTCGTCGAGCCCCATCGTGAGGATGATCGCCGCCGCCGCGAGCGCGTTCTGCACGTTGTGCCGGCCCAGCATCGGCAGGGTGATTCCGGTGATGAGATGTTCGGTTCCCTTCTGGCGGTTGGCGAACGCGATATCGAAGCGCACGCCCTCGACCGAAGAGGCCATGTTTACGGCCCGGATGTCGGCCTGCGGCCCCAGCCCGTAGGTGATGATGCGCCGGTCCTGGACCCGCGCGATCAGGGATTGCACCTCCGGGTGATCGACGCACAGAACGGCGAAACCATAAAACGGGATGTTCTCGACGAAATCCGTAAAGGCTTCGCGGACCTTGTCGAAGGAGCCGTAAAAATCGAGATGCTCGGGGTCGATATTGGTGACGGCGGCAACGGTCGCCGGCAGCTTGGTGAAGGTGCCGTCGGACTCGTCGGCCTCCACGACCATCCAGTCGCCTTCGCCCAGGCGCGCGTTGGTGCCATAGGCGTTGATTATTCCGCCGTTGATTACCGTGGGATCCAGCCCGGCGGCATCAAGCAGCGCCGCGATCAGGGACGTCGTGGTGGTCTTGCCATGAGTCCCGCCCACCGCGATGGACCATTTCAGACGCATCAATTCGGCCAGCATCTCCGCCCGGCGGACCACGGGCAGAAGCCGGGCCCGCGCCGTTTCAAGCTCGACGTTGCCGGGTTTGACGGCGCTCGAGGTGACGACGACCGAGGCACCATCCAGATTTTCGGCCTTGTGGCCGATGGAGACGTGCACGCCGAGGTCGCGCAGGCGACGGACATTGGCGTTCTCCGTCATGTCGCTGCCCTGAACCTTGTAACCCAGATTCACCAGGATCTCGGCGATACCGCTCATGCCGATTCCGCCGATGCCGATGAAGTGAAGCGTGCCCAATGGCAAGGGCAGCATGCGGTGCGTGGTCATCGGATGGCCTCCTGGCGGATGTAGGTGCTGCGGGTGGTTCCTTCGCTGTCTTCGCCGGCATCGAGGGACGGTGTGACGGCAAGGACAAGATCGGCGAGATGTCGGGCGGCGGCGGGCCTGGCGATTCGTCCTGCGGCGCTCGCCGTCTTGCGCAGCCCGGTCGCGCCACCCCGCAACAGATCGGCGAGGTGGTCGGCCAGACGTTCCGCATCGAACGCGTCTTCGGGGATCACCACCGCCGCGCCGGCGGCGGCCATGGCTTCGGCATTGGCACGCTGGTGGTTGTCGGCCGCATGGGGGTAGGGGACAAGAACGGCGGGCCGGTGGGCGGCCGCCAGTTCGGCGACGGTGGAAGCGCCAGCACGCGCGATCACCAGATGGGCGGCGACCAGCCGAGCGGGCATGTCGTCGAAGAAAGTCCGGGTCTCGGCCTCGATCCCGGCGGCGGCATAGATCGTGCGCACGCGCTCAAGGTCCTCCTCGCGGCATTGCTGGACCACCTTGATTCGGGTCCGGAGCGAGGAGTCGAGGCGCGCAAGCGCTTCGGGCACCACGCGGGAAAAGATGGCAGCACCCTGACTGCCGCCAAAGACCAGCAGACCGACCGGACCGCTTGGCGCCGGATGATGAAATGTCCGGGCGCCGATATCAGCGATCTCGGCCCGGACCGGATTACCGGTCAGCACCACTTTCTGATCCGCGCGGGGCTTGAGAAATTTCACCGCGGCGAAGCTGGTGGCGATGATCCGGGCCGCCGGGGCCATGAGGCGGTTGGCGCGGCCGAGCACGGCGTTCTGTTCGTGCAGGATGATCGGAAGACGCAAGAGTCGGGCGGCCATCAGCGTCGGCAGGGACGGATACCCGCCGAAACCGACCACCGCCGCCGCGTCGACTGCCTTGAGGGCCCGACGCGCGAGGCAGACGCCCCTGCCGAGCTGGACCAGGGTGTGGCCCAGGCGGAGCGGATTTCGCGCCAAGCGGGCGGCCGGGACAGTGCGTACGCCGATCTCGCCTGTCTCGGCCCCGGGTGCGGCACCAAAGGCCGCGCCCCGCTTGTCGGTGAACAGATAGACGGATATGCCGCGACGGACGAGTTCTCGTGCCAGCGCGTCGGCCGGGAAGACATGGCCGCCAGTGCCGCCGGAGGCAAGCACGATCGCGGGATGGCGCGGCGTATCGGCCTTCATGCGCTGCCTCCCTGATGGGGGCGGCGTCGGGTAAGCCCCAGCACCATGCCCATGGCGAAGGCCAGCCCGATCAGCGATGAGCCGCCGTAGCTGATAAAGGGCAGCGTCATGCCCTTCGTCGGCAGGAGATGCAGGGACGAGCCCATGTTCACCAGCGCCTGCACGCCGAACATGACGACAAGTCCCGTGCCGGCCAGCATGACGAAGAAATTTTGGTCCTGCAGCAGCCGCCCGAGACCGCGGATTACGACAAAGGCGAACAGCGCCACCAGCAGGAGGCAGGCGATCAGCCCGAACTCCTCTCCCGCGACCGAAAAAATGAAATCGGCATGGGCGTCGGGCAGCATGGTCTTTATCACCCCTTCGCCCGGGCCACGGCCGAAGATGCCGCCATTGGCGAACGCTTCGAGGGATCGGTTGATCTGGTAGCTGTCGCCGGCGGCGGGATCGAGAAAGCGGTCAATCCGGCTGGCGACGTGGGGCAGCAGGAAATAGGCACCGACCAGTCCGCCGATCCCGAGGATGCCCAGCAGGATGACGAAGATCATCGGGAGGCCGGCGGCAAACAACTGGGTGAACCAGACGGTACTCACCACCACCGTCATGCCGAGATCCGGCTGCAGGACAAGCAGGCCGATCATCAGCATGAGAAGAGCCGCGCCGATGCGGTAGCCCGGGAATTCGGGCCGCAAACGGTGCTCCGCGAACATCCAGGCGGTGACGACGGCAAAGGCGGGCTTGGCGATCTCCGAGGGCTGCAGCGAAAAGCTCATCACCGGCAGCCAGCGTCGCGCGCCCTTGATCTCGGGGCCGACCAGCAGCGTGAGGACGAGAAGGCCGACCGAGGCGACGAACACCACGACAGCGGTCCGCCGGATGTTCTGCGGGCTGAGCAGGGACACGCCGACCATGATCATGACGGCGACAGGCAGGATCATCCACTGGCGCTTGACGAAGTGGAAGGAATCGAGGCCGACCCGCTCCGCCACGGGGGGGCTCGCGGCCAGGGTCAGCAGCGCGCCGACGAAAATCAGTGCTGCCAGGGCCCCCAGCAGCCAGTGGTCCACCGTCCACCACCAGCGGCCCAGCGTGCTCGTATCGGTGCGGGCAAAACTGTTCACGCGGCCGCCTCCCCGAGGACGAGGGCGCGAAAACAATCACCCCTTTCCTCGAAATTCCGGAACTGGTCGAAGGAGGCGGCGGCCGGCGACAGGAGGATTACCTTCTCGCCCGCCTGCGGGTCTCCGCTTGCGTCCCTTTCAGCGTCTCCCAGGGCGGTGGCCAGATCGCGGGAGAGGGTGACGGGAACCCGGCCCTTCAGCCGGCCGGCGAAATCCGGGCCCGCTTCGCCGATGGCGTAGGCGTGGCGGACGGCCGCGAGATGGTCGATCGCCTCGCCCAGCCCGTCTGCCTTGGCGCGCCCGCCCAGAATCCAGAAAACGCTGTCGTAGGACTGAAGTGCCCGGGCGGCGGCCGCGCCGTTCGTGGCCTTGCTGTCATTCACGAACAGCAGATCCCCCTTGCGGGCGACGAGTTCCTGACGATGGGCAAGCCCGGGAAAGCTTTCCAGCCCGGCAGCCACTTCCTTCACGGAAATGCCGACGGTTCTGGCCACGGCCGCGGCGGCAGCGGCGTTCTGCCGGTTATGCGTGCCGCGCAGGGTCAGGCTGGCGGAAAGGTCGGCGATCGCCCGCTCGCGGCCCTGCGTGGTCTCGATCAGTCGTCCGCTCGCATCGGCAAAAATGCGGCGGGGCCCGGCATCGCATCCGGAAACGGCGATGACGGTGCGCTCGTGGTCTTCGCGCAGCGTATCGAGTATCGCGCGGCAATGCGCGTCATCGGCCCCAACGATGGCGACATCACCGAACTTGCGGCCCTCAAAGATCCGCCGCTTGGCTGCGATATAGCCCGCGAGCCCGCCATGGCGGTCAAGATGATCGGGCGAGATATTGAGCAGCACCGCGACGTCAAAGCCCGGGTCGTCGAGAAGGTCGAGCTGGTAGGAGGACAGCTCCAGTACGTAGATTCCACCGGCACCGAGAGGGTCGAGATCGAGCGCCGGCCGGCCGAGATTTCCGCCCACCTGGACGGGTCGGCCTGCCTGCCGCAGCAGATGGCCCGCAAGCGCGGTGGTGGTCGATTTGCCGTTCGTGCCGGTAATGGCGATGAAAAACGCATCGCCCTGGGCTGCGCGCAAAAGCGCGACGTCGCCGGTGATCGGCACGCCGTCCCGCCGTGCGCGGGCGACGGCCGGATGGGGCGCGGGGTGGTTCAGCGGGATTCCCGGGCTCAGCACCAGCAAGATTGCGTCGCCGAACCCGGCCGCGGCGAGATCCTGCACGCTTGCCCCCAGACCTGCCGCGGTGGCGCGCCGTTCGGGTGCGTCGTCCCAGGCCAGGACCGTCGCGCCGCCGGCGCGAAGTGCTTTCAACGTCGCGAGGCCCGAGGCGCCGAGACCCATCACGGCAACCGTCTTTTCCTTGTATGCATCGAGCGTAATCACGGCGTGCCGAGGACCTCTATCGCAGCTTCAACGTGGACAGGCCGATCAGGGCAAGCACCAGGGCGATGATCCAGAAGCGGATCACCACCGTGGGTTCGGCCCAGCCTTTTTTCTCAAAATGGTGGTGCAACGGCGCCATGCGGAACACGCGCCGTCCGGTCAGCTTGTAGGAGGCGACCTGAACGATCACCGATACGGTTTCCAGGACGAACAGCCCGCCGATGATGGCAAGCACGAGTTCGTGCTTGGTCACGACGCTGATCGCGCCCAGGGCGCCGCCGACGGACAACGAACCCGTATCCCCCATAAAGACCATGGCGGGTGGCGCGTTGAACCAGAGGAAACCGAGGCTCGCGCCGACCAGCGCGCCGCAGAGAACGGCCAACTCGCCCGTGCCGGGCACGTAGTTGATCTGCAGGTAATTGGCGAAGACCGCGTTCCCGACAAGATAGGCGATCAGGGCAAAGCAGCCGGCCACGATCATCACCGGTCCGATGGCCAGGCCGTCGAGCCCGTCCGTCAGGTTGACCGCATTGGAAGCACCCACGATCACGAAGACCGAGAACGCAAGATAGAGCCAGCCGAATTCCACCAGCACCTGCTTGAGAAACGGAATTGACAGGCTGGTGCCCGTGCCTTCGGGCAGGCTGACGGCGATCAGGTAGGCCGCGACCAGGGCGATGGCGATTTCCAGGGCCATGCGCAGCTTGCCGGGCACGCCATGATGGCTGCGCCGGCGGATCTTGAGAAAATCGTCGGCGAAACCGACAGCGCCGAAGCCGACGGCGACAAAGAGCACGATCCAGACGAAGCCGTTGCTGAGGTCGGCCCAGAGCAGCGTGCTGATCGAGAGTGCGATCAGGATGAGAAACCCGCCCATGGTGGGTGTTCCGGCCTTGGAAACGATATGCGTCTCCGGTCCGTCGTCACGGATGGGCTGGCCGTATTTCTGCTGACGGCGCAACCAGTCGATGAGCGGTCGGCCGAACAGGAAGCAGATAAAAAGGGCGGTCAGGACACCGCCGCCGGTGCGAAAGGTGAGATAACGAAAAAGATTAAAAATGGCGTGCTCGTCGGCCAGGGGGACGAGAAGGTTGTAGAGCATGCTTCAGGCCTCCTTTGCCGGCCTGTCGCGGACGGGCCGGTCAACACGGCTGGCGGAGAGCAGGGCGTCGCGCAGCCGGTGTAGCGCCACCCCGGCAGACCCCTTGATGAGAACGATGTCGCCGGCCTGAAGCTCGGCGAGAAGCGGTTCCGCCAAATCGGCCGCCTGTTCCACGGCCCGGGCTCTCTTGTCGGCCGGCAGATCCGCCATCAGGGAAGCGGCGAGCGGGCCGACGGTGAACACGCGCGCCACCTGAGCGGCCGAGATGTCCCGGGCCAGCGCCCGGTGCAGGCGTTCGGCCTCGGGCCCCAGTTCGAGCATGTCGCCGAGGACGAAAATCCGCCGCCCGTTGCCTTCGGGCGCGAGGTCACCGAAAACCTGGAGCGCGGCGCGTGTCGCCGCCGGGCTGGCATTGTAGGTCTCGTCGATCAGGGTCACGGGTCCGCAATCGAGACGAAGACGCTGGCGCGCACCCCTTCCCTGCAGCGGCGAGAGCGTGGCGAAATGTGCGGCCGCCGTCTCGATATCGCCCCCCGCGGCATGAATGGCGGCCAGCGCAGCCAGGCTGTTCAGCGCCGAATGGCGGCCCGGCAGGCCTATCGCATAGCGAAGCGGGCTGCCCATGACCACGGCCTCCACCTCGCTCCCGATCTCGCTCCCGATATTGGCGCCCGCCTCGCCGGCGAACTCTTGTGAGCGATAGGCGTGCAGGCGTGCATCCGCGTCGGGATGCGCCCCGAAAGAGAGAATGCGGGCAATGCCGGCACGATCGGCCTTTTCCGAAAGATAGTGAAAAAACGGGTTCTCCCGGTTGAGGACCGCCGTGCCACCCGTCATGCCTTCGAAGATTTCCGCCTTGGCATCGGCGACGCCGGCGATGGACTGGAAGAATTCGAGGTGCACGGGCTCGATCGTGGTGATGACGGCGATGTTTGGTGCCACCATTCGGGTCAGCTCGCTGATCTCGCCCCCGTGGTTCATGCCCAGTTCAAACACCGCATATTCGGAATCCCTAGGCAGCCGCGACAGGCTGAGCGGCACGCCATAGGCATTATTGAGATTGCCGGCGCTCGCGTAGGTGCGCCCCTGGGGCGCGAGCCCGCAGCGGACGGCTTCCTTGGTACCGGTCTTGCCGACACTGCCGGTGATCGCGATGCGTTTTGCCGGGCAGCGGGCGCGGGCCGCCTTGCCGAGATCGCGGAGTGCTCGTGTGGTATCATCGACCCGCAGCAAGGGTGTGGTCCCCCGTCCGGCCTCGAAGTCCCGGCTCACGACCGCGGCCGCGGCGCCGTTTCCGGACGCGGCTGCGACAAAGTCATGGCCGTCGAAATTGGGGCCCTTCAGCGCCACGAACAGATCGCCCGCCTCAAGGCGACGTGTGTCAATGGAGACGCCGCTCGCGCGCCACGGCCGATCGGTTGCGCCACCCGTGGCCCGGGCAGCCTCTTCCGATGTCCAGAGTGCGGTCATGGCCGCGGTCATGGGCGCGCCTCCCCCTCGCGGTCGTCGACCCTGGCGGCCCGCGCGATCTCGCGGACGATCTCGCGGTCGTCGAATGGATGGATGGCCTGGCCGATTATCTGGCCCTGCTCGTGCCCCTTGCCGGCGACAATCAGAAGGTCATCCGGCGCGAGAGACTCCATGGCGGTTGCGATGGCCTCGCGCCGGCCGGCGATTTCCCGCGCGCCGGGGCAGGCCTGGAGGATCGCCTGTCGGATGGCGGCCGGATCTTCGCTCCGCGGATTGTCATCGGTGACGAAAACCCGGTCGGCCGCGCGCGCGGCTGCCTCGCCCATGAGGGGACGCTTGCCAGGGTCACGGTCACCGCCGGCGCCGAAAACGACGACGAGGCGGTTTCCGCAATGTGCTCTCGCGGCTTCGAGCACATTGCGGAGCGCATCGGGTGTGTGCGCGTAATCAACCAGAATGTCGGCACCCCGGTGGCGTGCCACGCGTTCCATCCGGCCCGGCGCGGTGACCAGCGCGGGGGCCTCCGCGACGATCTCCCGGAACGGTCGGCCGAGCCCCATGACGAGTCCCGCCGCGGCCAGCACATTCTCGGCCTGGAACACGCCCAGAAGGGAAAGCCGCATCTCGAAATCGGTTCCCTCATGGGCAACCGTCAACGACAGCCCGTCCGCGTCCGCCGTTACCCCGCGCAGCATCAAATCCCGCCCGGCCCGGCCGTAGCTCACGACCCGGTGGCGGCGGGCGGCGGCAATTTCGCACAGTGGCGCGTAACAGGGGCTGTCGGCGTTGAGCACGGCGACGCCACCCGGCGCCATGACCTCGTCGAAAAGCCGGGCCTTGGCGGCGAAATAGGCGGCCATGTCGGGGTGATAATCGAGATGGTCGCGCGACAGGTTGGTGAAGGCGGCGGCGGCGATTTTCACGCCGTCGAGCCGGGCCTGGTCGAGTCCGTGGCTGGATGCTTCGAGCGCGAGGTAGTCGATGCCTTCGCTGGCGAGCCGGGCGAGCAGGCGATGCAACAGGACCGGATCGGGACTCGTCAGCCCGCCCGCGGCCTGAACGGCGGCCGGCCGGCCCGGAACGGAAAGTCCGAGCGTGCCGAGGCTGGCCGCGGGCAGGCCCAGGCGATGCCAGAGCTGGGCAACAAAAAAGGCGACGGATGATTTGCCGTTGGTTCCGGTAACGGCGGCGATGGTATGGGGTTGCTCCTTGTAGAAGGCGGCGGCGGCCAGGGCGAATGACCGCCGGGGCCGGCTCGTGCGAATTACGGGCACCGGCGAATTGGTGATATCGCTCTGCGTTCCGGCCAGAATTGCCGCCGCTCCGTTGCGGATGGCATCGGGCACGAAACGCGCGCCGTCGGCCTTCGCCCCTGGCAGGGCGGCAAAGAGAAATCCCGGCAGGACGTCGCGGGAATCCGCCGTCAGCCCCGCGATCTGGATCGCGCGAGCGGCATCAGCGGACTCCTGTATGTCTTGGAAAGCCAGCACCTCGTCCAACCGCACCTCAGTGTCCCCGTGTTCCCACATGGGTAAGGAGTTCTTCGAATTTGGGATCTTGAAAACGCAGCGTCGGGCGCACGCCAAGCAGGGGTGCCGCCTTTTCGACGACGCTGCCGACCACCGGCGCTGCGGTCCAGCCGCCGGTCGCGTAGCCGAAAGATTCCTTTGTACCTTTCGGGTCGTCGATCAGAACGACCAGCACGTAGCGCGGGTCATTGATTGGAAAGGCTGCCGAGAACGAGGACAGCAACCCCTCACCGTACCGCCCGTCCGACGTCTTTTCCGCCGTGCCCGTCTTGCCGCCCACAAGGTAGCCTGGCGCCACGGCATGGCTGCCGGTGCCGTGCTCGACGGCGAGGCGCAGGAGGTGGCGCATTTTTTCGGACGTGCGCGGGGAGATGATACGCGGGCCGGTCTCGACCCGGTCATCCGTGTCATGGGCAAGCAGCGTTGCGCGGGGCAGAGTGCCGCCGTTGACGATCGCCGAGGTGGCCGTCGCCATCTGGAGCGGCGTCACGGCAAGGCCGTGGCCGAAGGAAATCGTCATGGTGTTGATGTCGCGCCAGCGCGCCGGCACGAGGGGCGAGCCGATCTCGGGCAGTTCGAGGTGCGGCGTCGAAAGAAGGCCGATCCGGTCGAGAAAGTCGCGCTGGGCCTGGGTGCCGACATCCATGGCCATCTTGGCGGTGCCGATATTGGATGAGTACATGAAGATTTCGGGCACGCTGAGCGGCCCCTTCTTCGGCTTGAAATCGCGGATGGTGAACCGGGCGATACGGATCGGGTCGGACGTTTCGTATTGGTCCGAAAGGGTGACCGTTCCCTTTTCCAGCGCTAGCGCCGTGGAAAACGTTTTGAAGGTGGACCCCATCTCGTAGACGCCGAGCGTGATGCGGTTGAACGTCGTGGCCGCGTTCACCGTACCTGGCTGGTTCGGATCGAAGTCCGGCAGCGAGACGAGGGCGATGATTTCGCCGCTGGTCACGTCCATCATGATGCCGGCGGCGCCGCTCGCGCTGAATTCTTCGGCCTTCTTCGAAAGCTCATCGCGCAGAATGCTCTGCACCCGGATATCCACGGACAGCCGTACCGGCGACTGGCTGGTGCGCAGAAGATCATCCAGGCCTTTTTCCACGCCCGAGAGACCCTCGTTGTCCACGTTTGTCATGCCCAGCACGTGCGCGGCCGCGGGGCCATGCGGATAGACACGACGCTCCTCGCGCAGGAACTGCAGGCCCGGCAGACCGAGACGGTTCACCTCGTATTGCTGGCCCGGTGTCAGGTTGCGCTGAAGCCAGACGAAGCTTCGCCCACCGGACAGCTTGGCGCGGAGCTCCGGCTCGGAAAGGCCGGGAAGGACCCGCACCAGCCGGCGCGCGGCGTCCGCGGGATCCAGCACGCGACGCGGTTCAGCGTAGAGTGAGGCGGTCGCAAGATTGGTCGCGAGCAGCACGCCGTTGCGGTCGACGATATCGGCGCGCGCCATGTGCAGGCTCGCTGTCTCGGGCATTTTGGCAAGTCGCGGCTCGGCCGCGCGGTTGAGCGCCATGACCTCGAAGAGGCGCAGGCCGACCACGAAAAACGCCAGCACGAACAGCGCGCTCATGATGACGATGCGCGTGCGCCCGGTTTCAAGCGCCTGCTTGACGTGCCCGTCCATTTGGACCCGGCCGTGTTTTCCGGGCGTGGTGCCGGCCTGGCCTGAGGCGCTGCGTCTGGCTCTGGTCATGGATGGCCTCCCGTGAGGGCGGCTGGTTCGACGACGACGGAGCTCTGCGAGGTGCCGCGGTCGTGCGAAGCGACGGGGCCGGGCCGGCTCGTGGCTTCGGGCCGGGCCGGCGCCCGGGGCGTCGCGGGTAAATCCGGGTAGCGCTGGCGAAATGCGTCGAGGGTGATGAACTGATCGGATCGCGCGGGGGCGAGGTCGAGATATTTGCCCGAAAGTTTGCGCAACCGGTCCGGCTGATTGAGGAAGCTCCATTCGGCCTCGAGCACGTGGATAGCTTCCTCGCTGGAAAGGATGTCGCGGTTGAGTTGTGTCACTTCGCGTTCAAGATCCATTACCTGGTACTTCACGGCGAAGACGAAGATCCCGAGAAGCAGGGCGAAAGCGAGGGAGAACAGGGTGGACCGGCGCATCACGCGCCTCCGCCCGGGCTGGCCGCGGCCAGTCGTTCGGCCGCCCGCAGCCGGGCCGAGCGGGCGCGGGGATTGCGGGCGATCTCGGCTGCGCCGGGTTTCACCGCCCGGCGGGTCAACTGGCGAAATCCAGGGCGCTCGGCCAGCGTCTCGGGGACCGGCGGCAGATGGCGCGACGGGCTGGGCCGATCGCCGCTGCGACGGCGGAGAAAGGATTTGACCCGGCGGTCCTCGAGCGAGTGAAAGGAGACGGCCGCCAACCGGCCCCCCGGCCGGAGGAGTTCCTCTGCCGCCGCCAGCCCCTGGTCCAATTCCTCCATTTCGTGGTTCACGGCGATCCTGAGCGCCTGAAAACTGCGAGTCGCGGGATCGATCTTGCTGGCCTTGGACGATTTCTGCCTGCGTCCGCCCGGGACAGCGTCCCGAATGATCTCCGCGAGTTCGCCCGTGCGGGTGATGGGGCCCTGCATCCGGCGCTCGATGATCGCGCGGGCGATGCGCCGCGCGAAGCGCTCCTCTCCGTACTCGCGAAAAATCCGGGCCAATTCCTTTTCTTCCGCCTGGTTGACGAGATCGGCCGCACTCGCGTCTCCGCCGTCTCCCTGGCTCATACGCATGTCGAGCGGCCCGTCCTTGGCGAAAGAAAAGCCGCGCGCCGGGTCGTCCAGCTGGAAAGAGGACACGCCCAGATCGAGGGCGATCCCGTCGACGAAATCGGTGCCATTGGCGCGTACGAGCGAGTCCATCCGCCCGAACGTTCCCTTCAGCATCACGAAACGTCCCGGCTGCTCGTCGGCCAGCGCCTGCCCGCGCGCCACAGCTTCCGGGTCGCGGTCGATGCCGAATACCTTGCCGGCCCCGCCCGCCAGAAGCGCGCGGCTGTAGCCGCCGCCGCCGAACGTGCCATCGACATAGATTCCCCGCTCATGTGGCGCGAGGAAGGCAAGCACTTCGGCGATCATAACGGGGAGATGGCCGCTGTTTGTCGCGGCGTGGCTGGTGGCGAAAGGGGTGTCGTCCGCCATCATGGCGCGCTGCCTCCGCCCCCGGCCGGCGGACTGAGGTGGAGCGTCGCGCCGTCGGCGATGACCCGGGCGCGCGCCGTTTCCTGATGCGCGGCAAAGGCTTCGGGTTCCCAAATCTGAAAAGTGGGGCCACGGCCGACAAAGGCGGCGCGTTCCGCGATGCCGGCATGGGCCAGCAGATCTTCGGGCAGCATGATCCGCCCCTCGCCATCGAAAGCAAGTTGGCGGGCATCGGCGAAAATCGTCGCCGTCAAATCGTCCTGGCGGTCGGAAAACAGGTCGAGACCGTCGACGCTCCGCGAGATCTGTTCCATGCGGTCGAAACCGAAGGCCTCCACGGCGGGCAGCTTGTAGGACCGAAACGCGACCAGGCCGTGAAAGCTCTGCCCGGCCAGGGCAGCACGAAAGGGGGCAGGGACCGAAACCCGGCCCTTGCGGTCGATCTTGTTTACGAAGGTGGAAAGAAACAGCGCCACGTTCGTCCCCACGGGCGTCATCGCCCTTGGCCCCCTCTCGGCCGATACCCAGTGCGCCGTTATGCGGATGGCGGGATCGGCCCGGGCATCCCCTCCTGGCGCGTCCCCATCCTTGCCGGGATTGGGACGTTATGGGATATCATGGGTAATTTTGGGCGTCAATGGAAATAGACCGTAACCGCTTGGGTTTTCAGCCATTTTCCGGTCGGGTTCGGCGCGAAGGGGCACAACCCCCAAATGAAAGGGGGAGGCTTGATTTGGACCCCCAAATATTGCGGTCACCAATATTTTGTTCTACTTATGTTCTATTTGGGGCCGGACCGGCCGGGCGCCCGGCCAGATTTTTACAAGACCCTGTTATGAAAGAAAAAAGCCAGATGGCCTGTAAGCCGGGTTCTGTCCCCGCCGAGGCGGGGGATGGCCATTCATCTGGGACGCCCGTCACCGGGCGCCTCGCGCGACCGACCCGGGCGACGGCGCGGAAACCCGCTTGCCTGGCAGAACCAGGCCTGCCGCCCCTATTTGGTCTTGCTCCCGGTGGGGTTTACCCTGCCGCCGCCGTTACCGGCCGCGCGGTGCGCTCTTACCGCACCTTTTCACCCTTACCCGGCTCGAGGGCCGGGCGGTATGGTCTCTGTGGCACTTTCCCTGGGGTCGCCCCCGCCGGGCATTACCCGGCACCGTGTTTCCGTGGAGCCCGGACTTTCCTCCCCCGCGGGCAAAAGCGTCGCGGGAGCGGCCATCCGGCCATCTGGCACTACCTAGGTAGGGTGGCCGTGACGGCCCGTCAAGGACGGCTAGGGCGCGCCAAAGCGCTGTGCCAGATCGGCCAGCCGGCGACACATCTCGGGATCGGGCGGCAGGCCGGTCGCTTCTGGCTGAAAATGCCGCTGAAAGGCGAGGATCACGGCCCGCGTTTCGTCATCAAGTCGGCCGGTATCGGGGCAGGCATAGCCAAAGCGGCGCAGCAGAGTCTGAATTGCGCCGACATCGTCGGGTGCCGGTACCGTGTCGGCGGGCGTGTCGGCGCCCGGCCAGACACCAAGGCCGATTTCCGAGAGCCCCTGCCAGTCGAATAATTCGCCCGGGTCCTGTTTGCGCAGCGGTGCCACGTCGCTGTGACCCAGAATACGCTCGGCCGGGATCGGGTGACGTTCCAGAATATCGAATATGAGCGCTTCGAGGCTTGCCATCTGGGCCGCCGGAAACGGGATGTAGCCCCATTCGTGGCCGGGATTGACCAGTTCGATCCCGATCGATCGGTCGTTGATATCGGCCGCCCCCTGCCAGGACGCCATCCCGGCATGCCAGGCGCGGCGTTCCTCATCCACCAGCCGATAGCGCAGCCCGTTGCGTCCGACCATGTAATGGGCGCTGACTTTGGCCGCGGGGTCGCACATGTTGCGGAGTGCCGCCTGGTAGCTCTGCATGCCGGTGTAATGAATGATCAGCGTATCGACCGTCTGCCCGGACGGACGGTCCTCGCAATTGGGCGACGGGTGACTGATGATCTCGGTCCGCATGGCTAGCCCGGCTTTCCCGCCTCGATCGTCTCGCGCAAGGTTTCAAGATCGAGCCAACGCTGTTCCGCTGCCGCCAGCTCCGCCTGACGGGCTTCCAGTTCGGCCGCCAGGCGTTCAAAATCATGCGGATCATTCTGATAAAGCGCGGGATCGGCAAGTTTCTTTTCCAGCCCGGCCTTTTGCGCTTCGAGCTGCGCGATCCGGTCGGGCAGAAGATCCAGATCGCGCTGGTCCTTGTAGCTGAGACGTGTGGGCCGCGCCGACTTCGTCTTGCCGGCCTCATTCGTTCGGCCCTCTCGGGCGGACTTGTTGGCCCGACCGCCTCCCGACCCGAAAACGTCGCCGATCCGCCGGGCGTATTCGCTGTAGCCGCCGACGAACTCATCGGCCTGGCCGGATCCGTCGAGGACGATGACGCTGGTGACCAGCCGGTCCAGGAAGTCCCGGTCATGGCTGACGATGAGCAGCGTGCCATCGTAGTCGTCAAGCGTTTCCTGCAGCAGGTCGAGCGTATCCATGTCGAGATCGTTGGTCGGCTCGTCGAGCACGAGAAGGTTGCTCGGCTTGGTCAGGATCCGCGCCAGCATCAGGCGATTGCGCTCGCCGCCCGAAAGACTGCCCACGGGCTGGCGCGCCTGATCGGGTGAGAACAGGAAATCCTTGAGGTAGGCGACGACGTGGCGCACCCGGCCATTGACGAAAACCGTGTCTCCGCCGTCTTCGCATAATGTGGTCCAAAGGGTCGCGGCCGGATCGAGTTGCGCGCGGTTCTGATCGAAATAAGCGGTCTTGAGGGCCGCGCCGAAGCGGATTTTCCCCCCGGTCGGCGGCAGTTCGCCGATCAGCATACGCAAGAGCGTTGTCTTGCCGGCCCCGTTGGGTCCGACCAGACCGACACGGTCGCCCTTGAGGATGCGGGTCGAGAAGGGCCGGATGGTCGGCCGGTCCTGATCCGGATAAGTGAACGATGCCCGATGCGCCTCCAGCACCAGCTTGCTCGGGTCGTCGTCGGCGGTAATCTGAAGCTTGGCGCGGCGCGCCGGATCGGTCCGGGCGGCCCGCCTGTCGCGCATTTCCGCCAGCCGTGCCAGCCGCCCCATATTCCGCCGGCGGCGCGCTGTCACGCCCCGATGCAGCCAATGAATTTCCTGCGCGATCCTGGTGTCGAGCCGTGCGAGTTCTTTTTCTTCCGCTTCGAGCACTTCTTCGGACCATTCATCGAATGCCGAAAAATTGCGGGCCGTCTGGCGCAGCTTGCCGCGTTCGAGCCAGAGGATGCTGGTGCCGAGCGCGCGGAGGAAGGCGCGATCGTGACTGACCATCAAAAGTGCGCCCCGAAAACGTTTGAGCCTGTCCTCAAGCCATCGGATCATCCGCAAATCAAGATGATTGGTCGGCTCGTCGAGGAGCAGCACATCGGGCTCGCCGGCGAACGCCCGGGCAAGGGCCAGACGGCGCGCCTGCCCGCCCGACAACTCACCCGCCTTCAGCGCCGGCGCCAGCTCGATCTCGTCCAGCGCGGCCTCGGCCATGTGTGTACGGTCCGACTCGTTTTCGGTCGGCAGTCGTGGCGGCAGGCCCGAGAGGACGATATCGCGGCAGGCGGTGTCGGGATCGAATTGCGGCTCCTGGCGCAGGTAGACGATACGCGCCCCTGGCTCGACATAGCGTTCCCCGGCGTCGAGCTCGATTTCGCCGATCAGTGTTTTCATCAAGGTGGACTTGCCGGAGCCATTGCGCCCGATCAGGCAGGCCCTGTCTCCGCGATTGAGGAAAATGGAGACGTCCCTGAAAACCGGCTTCTGTCCGAAGGAAACCGTGCCGTCGCGTAACGCCAGGATGGGAGGATCAGCCATTTTGTGAGGATCGTGCCTATGCGAGGATGGTGTGCGGGGATCGTGCCTTAAAGGCGGCGTTCTTTTTCGATCTGGTCATACGCGGCATTGATCGTGGCCATCCGCTCGTTTGCCAGCTCGATGAAGTCATCGGGCATGCCCTCGGCGATCAGCTTGTCGGGATGGTTCTCGCGAATGAGCCGACGATAGGTCTTCTTGATGTCATCATCGCTGGCCGAACGGTCAAGCCCCAGCACACCATAAGGGTCGCTTTTTTGCGCCGCGTCGCTGGCCGCGCTGACGCGCTCGAACTCCCGCTCCCCAAGTCCGAAGATGCGGGCCACCTCGCGCAGATAGGCGATTTCGCTCGGACTGACATCCCCGTCGGCGCGCGCGATGTGGAACAGGGCGTCAAGCAGTTCCTCGAGGACGGCGGGCGAGCGGCGGAAAAATCCCGCGACCTGCGCCGCATAGGGCTCGAATCCGGTCGCATCCTTCTTGGCCGCGTCGAAAATGCGGGCGACATTCCGGCTTTCCTCAGGCGGAATATGAAAGAGGCGCTTGAAGGCGTCCACCTCGTCACGGGTGACGTGCCCATCGGCCTTGGCCAGTTTGGCGGCCAGCACGATGAGCGCCACGGTAAAGGCCGCCTGCGCCGTATCGGCCCCGGCCGCGCCCTTGCCGGGCAGGTTGCGGTCGATTGCGTGGCCGGCTGCGACCCCCAGGATGGCGCCCAGCGGGCCGCCCAGGGCGAAGCCCGCCGCGCCGCCGATAATTTTGCCCCAGATGCTCATTCGGAACCCGTTCCGTGCCGGAAATCAGGCTCCTTCTATAAGTGAGGCGCCCGCCGGCGTCCACCAGGCCCGGGCCGGGTCCCGAAGAAGCGCTTTTCGAGATCGGGCCTGACTCCGTACAATCCGGGCGCACGAAACGAGACGAGAGTGGGGACAGATGATCCGTGTTCACGAAAGTGCGGTCATTCCTCATCCGGTGTCACGGGTCTGGGCGCTGGTGGGGGACTTCAATTCGATGCCGGATTGGCAGCCGGACATTGTGGCGAGCGAGCTTCAAAACGGATTGCCCGGCACGGCCGTGGGTTGCGTGCGCCTGACGACCCAGAAGGATGGCTCGCAGATTCTCGGCATTCAGGTCGATCGCTCCGAGGAGGAGCACCGATATACCTACGCCATCATCCGCTCGCCCGTTCCGCTTCGCGACTATGTCGGCTGGCTCGAACTGCGCCCGGTCACGGCCGATGATACCACGCTGATCGAATGGTCCTGCCGCTTTGGCGCGGCGGAAGATGCGCCGGCCGGATTCGAGCCGGATGGGGCCGCATTCCTGGCCGATGTCTTCCGGCGCAGCTTCGCGAACATCGCGCGCTGCCTCGTGGCCTGATGGGACGCCCGGTCCTTGCTTTGCGGTCTCCGCCCGCGTCCGCCCGGCGCGAGAAAGCGGGCGCGGCTTGACCGGCGATAGCTTGCCGCACCGCGACGGCGCCGAGGGCTGGCGATTCTGGGTCGACCGGGGGGGCACGTTTACCGATCTCGTCGCCCTCGCCCCCGATGGGCGGCGGCTCACGCACAAGCTCCTCTCGGAAAATCCGGCACACTATGAGGAAGCGGTGACGGCCGGGATCCGGCAGATCATGGGGCTCGGGTCGGAAGCCTCCCTTCCCGGGCACCTGATCCGACATCTCAAGATGGGAACGACGGTCGCCACCAACGCGCTGCTTGAGCGTAAGGGCGACCGCGTACTTGTGCTGACGACGAAGGGGTTTGGGGATGCCTGGCTGATCGGCAATCAGGCGCGGCCCGATCTCTTTGCCCGCGAGATTCGCCGCCCGCCCGTCATTTACGAGCGAATTGTGGAGATCCCTGAACGCGTGAGCGCGACGGGCGAAATTCTCTCGCCCCTGGACGAAGACGGGCTGCGCCAGATCCTCGAGGCGGCCTTCAGGGACGGGCTCAAATCTGTGGCGATCGCCTTTCTTCATGGCTATCGCTTTTCGGGCCACGAGGCGCGGGCCGCGGAAATCGCCCGCGATATCGGCTTCCCGCAAGTTTCGGCCTCCCACGAGATCAGCCCGCTGATCAAGCTCATTCCGCGCGGCGAGACAACCATCGTTGATGCCTATCTGAACCCGGTGCTGCGGCGCTATGTCGAGGGCGTGGCTGCCGCCCTTGGCGATGTCCGGCTCATGTTCATGCAGTCCTCGGGCGGCCTGGCGGATGCACGGTTCTTCCGGGGAAAGGACAGCATCCTGTCGGGGCCTGCCGGCGGCATTGTCGGCGCGGTCAAGACGAGCGAGGCGGCCGGCTTCGAGCGCCTTATCACCTTCGATATGGGCGGGACATCGACGGATGTCGCCCATTACGCCGGCCAGTACGAGCGCAGCCTCGATAACGAAGTGGCGGGCACGCGCCTTCAGGTGCCGATGATGCGGATCCATACCGTGGCGGCGGGCGGCGGGTCCATCTGCCGTTTCGACGGCGCGCGGTTGCGCGTCGGGCCCGAATCCGCCGGGGCCGAACCGGGGCCGGCTTCCTACCGCCGGGGCGGGCCGCTGACAGTGACCGACTGCAACGTCATGCTTGGCAAGATTCAGCCCGATTTCTTTCCGGCGCTGTTTGGCCCCGGCCGCGATCAGCGGCTTGATAGCGCCATCGTAAGGGAGAAATTCGCGGCGCTTGCGGCCGAGGTCGGCGCGGTGACGGGCCAGGCAACGGACGGCGAGACGGTGGCGGCCGGTTTTCTTCAGATTGCAGTGGAAAACATGGCCAATGCGATCAAGAAGATTTCGGTCGAGCGCGGTTATGACGTCACGAAATATGCGCTTGTCTGTTTTGGCGGCGCCGGCGGGCAGCACGCCTGTCTGGTGGCAGATGCGCTGGGCATCGAAACGGTGCTGATCCATCCCTATGCCGGCGTTCTTTCCGCCTATGGCATGGGGCTCGCCGACATTCGGGCCATTCGCGAGGAATCGGTAGAGCGCCCGCTCACCCCCGCGCACGAAGCGTTGTTTCGTGCCCGCGTGGAGGCACTGTCCCGCGCCGCCCGCGAGGAGGTCAGCCGGCAGGATATGGACGAGTCGGTGGTCACGGTGACGGCGACCGCCCTGGTCAAATACGCCGGCAGCGACACCGCGCTCGAAGTTCCGTTTGGCGAGGCAGAAGCCATGGCAGAAGCATTCGCGAAATTGCATCGCCGGCGCTTCGGTTTCGTCATGGCGGAAAAGCCCCTCATCCTCGACGCGCTGTTGGTGGAGGCGGTCGGCCGGACGGCGGCGATCGATGGCGGTATTGAAGCGCTGACGGAACCGGCCGGACCGGCTGCCGGGCCGGCGCCCGACCCGGTTGCGCGCCGGCCGGTTTATTGGCAGACAGGGACGGAGACGGCGGGAGTTTACGACCGCGCGGCGCTGGAGCCGGGGGCGCGATTGGCCGGCCCCGCGCTCGTCACCGAGACGACGGCCACAACGGTGATCGAACCCGGCTGGCAGGGCGAAATCCGCTCCGGCGGCATGATGGTGCTGACGCGCCGCGTCGCACGACCGAGCCGCCATGCCGTCGGCACGGCGGCCGATCCTGTCATGCTCGAGGTCTTCAACAACCTCTTCATGTCGATTGCCGAACAGATGGGCGCGGTTCTCGCCAATACGGCTCACTCCGTCAATATCAAGGAGCGCTACGATTTTTCCTGCGCCATTTTTGATGCCGAAGCCCGGCTGATCGCGAACGCCCCGCACATTCCGGTTCATCTCGGCTCCATGGGGGATTCCGTTGCCGCCATTGCTCAGGCGCGGTCGGGGGAAATGAAGCGCGGCGACGTCTACGTCATGAACTCACCCTATGCCGGCGGCACGCATTTGCCCGATGTCACCGTGGTTACGCCGGTCTTTGCCGAAACGGGGGACGACATCCTGTTCTACGTGGCGGCGCGGGGCCATCACGCCGATATCGGCGGACTGACGCCGGGCTCGATGCCACCCCACAGCCGGCGCATCGAGGACGAAGGCATCCTGATCGAGAATTTCCTACTGGTCGAAAACGGAGAATTGCGCGAAGCGGAACTGCGCGGGATTCTCGCCGCGCCGCCTTATCCTGTCCGGAATCCGGATCAGAACATCGCCGACCTCAAGGCCCAGATTGCGGCTAATGAAAAGGGGGCTGAAGAACTGAACCGGATGGTGGCGGCCTTCGGTCTCGACGTCGTGCGCGCCTATATGGGTCATGTGCGCGAAAACGCGGCCGAATCCGTACGCCGGGTACTGGACCGGCTGGAGGACGGCGCATACGAAACCGAGATGGATGACGGCGCGAAGATTTGCGTCCACGTCACGGTGGACCGGCGCGCGCGTCGCGCGCGGGTGGATTTTTCCGGCACCAGCGCCGTGCGGGACAACAATCTGAACGCGCCAAGCGCCATTTGTCGTGCGGTCGTGCTCTATGTCTTCCGTACCCTGGTCGAAGACGCGATCCCGCTGAATGCGGGATGCCTCGAACCGCTCGAGATCGTCATTCCCGGGGACTGTTTTCTCAACCCGTCCGCCCCCGCCGCCGTGGTGGCGGGAAATGTCGAGACATCGGAATGTCTGGCGGACGCGCTGTTCGCCGCACTGGGTGCCCTGGCGGCGAGCCAGGGGACGATGAACAATTTCACCTTCGGCAATGCCCGCTACCAGTATTACGAGACCATCGCCGGCGGCGCGGGGGCCGGCCCCGGCATTACGGGGGCGAGCGCGGTCCAGACACATATGACCAACTCGCGCCTGACCGATCCCGAGGTGCTGGAATGGCGCTTCCCGGTACGAATAGGGACCTTCGCAATCCGTCGGGGGAGCGGCGGAGACGGCCGTTACCGGGGCGGCGACGGGGCTGTGCGCGAAATCTGCTTCCTCGAGGAACTGCAGGCGGCCATCCTGTCCAACCGCCGGCGGGTCGCGCCCTTTGGCCTGGCCGGCGGCCGGGCGGGCCAGACCGGCCGCAACAGCGTCCGGCGCGCCGATGGCCGGGTCGAGGAGCTTGCGGGGACCGCGGAAATCCAGGTCGGACCGGGCGATTGCCTGATCATCGAGACACCGGGCGGCGGCGGTTACGGGGCGCCCGATGACCGTGGCGGCCGCCGTGGTTCCGGCGAGGATGAGTGCGATCATGGAGCTCCTGTCACGGGCAGGCCATAATTCAATCTATGATAGGCTCGTCAGCCAGGACGACGCAGCATCGAGACCGCCGGCGCTGACCGGCAGGCCGGGCTTTCCCAGGCAACCATTCGAGACGGCGAAAGGATCCCATGACTTCCTCAGACAAACCGGCTTCCGCACCCGCACCGCGCCGCCGCCTTCCTCTCCTTCTTGGGGCCATTCTGGCGGCGGTCGTCGCGCTTCTGCTGATCGTGCCGGCGTTTCTTGACTGGAATGAATACAAGCCGCAGATCCGCCAGGCCGTCCTGGACGCGACGGGCCGCGAACTGGTGATCGGCGGCGATATCGGCCTTCGCCTGCTGCCGAGCCCCGCCCTTACCCTGTCCGATGTCCGCCTTTCGAATTTCGAGGACGGGACCACGCCTGACATGGTGCGCGTTTCTGCCTTCGATGTGCGTCTGGCGTTCTGGCCCCTGTTCACGGGCACGGTTGCGGTTTCCTCCATCGTGCTCGAGGACCCTGTGATCGTGCTCGAGAAGCGTGCCGACGGCACTGCGAACTGGGAACTCACCCCGGCCCGGGCAACAGCCCCGGCCGAGGGCGGCGTCGACGGGGTGGCCGCCGACGACGAGGGCGGGACCGATGTGCCGCTAGGTGTATCCGTAAGCCGGGCCCGGATCGAGAACGGGCGCCTCGTCTATATCGATCGGGCCGCCGGCACGCGCACGGAAGTCAGCGACATGGATCTCGATCTCGAGGCCGAATCGCTGAGCGGGCCGTTCGATTTGGAAGCGTCGGCGGCGCTCGACGGGATGCCACTCACCCTGGAAGCCCGCGTCGGCAAGGTGGCGTCCCGCCGTGCCGTGCCGTTCCGGCTGGCGCTTGGCACAGGTGGCGGCGAAGGCGCGCTAACTCTGGCCGGGCAGCTATCGGAGCCGACGCCGGAGGGCAAGCTGTCGGGCTCGCTCACATTGTCGGCCGATCGCCTGGCCGACCTGCGCGCTCTCACGCTGCCGGCGGGCCGCCACGATGTGCCGGGGCTTCTCGCGCACGGGCTTTCGCTCGAAAGCCCGATCGAAGGCACTCTTCGCAACGTCTCGCTGACCGATCTGAAGCTTGCCCTTGGCCCGGCGCGCTTCACGGGGCGCATGGACGCGGCCTTCGCGGACGCGCCCAGACTGGACCTCAGGCTCTTTTCTCCCGGATTCGACGCCGAGCCTCTGATCGGCAAGGCCCCCATCACCGTGCGGGGCCGCGTCGCGCCAGCGGAAGACGCCCCTCCTTCGGGCGCGCGGTCCGACAGGCAAACCGGCCCGGCCGGGGGACAACAGGCAGCACGAGGTGGTTTCGCCGTCCCGACCGGCATGGCGGGGTCGATCGAAGTGACGGTCGACGAGATCGATTACGGCCGCGGCGCCATGCGCGACGCGCGCGCGGTGGCGCAGCTCGCGGATGGTCGGCTCGAAATCGCCGATTTGTCGGTCAGCCTGCCGGGTCAAAGCAGCTTCGCGCTGAATGGCGAAGTACTTCCCCTTGAGGGTGAGCCCGGTTTCAAGGGCGGGCTGGCCTTCGATTCGGCCGATCTGCGTGGTCTCCTGTTCTGGGCCGGCGTTGACCTTGCGGGCTTGCCGCCCGAGGCGTTACGCAAATTCGATTATCGGAGCGATATACAAGCGCGCGCCGCCCGGGTCGAAATTCAGGATATCAAGGTCAGGCTCGACGAGACACGCGCAGTGGGGGCGGTGGTGGCCGCCCTCGGGCCGCGGATCGGGCTGGGCGTCTCCGTGCGCGCGGGCACGGTCGATCTCGACAAGTATCTGGCGGCCCCGGCGGCGGAAAGTAGCGAGAGCGCGTCTCCGACGCCGACGCCGACGCCGACGCCGACGCCCGGTGGCGCAGGCGCGAGCAAACCGGCGCCGGACCCCCTCGCCGCGCTGGCAGTCCTGGGCAACTTCGATCTCAATTTCAGGGGCAGCGTCGAATCGCTCATCTATCGCAAGGCGCCGGCGCAGGATATCGCGCTCGATCTTTCTCTCGTGCAGGGCCGGCTGGATATCCGGAAACTGGCGGTGGCTGATCTTCTCGGCGCACGCGCTGATCTGGCGCTCCGCATTGACGAGTTGACCTCGGCGGCGACGATGGAGGCACGCTACAATGTCACGGTGCCGAAGTTGGAGGCGCTCGCGGGCACGCTCGACCTGCCGGTGCCGGACGTCGCCAGGCGAATGGGGACGGTCAGCCTCGACGGAACGGCGGCGGGCAAGCTCAGCGACATCGCGCTCGACGGCACGGCCGGGGCTGCCGGCGGACAGGTCACCTATCAGGGCCGTATCGCCCAGCTGACCGCGCAGCCCTCGCTGGATTTGTCGCTCGGCGTTTCGCATGCAAATGTTGCACGCCTCATTCGCGTCTTCGACCCGCTCTACGAGCCGGCGGGCGGCAATCTCGGCCCGATCGAACTTTCGGGCCGGCTCAAGGCGGACAGCATTGCGGCCAGCCTCTCCGACCTGACGGGCCGCATCGGGCCGGTCGCGCTGAATGGACAGGTGGAGGCCGAACTTACGGGCGCGCGGCCGGCCGTGATTGCACGGCTGGCCCTGAGCGAGGTGCCGGTCGACATGTTCGTGCCCACGCGCCGTGAGGCGCGATTGGCCACCGACCAGCGCGCGGACGCAAGCGGCGGGGCGGAATTGGCTCAGGCGGCACCGGCGGGGCCGCCCTGGTCGACGGCCCCCATCGACCTGTCGGCGATGGGGCTCGTGGATGCCGATGTCCAAATCAACGCGGCCGAAATCAAATACGGCGCCTTCCGTCTCTCGAAGCCGTCCCTGGTGATGACCCTTAAGGACAGCGTCGCCGATATTTCGCGCCTTGGCGGCGGGCTGTTCGGGGGCGATCTGTCGCTGACCGGTCAGGTGAACGGCCGGGCCACGCCGCGCATCAACACGGCGCTGAATGTACAGAAGGCCGATCTCGGCCAGGCGGTTGACCTCGTGCGTCATCTCGGGCTGGGCGGTGGCCTCCTCGGCCTCGATTTCGGGCTTTCGGCCGAGGGCGGCAGCCAGGCGGCGCTGGTGCAAAGCCTGTCGGGCAATGGGGCGGCGTCGCTGACCAATGGGAGTCTGATCGGGATCGACATCGACGCGATTACGAAGCGGCTTGAAAACCTCGATACGCCCGAAGCCTTTCTCGGCCTCTTCCAGACCGCGCTTTCAGGCGGCACGACACCCTTTCGCGATCTCTCGGGAAATTTCCGGATCAGCAACGGCGTCGTTCAGACACGGGATCTGACGGTCAAAAGCCGGCAGGCGGATCTCAAGCTCGCCGGCAATGTCGATCTGGCCCGGTTTACCATGGACACGGCGCTCGCGATCTCGCTCGCCAACAAGCCCGACGTGCCGCCCTTCGGCCTGCGTCTCGTCGGCCCCCTCACGGCGCCCGAGCGGGTGCTGGACGTGCAGGCGATCCAGGCGCATTACCTGAAAAAAGGTGTCGGCAAGTTCCTGGAGAAAGTCCTGCCGAAAAATGGCGGCGGGGAGCAGGGAAGTCCGGGAAGCGGGGGGACGGGCGCGTTGCCAACCCCCGGGGGGCTGCTGGACAAGCTGCTGCGCAAGTAGGCGGCCGATAGGCGCCGGGTCTATTTTTCCGACGGTTCGCCCTGTTCCGTCCGGGCGAGGGCGTCCTCCAGACTTTTCAGGACGAAAAGCCGGATCGCGCTCGACAGATTGCCCCGACGCGTCCGGTCGATCTCCGTCACGAAAGCGTTCAACGACTGGCCGCGCTCGCGCGCGAGCCGCGCCAGCACGCGCCAGAAGTCGGGTTCGAGGGAAATGCTCGTCGGGTGACCCGAGACAAGAACGGATCGTTTCTTCGGCGCGGTCTCGGGCGCGCTGGTATCCGGCCCGGTTTCGGTATCGGCCACCGGATCCTCCGTCAGCTCCGGGGGCCGGTCATGTTTTCCGGGACGACATATCTGTCGAACTCTTCGGCCGTCAGCAGATCGAGGGCGATGGCCGCCTCCTTGAGCGTCGTTCCCTCCTGATGCGCTTTCTTGGCAACCTTTGCTGCATTGTCGTAACCGATATGCGGATTCAGCGCCGTAACCAGCATCAGTGACTCATGCAGCAGCCGCTCGATCCGTTCGCGGTTGGCACGGATGCCGGTCACGCAATTATCGGTAAAGCTGTCCGAGGCGTCCGCGATCAGGCGGATGGATTGCAGCACGTTGTAGATCATTACCGGCTTGAAGACGTTCAGCTCGAAATGGCCCTGGGCGCCGGCGACCGTGACGGCGGTATGGTTGCCCATGACCTGGGCGCAGACCATGGTCATCGCCTCGGCCTGGGTGGGGTTGACCTTGCCCGGCATGATGCTGGAGCCCGGCTCGTTTTCCGGCAGGGCCAATTCGCCGAGACCGCAGCGCGGCCCCGAGCCCAGGAGCCGGATATCGTTGGCGATCTTGTTGAGGGATACTGCCAGCACGTTAAGGGCGCCCGAGAGCTCGACCATGGAATCATGCGCGGCCAGCGCCTCGAACTTGTTTTCCGCCGTGACGAAAGGCAGATCCGTGATGTCGGCAACCTGTTCGGCGAAAGCGGTGTCGAATCCCTTGCGGCTGTTCAGTCCCGTACCGACGGCCGTACCGCCCTGGGCGAGTTGCATCAACCGGGGAAGCGTCGCGCCGATGCGGTCGATGCCGTTGTTGATCTGCTGGACGTAGCCGGAAAATTCCTGCGCCAGAGTCAAAGGCGTGGCGTCCTGCAGATGGGTGCGGCCGATCTTGATGATTCCGTCGAATTCCGAGACTTTCCGGTCGAGCGCGTCTCGGAGCTTGGTCAGCGCGGGCAGAAGGGCGCCGTGGATCTCGCCAGCGGCCGCGATATGCATCACGGTCGGAAACGTGTCGTTCGAAGATTGCCCCAGATTGCAGTGGTCGTTGGGGTGCACGGGCGTCTTTTTGCCCTTGGGCTGGCCGAGAATTTCAGCCGCGCGGTTGGCGATCACCTCGTTCGCATTCATATTGGATTGTGTGCCGGAGCCGGTCTGCCAGACAACGAGCGGAAAATGGTCCGCCAGCGTCCCGTCGATCACCTCGTCGGCCGCCTGAACCATGGCCTTGCCCAAGGCCGCGTCGAGGTCGCCCAGTGCCATGTTTGTCAGCGCTGCCGCCTTCTTTTGAATTCCGAGCGCGCGCACCACGGGCGCCGGCATTCGTTCGCCGCCGATCCGGAAATTCTGCAGGCTGCGCTGGGTCTGGGCGCCCCAGTAGCAGTCTGCGGGGACTTCGATTTCCCCCATGGAATCGGACTCGATCCGGACGCCCTGACTGGTGCTCATGATGTTTTCCTTCTGGTGGTTATCCGCGGTCTCCGGCGGCCAGCGCCCGGGGCCGCGGCGCGCGATCCCGCTTCATAGGCCCTTCGCGCCCATTCGCAAAACTCCTCGCTATCCTCCATCACCTCCAGCGGCACTTCCCAATATGGCATGGGAAACGGCTTGCCGCGGAGGCTCGGGATGAATTGCTCCGAGCTCGCCCTCTCATAATCGGCGCGATTGGCGTCGTCCACTTTGAAATAAAGCTTGTCGCTTGCCATGAGCGCAAAAATCCGGCCCTCAAAATAGAGGCCTCTGCTGCCAAACATGGATTTGACCGTGACGGGACCGAGCCCCCGGAGCTGGTCCAGGACGAATTCGATAAATTCGGGGCTGATGGCCACGGGCTAGCGGGAGTCCCGCCGGGCAGAGCCGACAAGGCGGCAGGGGCGTGCGGGTTTATTTCTTCCGGAAGGCATCGATCGCCACGACCTTGGCGTCGTCGTCCGCCGCATCGCCATCGACCGGCGGCTCATCCGTAGCCCCGCTATGCCCCGATCGGGCGGACGAGGTTTCGAAGGTGGCGACATCGCCTTCCTGCCCGCTGCCCGGCGCGGTTGCCCCGTGCCGCCGGCCCTCGAACTGGACGCCGAACCGCACGGCCGGATCAGCGAAGCGCAGGAGGGCCGAAAAGGGGACGACGAGGCGCTCGGGTTTCTTGTTGAAAGCGAGGGTGACGGCGAAGCCGTCAGGCTCCACCTGCAGGTCCCAGAACTGGTGTTCCAGGACGACGGTGATTTCCTCGGGATATTTGGCGATCAGGTAATCCGGCAGCTCGACCCCGTCGGCCATGGTCCGGAAGGTCACGTAGAGAGAGCGGCCGGCCGGCAGGCCCTCTTCCGCGGTGGCCTCCAGCGCGGTCTTCACCACGCTGCGAAGCGCATCCTCGACAAGGGTCTCGTACTGGTCGTGATCCAAGGCCATGGCGGGTCTGATAGATACCGCGGGACGGGAGGAGATCCCGCCTTTCCCGATGTCCCCAATCCGGGAAAGACGACAGCCAAGAGTGGAGGGCTTCTGTTGCCCGGTGCCCTCCGGACCGCGCTTACTTAGAGACTAAGCAGCGAGTGCTACCTCATTATCGTTGGCAGCTGTAAAAGGCCCGATAACGGCGGTACCATGCCGGGCAAAAACCATGACTTTCCCTCGCACGTCGATCCTGGTTCGCCCCCATAGCTGGCCGGTGAGCCGGGTGTCCGGAAGAAGTGGCCGGAATGGTGGAGGCGCCGGGTACTGCCCCCGGGTCCGATACGGGTAGTGGTCATGGCGTTTATCGCCATAGTCGGTTGCCCGACACATAAAATATAGGAAACTGCCCCGGCAATTAAAAGGCCGGCGGTAGCGGCCGGCAAAGCCGCACTCCGGGCCGGTTTCCGGGCGGCGCCGGCTCAACCGGCCGCCCGCCAGTGGCGAACCGGGGAGCTCCGGCACGCATCGCGATCGGGCCGAGCAACTTCTGGCCTCGCCCCGAGCAAGCCGCTAGAGTGCCCGGCCCGTCGAACGTTTCCCGGCTCGCCCGAGGACGCGCAACCGGTCCCGAGCCAACGATCCCGATCCGTCATACCCAGATACGTCTCACAACATGTCCCTGACCCCCGAACAGCTTGCCGATATCGAAACCCAGCGCGCGCAGACGGCGCCGACCCGGCGCGCCGTTGCCCCGGCGCTGGAGGAAACGCTCTACCAGGCGGTGCCGATCCTGGATCACGGCTTTGTCCGGGTGATCGACTATATGGGCGACGATGGGGCCATCGTCCAGGCGGCCCGGGTTTCCTACGGCAAGGGCACGCGCAAGGTGAGCGAGGACAAGGCCCTCATCAACTACCTGATGCGCCACCGGCACACGACGCCGTTCGAGATGTGCGAGATCAAATACCACATCAAGCTGCCGATCTTCGTGGCGCGGCAATGGATTCGCCACCGGACCGCCAACGTCAACGAATATTCGGCCCGCTACTCCATCCTGGACAAGGAATTCTACATTCCCGCGCGCGAGCAGCTTGGGGCACAGTCAGCGTCGAACCGGCAGGGACGGGGTGATGTGCTTGAGGGCGCAGAGGCCGATCGGGTGCTGCAAATCCTGAAAGAGGACAGCGAGCAGGCCTATCGCAGTTACAGCGAGATGCTGAACGAGGACGAGGCGGGCAATCCGGTGGACCCGGACAAATCCGGTCTGGCCCGCGAACTGGCGCGCATGAACCTCACGCTCAATTACTATACGCAGTGGTATTGGAAAATCGACCTCCACAACCTGCTGCATTTCTGTGCACTTCGGGCGGACCGGCACGCACAGTATGAAATCCGCGTCTATGCGGACGCCCTGCTGGAGACTGTTCGCCGATGGTGTCCGGCTGCTTACGAGGCGTTTGTCGAATACGGCCTGGGCGGCGCGCGCCTGTCGGCTCGTGCCCTCGAGGTCGTGCGGCAGATGATCGACGGCAAAAACGTTTCGCGCGAGGCGAGCGGGTTGAGCCGGCGTGAATGGACGGAGTTGATGGAACTTCTGGGCCGGGCGCCCTAGACCCGGCCAGCCGAGAGGGAGGATGATATGCCAAAGGTGACACGCAGTTTCGAGTTCGAAGTGCCGGCCAAGGAATTGTGGGAGTTGGTCAGCGGCTTCCACGGCATGCCGAAATGGCACCCGTTGATCCTAAAGAACAAGGTCGAGGATGGCGGGCGTATCCGCCACATGGCACTCAAGGGCGGCGGCGCGGTCAAGGAGCTTCTGACCAGGCTCGATGAAAAGGGTCGTTCGATGACCTATGTCATCACCGAGGGCGACATGCCATTTTCTGGCTACTCGTCATCCTTGTCTGTGGCGCGCAAGGGTCCGCGAAAATCGACGCTGACCTGGGTCGGAAATTACACGCCCGAAAAAGCGCCGAAAGAGGAATGCGCCAAGATCATCGCCATGGTCTACGAGACCGGTGCGGAAGGCATTCGCAAGCACTTCAAGCTGGGCTAGGCGGGGTTCATTCGACCACGATCCTGGGCGCCTGGCGGCCTGGCGCGGCAGCCTGTGCCTGGAGCTTCTCCCAGACGGTGTCGGCCAGATCCAGATAGGGTCTGGCCTGCGGGCTGTCGGGCGCCGTGGCGACAACCGGACGGCCCTCGTCCGACGTCTCGCGGATTTCAATGTGCAATGGCACTTCACCGAGGAAATCCGTGCCCAGGCGCAGCGCCTCCGCCCGTACGCCGCCAGTGCCGAAAATGTCGCTGCGTTCGCCGCAATGCGGGCACAGAAAATAGCTCATGTTCTCGATGATTCCCAGAACGGGAACCTCGACCTTGCGGAACATGTTGAGTCCCTTGCGTGCATCCAGTAAGGCGAGATCCTGCGGCGTCGAGACAATGACCGCGCCCGTCAGCGGCACACGCTGGGCCATGGTCAGTTGGGCGTCCCCGGTACCGGGCGGCAGGTCCACCACCAGCACATCCAACTCGCCCCAGTTGACATCGTGCAGCATCTGTTCGATCGCCGACTGGACCATGGGGCCGCGCCAGATCATGGGCGTCTCCTCATCGACCAGAAACCCGATCGACATGCACTTGACGCCGTAATTTTCCATCGGCTGGATTGTCTTGCCGTCGCTCTCGGGCGTGCCCTTGATCCCGAGAAGCCGGGGCATGGAGGGGCCGTAAATATCGGCGTCCAGAATGCCCACGCTGAGCCCCTTGTTCTTGAGACCCATGGCAAGGTTGGCGGCGGTGGTGGATTTGCCGACCCCGCCCTTGCCGGAGGCCACGGCGACGATGGTCCGGACACCCGGGATATCGGGCCTTTGGGGCTTGCCGCCCCGCGGTCCCGGCGCGGATGCCCGCCCGCCGGTAGCGTCCTGGCCCGCTTTCGCCTGGCCCGCATTCGCGTGGCCGGCTTTCGCGTGAGCAGTCAGCACGGCGGTGACGGACAGGACGCCCGTCAGCCGGCCGACCGTCTCCTCGACCATTTTACGGACCGGCTCCATGCGTTCCGCCTGGGCGGGGTCGATCTCAAGCATGATGTGGACATTGCCGTCCTTGACGATGATGGCGTTCGCCAGCCCGGCCGTGAAAACATCGCCGCCATCGGGGAGCGGCACACGTTTCAATTCTTCCCGGACGAGATCTTCTGTCGGCGCTGCCATGGCTGGTACTTCCCTCGGGTCATTCTTTCCTGGTGCTCGATCTCGCCTCGCCCTGACGCGGGGCGGGAGGCAGAGGATGTTCCGGCCCGTCGGTGGCGGACAGGCCCGTCCCGCGGGCAGGGCAAAACCCCATAAAAAATGACGGTTTTCCTGCCCCGGCGATTGAACCGGCCGATCGTCACCTCTATATACGGGGGAACGAAAAGATATAAGGTGGTGGCGCGAATTTTTACCACCTGCCGCTGCAAAAGGACGTGATGCATGCCGTGGAACGATCAGACGGGAAAGGGCGGCCCATGGGGGTCAGGCGGGAGCTCTGGCGGGGGCTCTGGCGGAGGATCGGGCGGCGGCCGGGGCAACAGCCCCTGGGGATCGGGCGGCGGCCGGGGTCCCGGCGGTGGCGGCCCGCAGCCCCCTGATCTGGACGAGGTCTTCCGCAAGGGCCAGGACTGGCTCAGGAGAGTGTTTCCCGGCGGCAGTTCGCGCGGCATCTGGATTATTCTCATCGCGGCAGTGGCGTTATGGCTGGCTAGCGGATTCTACCGCGTCGAGCCGGACGAGCAGGGCGTCGTGCTGCGCTTCGGCGAATGGACTCGCACGACGCAGCCGGGCCTGAATTACCATATTCCCATGCCGATCGAGCGCGCGCTGACACCCAAGGTGACGCAGGAAAACCAGGTCGCCATCGGTTTCAGGAAGGCGACGGAGGGACGCGGCACCAGCGCCGGCCGGCAGGTGCCGGAAGAGGCGCTGATGCTGACAGGCGACGAGAATATCGTCGATATGAATTTCACCGTCTTCTGGGTTATCCGCGACGCCGGCGCCTTCCTTTTCAACGTTCGCAGCCCCGAAGAAGCGGTCAGGAACGTCTCGGAAAGCGCCATGCGGTTCGTTGTCGGCCAGTCGCCGAGCCAGTCGGTCACGTCCGAGAACCGTGCCCAGATCGAACTCGACACGCGCACCTACCTGCAAAACGTTCTTGATTTTTACGAGGCGGGCATCGAGGTCACCGGTCTGCAGCTCGAGCGGGTGGATCCGCCGGCGCCCGTCATCGATGCCTTCCGCGACGTGCAGCGCGCGAAAGCCGATCAGGAAAGAATGCGCAACGAGGCAGAAGCCTACCGGAACGAAATCATTCCCCAGGCGCGCGGCCAGGCCGAGCAATTGACCCAGGAGGCCGAGGCCTACAAGCAGGAGGTCGTCGCCCGGGCCGAGGGTGATGCCGGCCGCTTCCTGTCGGTCTACAAGGCCTATCAGGCCGACAAGGATGTCACGGTGGAGCGGATCTATATCGAGACACTCGAGGATGTCCTGAGCAAGGCAAAGAAGATCCTGATAGATTCCGAAGGGGCGGGCGCGCAGGGCGTGGTGCCGTATCTGCCGCTGCCGGAAATCGACAAGGCGCGGACGAGGCCGGCGAGTGAAGGAGACACGCAATGAGCCGTCGACTGATTTTGATCGCCGTGACGGTTCTGGTGCTGGTGATCGTGGCAACCAGCACACTCTTCACCGTGCGCCAGACCGAACAGGCGATCGTGACCCAGCTTGGCGAGCCCCGGCGCGTCATCCAGGAGCCGGGACTGAAGATGAAGATGCCCTTCATCCAGGACGTCCGGTACTTTGATAGCCGGCTGCTGACCTTTGACGCCGCCTCCGAAGAGATCATCGCGCTCGACCAGAAGCGTCTCGTCATCGACAGTTTCCTCATTTACCAGATTGTCGATCCGCTGCGCTTCTTCCAGACGGTGGCCACGGAAGCGGGCATTCGCGCCCGGCTCAACTCGCTCCTCACCGGCGCGCTGCGCCGGGTGCTGGGCGGATTTACCCTGTCCGACATGCTGTCGGCCGAACGTGAACAGATCATCGAGACGATCCGCGACCAGCTACGGAGTGAAGGTGAGCGGTTCGGTATCCGGGTGGTCGACTTCCGCATCAAGCGGGCCGACCTGCCGCCACAAAACAGCCAGGCCATTTACGCGCGGATGAATGCCGAACGTGAACGCGAGGCGCGCGAATTGCGGGCCCAGGGTGAAGAGCTCGCCCAGCGCATTCGCGCCCGGGCGGAACGCGAGCAGACGATCCTGATCGCCGATGCGCGCCGGACCTCCCAGCTTCTGCGCGGTGAAGGCGATGCCGAGGCCGTGCGGATTTACGCCGACGCTTTCGGGCAGGATAAGGATTTCTTCTCGTTCTACCGGTCTATGGAGGCCTATCGTAAATCCATCGACGAGGACACCACCCTGGTCCTGTCACCGGATAGCGACTTTTTCCGCTATTTCGGCGACGCCGCGGGCAAGCAGAAAGTGAAGAAGTAACGCGGGCGGATTCGGCGCGGGTTCAGGTGTACGATCTGGCAACAGCCTTGGCGCTGGTCCTCGTTGTCGAGGGGCTGGCCTACGCCCTCTTCCCCGAGCTGATGCGCCGGGCCATGGCAAGCCTCCTCGCGCTCGAGCCACGGGTCGTGCGGCAGGCGGGACTGGCCGCGGCCGTCATGGGGGTCGTGATCGTCTGGCTTATCCGCGGCTGAAGCGGCCGGGCGCGCGGGTCACGATGGCGTGAAGGCGGGGCCGCGTGCCATAATCGGGCCATATTGGAGCGCCCTTATTGGCGCCTACCCCGAACGGGGCCTCCACAGGGCACACCCGTGCCCGGCACGGCCGTAAAGTTGGGGAAGACGCGACAATGCCGGACGGTACGGCACCGGACGGTACGAAAAGGCATGTATCGAAGCAGGAGACGATGGTGGCAATAGCGACACCCAGCAAGACAGGAATTCTCACTCTGGCCGCGGTCGTGCGTCCGGCGCACCGGCTGCTTCTTCTGGCGCTCCTGACAGGTTTTGCGCTGGCCCTGACAGGTCCCGTGAATGCCCGGGGCGCCCCCGACAGCTTCGCCGATCTGGCGGAAGAACTCTTGCCGGCGGTGGTCAATATTTCGACCACACAGGTTGTGGAACGGCGCGCCCCCCAGGGCGAAATTCCCTTCCCGCCGGGCTCACCCTATGAGGAATTCTTCCGCGATTTCTTCGAGCGTCAGCGCCCCGAGAACATGCCGGAGCAGCGTGCGACTTCCCTGGGTTCCGGATTCATCATCGATTCCTCGGGCTATGTTGTAACCAACAATCACGTGATCGCCGATGCCGAGGAAATCCGGGTCATTCTGCACGACGATACGAGCCTGGAGGCAACGCTGGTGGGGCGCGATCCCAAGACGGATATCGCGCTCCTGAAGGTGGAGACGGACAAGCCCCTGCCGACCTTGAAATGGGGTGATTCCGACGGCACCCGCGTCGGCGACTGGGTGCTCGCTATCGGGAACCCCTTCGGCCTTGGTGGCACGGTGACCGCCGGCATCGTCTCGGCACGCGCCCGCGACATCAATGCCGGCCCTTATGACGACTTCATTCAGACGGACGCGTCGATCAATCGGGGCAACTCGGGCGGTCCGATGTTCAATCTGAAGGGCGAGGTTATCGGCGTGAACACGGCCATTTTCTCACCCTCGGGCGGCAATATCGGCATCGGCTTTGCGGTGCCGAGCACCCTGGCCAAGCCGGTGGTGGACCAGCTTCGCGAGCACGGGCGTACCCGGCGCGGCTGGCTCGGCGTGCGCATCCAGGGCGTGACCGAGGAAATTGCCGAAAGCCTTGGTCTCGATAGGCCGATCGGTGCCCTCGTCGCCGCCGTCACCCCGGGCGGGCCGGCAGAAAAGGCCGGCGTCCAGGCGGGCGACGTCATCATCGAATTCGAAGATGAAACGGTCGAGGAAATGCGGCGCCTGCCCCGGATGGTCGCGGAGACCGATGTGGGCACCCCGGCCGATGTCACGGTATGGCGAGACGGCAAGAAGGTGGATCTCAAGGTCAAGCTGGGCGAGCTTGAAAAGTTCGAGGAATCGGACCTTGCTGCCGCCGAACAGCCGGCCCCGTCAGGTGCCACCTCCGAAACCGAAGTGTTGGGCCTGGCGCTCACCACGATCTCGCCCGAGGCCCGGGCCCGGTTCCAGCTCAGCGCCGAAACCAAGGGCGTGCTGATCGCCGATGTGGCGGTCAACAGCCCGGCGGCGGAAAAAGGACTGCGGCCCGGCGATGTGATCGTCGAGGTAGGCCAGGAGGAAGTCGCCAGCCCGGCCGATGTTCAGGCCCGGATCCAGGCGGCCAAGGACAACAAGCGAAAATCGGTGCTGTTCCTGATCGAGCGGCGCCGCGATCTCCGCTTCGTGGCGCTCCGGGTGGACGGCGAAAATTAGGACCACCCGGATGGTCTTTTGTGGCAGCGGCAGACGGGGGTGTCGTTTTCATAGGTCTCCGGCGCGGAACTCCTCGCGCCGGTAGCCCTGAAAAAACAGAAGTGTCGTCAGGTCGCCGTGATCTATCGCCGCCGCCGCCGCCGCTCTCAGGGCAGGCTTGCCGCGATAGGCGACACCGAGACCGGCAGCCGCGATCATGCGAAGGTCGTTCGCCCCGTCGCCGACCGCCAGCACGTTCTCCGGCCCGCCGACCTCGGCCGCGAGGCTTTCCAACACGCGGGCCTTCCCAGCCGCGTCCAGCACCGGTTCCCGCACGCGGCCCGTCAGGCACCCGTCCTGTACCTCGATCGTGTTGGCGTGATCGGTATCGAACCCAAGCGCGTCGCGCACACGTGATGTGAAGACGCTGAACCCGCCGGAGACCAGCGCCGTGCGCACGCCCCGGGCCCTGAGAGTGCGAAGCAGGGTTTCTGCCCCTGGCGTGTAGCGAATACCGCGCGCCGCCTCTTCGAGCACGTTGGCCGGCAACCCTCTGAGAAGGCCGACGCGTTCACGAAGCGCGGCCGCGAAATCCACATCGCCGCGCATGGCCCGCGCCGTGATCTCGGAGACCTCTTCGCGCAGCCCGACACTGCCGGCAAGATCATCCAGCAATTCGTTCTCGATGATGGTGGATTCGAGGTCGGCGATGAACACCCGCTTGTGTCGGCCGTTCAGCGCCTGGATAGCGAAATCGACCGTTTGCATCCGGCCCAGATTGCCGAGCGATCGCCGGGCTGCCTCCAGATCCAGTCCCTCAAAGGTGAGATCGAAGGCGCGACCCTCCTCAAGCCAGTCAAGGTTGCCCGGTTCGGCTCCCAGCCCCGCGAGACTGTCGCCGATATGGCGAGGAAGTTCGCGAATGGGCCCGGCGCCACCTTTGCCGGCGACCGCGGTCAGAACGAGGGGGGCGGACATGGACGGCGGGTCTGGCGAGTATCGAAGGCAGAAACGGGGGGGCTGGACATGGCCGGATCATGGGGGCACTCATTTCCGATGGCAAGAAAAGGACGACAGGGCGAGCAGAAAAATTGGGGCGGCGGGTCCAGCCCGGTCCGACCACCCGTCGTCGTGGTGGCGGGGCCGACGGCGTCGGGCAAGACGCGGCTCGCGCTTGAAATCGCCAGGCGCTTCCAGGGTGAAGTGGTGAATGCGGACAGCATGCAGATTTATGACGGGCTTCGCATTCTCACGGCCCGGCCCGAACCTTGTTCGCAAACGGGCGTTCCGCATCACCTTTTCGGCTCTCTCGATCCAGCCCGGCGCGGCTCGGTAGCCGGCTGGCAAAAGGCGGCGCTGGCCGTTCTCGGTGACATTCATGCGCGTGGCCGGCTGCCGGTGGTGACGGGAGGCAGCGGCCTTTACCTGAAGGCTCTTATGGAGGGGCTGGCCGAGATCCCCGAGATCTCCCCGGCTGAGCGCGCCGCCAGTCGTCGGCGGCTGGATGAGATCGGTGCCGAGGCGTTCCACCGCGAACTTCAGACGCGCGACCCTGAAACAGCGGCACGCCTCGCGCCGGGTGACACGCAACGCCTGCTTCGCGCCTATGAGGTCGTGATGGCGACCGGCACGCCGCTCAGTGCCTGGCAGGCGAAGACGCTGCCCGCACCGCCTCATCACTTCGCCGTTGTTGTGCTCGATCCGCCCCGGGCCGAGTTGCACCGGGCCATCGAAGCGCGCTTCGGCGAAATGATGCGGGCAGGCGCAGTCGAGGAGGTGCGGGCACTGCTGGCCCGCGGGCTCGATCCCGAGCTGCCGGCGATGAAGGCACTCGGTGTGCCCGCCCTGGCGGCTTTCCTCCAAGGAGAGCTGTCGCGCCGGGAAGCGGTCTTCCAAGCCATCGTGGCGACCCGGCAATATGCCAAGCGCCAGGCGACCTGGTTCCGCCATCAGCTCGAAGAAGCCCCGTTTCGTGCGGTTCTTCGGGTGGGAGAGAAATATTCGGAAAGTTTAGACGAGAAAATCTTTACTTTTATTCGTCAAAACCTGTTGACCCCTGACAGGTGAGCCAGTAGGTTCCCCCTTCCCAAAGGGGCTTTTTGGCCGAATCCTTGGGCTTAACAGCTTTTTGTGCAGCGCAGTAATCTGGCGCTCGTAACCGGGCGCGGAGACCTCGCGCCCCAACCCCCGTCATCCCGGCCCCCGTCATCCCGGTCCGGCATGTCCTAGTGGGAGACTCGGGGTTTTGGAGTTGTGGCAATGGCGAGCGACACTTCTTCGCCGAAGGCAAGACCGGATGCCGGGCAGGCAGGGGCCGCGCCCAGCCTGTCGGGATCCGAGATCATCCTCAAGGTCCTGCGCGAGGAGGGTGTCGAGGTCGTCTTCGGCTATCCGGGCGGCGCGGTCCTGCCGATCTATGACGCCATCTTCAAGCAGAACGACGTGCGCCATATCCTGGTGCGTCACGAGCAGGCCGCCGTCCACGCGGCCGAAGGCTATGCGCGTTCGACCGGCAAGGTCGGCGTCGTTCTTGTCACCTCGGGCCCGGGCGCGACCAACGCCGTCACGGGGCTGACCGATGCGCTCATGGACTCGATCCCCCTCGTTTGCCTGACCGGACAGGTGCCGACCCATCTCATCGGCAACGACGCGTTTCAGGAAGCCGACACCACCGGGATCACTCGCCCGTGCACCAAGCACAACTATCTCGTCAAGGATGTGACGCGGCTCTCGCGCACACTGCATGAGGCGTTTTATGTCGCGAGGAACGGGCGGCCCGGCCCGGTCGTTGTGGATTTGCCGAAGGATGTTCAGCTTGCAGAGCATCGCGACGATTTTTCGGGCAAGGTCGAGCACAAGAGCTACCGGCCGCGCGTCAAGGGCGATCCCGCGGCGATCCGCCAGGCTGTCGATTTGCTCGCGCGCGCCAAGCGCCCGATCTTTTACGTCGGCGGCGGTGTCATCAATTCGGGCGACGAGGCTTGCCGCGACCTGACAGCACTCGTCCGCGCGACGGGTTATCCATGCACGAATACGCTGATGGGGCTGGGCAGTTTTCCGGCTTCGGATCCGCAATTTCTCGGCATGCTGGGCATGCATGGTACTTATGAAGCCAATCTTGCCATGCACGACTGCGATGTCATGATCGCGGTCGGGGCGCGGTTCGATGACCGGGTGACCGGCAAGCTGAGTGAATTCTCGCCCGATTCCACCAAGATCCACATTGATATCGACCCGTCCTCGATCAACAAGAACGTCCGGGTGGACCTGCCCATTGTTGGCGACGCGGGCCAGATCGTGGCCGAGATGCTGCGCCTGTGGACAGAGGAAAGCCCGAAGCCGGACGCCCGGGCGATCAAGGCATGGTGGGCGCAGATCGATGGATGGCGTGCGCGAAATTGCCTGCGCTACACGCCAGACGACAAGCTGATCAAGCCGCAGTTCGCGCTGGAGCGCCTTCAGGCGGCGATCCGCGACCGCGATTTCTACATCACGACGGAGGTCGGCCAGCACCAGATGTGGGCCGCCCAGTTTCTCCATTTCGAGAAGCCCAAGCGCTGGATGACGTCCGGCGGGCTGGGCACGATGGGCTATGGCTTTCCCGCTGCCCTGGGCGTCCAGGTGGCGCATCCCGAGGCGCTTGTCATCGATGTCGCGGGCGAGGCGTCGTTCCTGATGAACATGCAGGAACTCTCGACCGTTTGTCAGTACAACCTGCCAGTCAAGGCGTTTATCCTGAACAATGAGTACCTTGGCATGGTTCGCCAGTGGCAGGAACTGATGCATGGCGGGCGGTATGCCGAAAGTTATTCGGCCTCCCTGCCGGATTTCGTCAAACTGGCCGAGTCGTTTGGTGCCAAGGGGTTGCGCGCGAGCCGGCCGGACGAGGTGGATGATCTCATTCGCGAGATGATCGAGACGGACGGTCCCGTCATCGCCGATGTCATGGTCGACAAGGAAGAAAACTGTTTTCCGATGATCCCCTCGGGCGCGGCCCATAACAGGATGCTGCTCGGCCCCGGAGACAAGGACGGGGGCGATGAGAGCGGTGACGGGATGGTCCTGGTCTAGGCCGGGGCGCCGTGTAAGAACCATCAGAACAATCAAAGGCCGGCGTGCGAGCCGGAAAAAACAAGATGGCGCAGGAAAAGAATCTTTATGGCGCGCCCCCGAGCGATCAGGGGATCGAGCAGCACACAATCTCCATACTGGTCGATAACGAGCCGGGCGTGCTGGCGCGGGTCATCGGCCTGTTCTCGGGCCGGGGCTACAATATCGAAAGTCTCACCGTGGCGGAGGTGGATCATCGCGAGCACGTCTCGCGGATCACCGTTGTCACCTCGGGCACGCCCATGATCATCGAGCAGATCAAGGCCCAGCTCGACCGCCTTGTGCCAATCCACACGGTTCAGGACCTGACCGAGGAGGGGCCGTTCGTCAATCGCGAGCTGGCGCTGGTCAAGGTGGTGGGCGGCGGCGAAAAGCGGGTCGAATCGCTGCGAATAGCGGATATCTTCCGCGCCCGGGTGGTCGACAGCACCATTGATTCCTTTGTTTTCGAGATTTCGGGCGCGCCCGGCAAGCTGGATGCGTTCATCAATCTGATGGTGCCGCTCGGCATGGTCGATGTCTCGCGGACCGGGGCCGTCGCTATTGCCAGAGGCGGCCCGCCAGAGTAGGACTCCGGCCATCTCGGGACAGTTCCAGGGTCGGGCAGGGGCGCGGCCGCAATATGAATGAAGCCCTGAAACGGGGCCCAGCAGGGGAAGATAGAGCGATGCGCGTGTATTACGACCGCGATGCGGACGTCAATCTGATCAAATCCAAGAAAGTCGCCATCATTGGCTATGGCAGCCAGGGCCATGCCCATGCTGCCAATCTGCGCGACAGCGGCGTCGAGAACGTCGCAATCGGGTTGCGGGCCGGCTCGGGCAGCGTCGCCAAGGCGGAAGGCGCGGGCTTCAAGGTCCTGACCCCGGGTGAGGCGGCGGCCTGGGCCGATGTGGTGATGGTGCTGGTCCCCGACGAATTGCAGGCGGATCTCTACAAGGCGGACCTGGTTCAGAACCTCAGGAAGGGGGCGGCCCTGGCCTTCGCGCACGGCTTCAATATTCATTTTCAGCTTATCGAGGCGCGCGACGATATCGATGTGTTCATGATCGCGCCCAAGGGGCCCGGCCACACCGTACGGGCGGAATACCAGCGCGGCGGCGGCGTTCCCTGCCTGCTGGCGGTTCATCAGGATCCGTCCGGGACGACCCACGAGTTGGCGCTGTCCTATGGCTCGGCGATCGGCGGCGGGCGCGCCGGCATCATCGAGACCACCTTCCGCGAGGAGTGCGAGACGGATCTGTTTGGCGAGCAGGTGGTGCTGTGCGGCGGCCTGACATCGCTCATCCAGGCCGGGTTCGAGACACTGGTGGAGGCCGGCTACGCGCCGGAAATGGCCTATTTCGAGTGCCTGCACGAGGTCAAGCTCATCGTCGACCTCATCTATGAAGGCGGTATCGCGAATATGCGCTATTCCATCTCGAACACGGCCGAATTCGGCGATTACACGCGCGGGCCGCGGGTCATCAACGAGGAATCACGGGTGGAAATGCGCCGTATCCTCAAGGAAATCCAGGAAGGCGCCTTTGCCCGCGAATGGGTAACGGAGAACCTGGCCGGCCAGCCCGGCTTCAAGTCCCACCGCCGGCTTTCGGCCGAGCACCCGATCGAGGAGGTGGGCGGCAAGCTGCGGGCCATGATGCCCTGGCTCAAGGAAAACCGGATGGTCGACCGCTCCAAGAACTGACGCCGGCCGGCTCCTCGGGGCTCGTCCCAAAAAATCGTTGCGGAACAATGGGTTTTGGCGTTACACCTAAACCCGTTAACCAGGCTCGCCCAGGTGTGGCGGCCGTGGGTGCCGGTTGAGGAAATATTTACCATGATCGGCGAGGCTGGTGGGCCGGGGCGCTTGTTTTGGCGGTGCCGCCGGCACATATGTAAGGGGCCCTCGGGTGGGCCCGTAATGCAAGGGGCCCTCGGGTGGGCCCGTAACCCCTTGGGCGAGAGAAACCGGGTACGCATGACCATGGTGGCAGGAAACGGAATTTTCGCGTGGCAGGGCGCGGCCGGGATACCGGTCGACGCAGGGCGCCGCACGTCCGGTTCGACCGTGTGTCGAGGCCTGTCCCCTTCGGTTTCCATTTCGTCCCTTCCTTTGCTTTCGGCGCCGGGTGCGCTGCGACTTACCCGCCCCTGAACGGCCCGGCGAGTCTTTCGCCATGCGTTCAGGGGATCAGGTAGCACAACCCGGACACCGTGAAGCGAGGGACATGAGAAATGACCGAAGCAACTAACAGGATCACCAAAGACCCCGACCACGTCGTGATTTTCGACACGACCCTGCGCGACGGCGAACAATCGCCGGGCGCGTCGATGACCATCGACGAAAAGATCCGGATCGCCACCGTGCTCGAGGAAATGGGCGTCGATGTGATCGAGGCCGGTTTCGCCATTGCCTCCAAGGGCGATTTCGAGTCCGTGCGCGAAGTCGCCCGGCAGATCGACAAATCCGTCGTCTGCAGCCTGGCCCGGGCCGGACGCGAGGATATCGAGCGGGCGGCCGAAGCGCTCGAGCCGGCGCGGCGCAAGCGCATCCATACCTTCATCGCCACCAGCCCGCTCCACATGCAGTACAAGCTGCAGATGCAGCCCGAAGAGGTGCTGGAGCGCATTCACGACAGCGTCAGCCACGCCCGGCGCTTCACCGATGACGTGGAGTGGTCGGCCGAGGACGGCTCCCGGTCCGATCACGATTTTCTCTGCCGCGCGGTCGAGACCGCGATTTCGGCCGGCGCCAGCACGATCAATATTCCCGATACGGTGGGCTATGCCGTGCCCGGGGAATACGCGGCGCTCATCGCCATGCTGATCGATCGGGTCCCCAATTCGGACCAGGCGGTATTCTCGGTTCACTGCCATAACGATCTGGGCCTGGCGGTGGCCAATTCCCTCGCCGCCGTCGGCGCGGGCGCGCGTCAGGTGGAATGCACCATCAACGGCCTGGGCGAGCGGGCCGGCAACGCGGCCATGGAAGAGATCGTCATGGCTCTCAAGACACGGCAAGACGCGATGCCGTACGAGACCTCGATTCGAAGCGAGTTGATCACCCGCGCCTCGCACCTCGTTTCGACGGTGACGGGTTTCGTCGTGCAGCCGAACAAGGCCATCGTCGGGGCCAATGCCTTCGCCCATGAAAGCGGGATCCATCAGGACGGTATGCTGAAACACGCCGGCACCTACGAGATCATGACGCCCGAATCTGTGGGGCTGCTGAAATCCAATATCGTGCTGGGCAAGCATTCCGGGCGCCACGCCTTCAAAAAGAAGCTCGAGGATCTGGGCTACAAGCTGGGCGACAATGCCATCCAGGATGCTTTCCGCCGCTTCAAGACGCTGGCTGACAAGAAAAAGGAAGTGTTCGACGAGGATATCGTGGCGCTTGTGGATGACGAGGTCGTGCGCGCGAACGAGCGGATCCGTGTCGTTTCGCTCCAGATCGCCTGCGGGTCCAAGGGGCCGCAGACGGCCGATCTCGAGCTCGATATTGACGGCGAGCGCCGCATGACCACCGCGACGGGCGACGGGCCGGTGGATGCGACCTTCAAGGCCATTCGCGAGCTGTTCCCGCACGAGGCACGCCTGCGGCTCTACCAGGTGCATGCGGTCACCGAGGGCACCGATGCGCAGGCGGAAGTGACCGTCCGGCTCGAGGAAAACGGAAAATCGGTGGTCGGCCAAGGGGCGGATGTGGATACGCTTGTGGCGTCGGCCCGGGCGTATGTTCATGCGCTCAACAAGCTTCTGGTGAAGCGGGAAAAATCCGCCCCCCGGGCCCTGACGGCCTGAGGTGGCATCGTAGCGGCGAAACGGCCCTTTGCGGGCCGTTTCGTTTGACCGAGTGGTGATGTCACGGGCGGGCAGGGGGTCGCTCGAGAGCAAGCATCATTAACAGCACCCCTAACGGCAAAGGTAGCGTTGAATGTTCTCGAGACTGCTTGGAATGTTATCGGCCGACATGGCAATCGACCTCGGCACAGCGAATACGCTCGTCTATGTCAAGGGACGTGGCATCGTATTGAACGAGCCATCGGTGGTGGCCATAGCCGAAATGAAGGGCAAGCGCCAGATACTCGCCGTGGGGGACGAAGCCAAAATGATGCTGGGTCGCACGCCGGGCAACATCCAGGCGATCCGCCCGCTGCGTGACGGCGTGATCGCCGATTTCGAGGTTGCGGAGGAAATGATCAAGCATTTCATCCGCAAGGTGCACAATCGCCGGAGCTTCGCAAGCCCGCAGGTCATCGTCTGCGTGCCCTCCGGATCGACCGCTGTGGAACGCCGCGCTATCCAGGAATCAGCCGAGGCGGCCGGCGCGCGCCGCGTCTTTCTGATCGAGGAACCCATGGCTGCCGCCATCGGCGCCGGCCTGCCGGTGACCGAGCCGACGGGCTCCATGGTCGTGGATATCGGGGGCGGCACCACGGAGGTGGCGGTCCTGTCGCTGGGTGGCATCGTGTATGCGCGCTCGGTACGGGTCGGCGGCGACAAGATGGACGAAGCCATCATCGCCTATATCCGGCGCCACCATAACCTGCTGGTGGGCGAGGGCAGCGCCGAGCGCATCAAGAAAGAAATCGGGACCGCCATGCCGCCCGCGGGCGACGAGGAAGGCAAGCAGATCCAGATCAAGGGCCGCGACCTGATGAACGGCGTGCCCAAGGAAGTGAACATCAGCCAGCGCCAGATCGCCGAAAGCCTGGCCGAGCCCGTGGGCGCGATCATCGAGGCTGTGAAGGTGGCTCTCGAACACACCGCGCCCGAACTGGCGGCCGATATCGTTGACAAGGGGATCGTCATGACCGGCGGCGGGGCGCTGCTCGGCAATCTCGACAAGGTGCTGCGCCAGGCGACCGGCCTGCCCGTGTCGATCGCCGACGATCCGCTGTCCTGCGTGGCGCTCGGGACAGGGCGGTGCCTCGAGGAGATGGCGACGCTCAAGACCGTTTTGATCAACATGTATTGATCGCTAACAGGGCCCGGGCCCGGTTGGCCGCCCGGTGTCCGATGGCAGAGGGGGTTGAGGCACGTGACGCGCCGCACCGGATATGTCCGCCAGTTGACGAGGCCCATCCGGGCCGTCGTCCAGCGCTCGGCGTTCTATCTGCTGGTGATGCTGTCGCTCATGCTGATCGGCCTGTCCACGGCCGATGACACGTTGACGGGGCGCGTGCGCACGGTGGTCGCCGACGCCGCGGCCCCGTTTCTCACCGCCCTGTCCTGGCCGGCCCGCGCGATCAGCACCGGCGCCACGGAAATCCGCGACCTGGCCCTGATCCGGGCCGAGAATCGCCGCCTCCGGGACGACAATATCCGCCTGCGGCAATGGGAGACGGTCGCCCGCCGGCTCCAGGTCGAGAACCGGTCGCTGCGCACCCTGACCCGCGCCGTGCCGGACGCGCCGGCCACTTACGTCTCGGCCCGAGTGATCGGCGATCCGGGCGGCGCCTTCGTGCACAGCGTTCTGGTCAACTCCGGCCAGCGCAACGGCATCGCGAAAGGCCAGCCCGTAATCACGGACAAGGGGCTGGTCGGCCGCGTCACCCATGCCGGTCAGCGCGCCGCTCGCATCCTGCTCCTGACCGATCTCAATTCGCGTGTGCCGGTGCATATAGAATCGAGCCATGAGCGCGCGATTCTTGCCGGCGACAATTCCCGCGAGCCGGCACTTCTGTACCTTGGTCCCAATGCCGAGGTCGAGGTGGGCGACCGGGTCGTGACCTCGGGCGAGGCGGGGGCGTTCCCGCCGACGCTGCCCGTGGGTGTCGTCTCCGAAATCTCGGGCGACCGCGTGCGCGTGCGGCCCTACCAGAACCTCGACCGGCTGGACTTCGTTCAGATCGTGGACTACGGACTGGGCAGTATCGAGAACACGCTGATGAGCGCCGACAGCGAAAGGAGGGAAGGGCGTGAGTGAGCTGATCTGGCAACGACTCGACATCGCATCGCGCAATCTTCTGCCGATGATGCTGACGCTGCTGCTGGTGGTGCTGTCGATGGTGCCGGTGCCGATCGACGGCTACGGACCGATCGCGCCCATGTTCGCGCTGATGGGCGTCTATTACTGGGCCATTCATCGTCCCGATTTGCTGCCGCTGGTGGCGGTCTTCACCATCGGACTGCTCCAGGACGTGCTGGGGGGTGTCGCGCTCGGCCTGAATTCCCTGATATTCCTGCTGGTCTACTGGATCGTCCTGCATCAGCGCCGCTTTTTCCTCGGCAAGTCCTTCTCGCTGATGTGGTGGGGGTTCGGCCTGCTCGCTTTTGGCGCCAGCCTTTTCACCTGGATCGCCGTGTCACTGCTCGCGATCCAGCCCATGCCGGTTCTGCCGCTTCTCTTCCAGCTGATCCTGACCGTGGCGCTTTTTCCGGGCATTGCCTGGATCCTGATGCAGGCGCAACGGCTGACCCTGAAACGAACCTGACCGGCGGCGCCCGATGATCGATGATGGAAAGCGGGGCAAGCTCTTCACCAGGCGCGCGGCCATCCTCGCCGGCGTCCAGCTCGGCATGTTCGGCGTGCTGGCCGGGCGGATGTATTACCTGCAGGTCATCGAGGCCGATCGCTATGCCGTCCTGTCCGAGCGCAACCGCGTCTCGGTGCGTCTGATCTCGCCGCCGCGCGGGCCCATCGTCGACCGTTTCGGCGTGCCCCTGGCCGAGAACCGTCAGAATTACCGGCTCGTCATCGTGCCGGAACGCGCGCGCGATGTTGACGGCATTCTCGACGCGCTCGGCCGCGTCGTCTCGATCTCGGGCCACGAACGCCGCCGCGTGCTCCGCGACGTGCGCCGCTCGTCACGTTTCACGCCGGTCACGGTGCGCGAGAATCTCACCTGGCAGGAAGTCGCGCAGGTCGAGGTCCACGCGCCCGACCTGCCCGGCGCCATGATCGATATCGGCCGGACCCGCTATTACGCGCAGGCGGAAAAGGCGGTCCATGTCGTGGGATATGTCGCCGCCGTCTCCTCACGCGATATGTCCGACGACCCGTTCCTGCGTCTGCCCGACGCGCGCGTCGGCAAGTCGGGGGTGGAACGCCAGTACGACCTGCCGCTGCGTGGATCGGGCGGCACCAGCCGGGTCGAGGTGAACGCGGTGGGCCGCGTCATCCGCGAATTGGAGCGCGATACCGGGGAGGTCGGCCAGCGCGCCATCCTGACCCTCGATATGGACCTGCAGGAGCGCGCCTTCAAGAGCCTCGCGGGCAGCCACGGGGCGGCCATCGTGATGGACGCGAGCAACGGCGAGGTGCTGGCCATGGTCTCGCGGCCGGCCTTCGATCCCAATCGTCTGATCAAGGGGCTTTCGAGCGAGGAATGGCGCGCGCTCAGCTCGGACCCGACGGCGCCAATGAACAACAAGGCGCTCGGCGGGCAATACGCACCGGGCTCGGCCTTCAAGATGGTGGTCGCGCTGGCGGCGCTCGAGGCGGGTGTCGTGGGCCCCGATTTTTCGGTCGCCTGCACCGGGCATATGGACCTGGGCAACGGCCGTTTCCATTGCTGGAAGGAGCGCGGCCACGGGCCGATGACCATGGAATCGGCCATCCGCGAATCCTGCGACATCTATTTTTACGAAATCGCCCGCCGGCTCGGCGTCGATCGCATCGCCGAGATGGCCCGCCGCTTCGGCTACGGCAGTCCGGCCGGGATCGATCTGCCGGGCGAAAGCCGGGGCATCGTGCCCGACAATGCCTGGAAGATGGGCGTCCTCGGGACCAGGTGGCAGAAAGGCGAAACGCTGATCCTGGGAATCGGGCAGGGCTATATCCTGGCCACGCCCCTGCAGATGGCCCTTGCGACGGCGGCCATGGTCAATGGCGGCTATCTGGTGACGCCCCATGTTCTCAGCCGCGTGCGCGAGACCGAGGAGGAGTGGGCCGGCCCCGGTCAGACCGCCGGCATCGGCATCGGGGAAATCGCGCCTGGCGCGCCCGCCGCCGGCACACGCCTTGTCGCGGCGACCGGCGCGGCGGACCCGGGCCCGGTGCCGGGCGCGCCGGTGGGCGTCTCGCCCGATCACCTGCGCCTTGTGCAGGAAGCGATGGTCAGCGTCGTCAATCACGAGAAGGGAACCGCCTTCGCGTCGCGGATTCGCGACCGGCGGTTTCGCATGGGCGGCAAGACCGGGACCAGCCAGGTACGCCGCATCAGCCGGGCCGAGCGCGAGACGGGTGTGCTGAAGAATGCCGAACTGCCCCGCCAGCAGCGCGACCACGCGGTCTTCGTCGGCTTCGCGCCGACCGATGCGCCGCGCTACGTTGCAACCGTGGTGGTCGAGCATGGCGGCAGCGGCTCGACCGCGGCCGCGCCCATCGCCAAGGACCTTCTGTATCGCGCGCAGCAGCGCCCGATCATCAGCCGCGATCAGGACGCCTCCGGTCCGGCGGATGGCCGGCCGCGCGATCCAAGCCGGATGGGCTAGCCCATGAGCCTCGCGCCGTTTGCCCGTGATGAACTCTCCCTCACCGAAAAGCTCTGGCAGGTCAACTGGGGGCTGGTGCTGATTCTGGGCCTGATCGGGCTCGTGGGCTTCGCCATGCTGTATTCGGCCGCCAACGGCAGCGCCGATCCCTGGGCCTGGCGGCAGGCGGTGCGCTTCATGGTCGGGCTGGGTGTGCTGCTGGCCGCGGCGGTGATCGATATCAGGATCTGGCTGCGGCTCGCATATCCCATCTACGGCGCCGTGCTGGTGCTGCTCATCGCCGTCGAGATCGGCGGCACCATCGGCATGGGCGCGCGGCGCTGGATCGATCTGGGGCTGATCCAGATCCAGCCCTCGGAACTGATGAAGGTGGCCCTCGTCCTCGTGCTCGCCCGCTATTTCCACGCCGCCAATCCGAACGACCGGGGCTGGCTCGGCTATCTCCTGCCGCCCCTCGTGCTGCTGGCCGCGCCGGTGCTGCTGGTGAGCCGCCAGCCCGATCTCGGCACCGCCATGATCCTCCTGATGGTGGGCGTTTCGGTGTTTTTCCTCGCCGGCGTCACCTGGCGGTTCTTCGCCACCCTCTTCGTCGCCGCCCTGGCCGCGATCCCGCTTGGCTGGCAGTTCCTCCACGGCTATCAGAAGGCCCGGATTCTCACCTTCTTCGACCCCGAGCGCGACCCGCTCGGCGCCGGCTATCACATCCTGCAAAGCAAGATCGCCTTCGGCTCGGGCGGGGTGTTCGGCAAGGGGTTTCTCGGCGGCAGCCAGAGCCATCTGAACTTCCTGCCGGAAAAACAGACCGATTTCATCTTCACCATGCTGGCCGAGGAATGGGGCCTGATGGGCGGGCTCGCCCTGCTCACGCTCTACGGCCTCGTGATCCTTTACGGCATCTTCATCGCCCTCAGCTCGCGCAGCCATTTCGGCCGGCTGCTGGCGCTGGGCGTGACGATGATCTTTTTCCTCTATGTGTTCATCAATATCGCCATGGTCACGGGGCTGATGCCGGTGGTGGGCGTGCCGCTGCCCTTCGTGTCCTATGGCGGCACGGCGCTGCTCAGCCTGCTGTTCGCCTTCGGCCTCGTGATCAATGTCTGGATCCACCGCGAGGTGCGGCTGTCGCGCTTCGGCCAGTCGGGGGCCGACGCCTAGCCCCGGATTCGGCCCGGCCCGCCGCCGTGCCCGCGCTCGACAGGCCGCCCGGCCTTTGCTATGAAGCCCGTCCACCCACACCCGGCCACCCCGGCCGGGGCGAGCCTGGCTCGGGGCGGGCGCATAGCTCAGTTGGTAGAGCAGCTGACTCTTAATCAGCGGGTCCAAGGTTCGAGTCCTTGTGCGCCCACCAATCTTATCAGGGCCTTAGCCGGAAACGGCGGAGGCCTTGGTTCGTTGTAGGAAGGTTATAGGAAAGCCTAAGATTCAAAATTCTTCGATCGGGGCCAAGAGCCCGGTAGTTTAGGCACGCGCGGATCAATATCCGGACAATCAATAAGCTGCCGCGTGCAGGGGGGAGGGGAACCAGTGATACCTGACTACCAAACGCTTATGCGCCCGGTCTTGGAATGTGCCGCACACGGCGAGGTGCGGATCGGCGACGTCATCAATCTACTCGCCGAGCGTTTCGGGCTGACGGATGACGAGCGTAACGAACTCCTGCCGAGCGGCAAGCAGACCCGATTCTCCAATCGCGTTCATTGGGCAAGGGGCTACCTCAAACAGGCCGGGCTCGTCAAAGCGACGAAACGGGGACACTTCGCGATCACGGATCGCGGCCGGACGGCACTTGCCGACGCCTCGGCGGAAATCAACAACACCTATCTTGAACATTTTGAGGATTTCCAGGCCTTTCGCACGCGGGCGAAGGAGACCGACCGGCCGGAGCATGCAGCTACCCCTGCCTCGGCAGAGACCGAGGTAACGCCGGACGAAGCGTTGCGGGCAGCACACAGGAAGATAAACGCGGCCTTGGCGGAGGAACTTCTGGAACGGGTGCGCGATGCGCCTCCCGCCTTTTTTGAAAACCTAATTGTCCAATTGCTTCTGGCCATGGGCTACGGGGGAACGTCAGAGGACGCGGGCCGCGCCCTAGGTAAGAGCGGCGACGACGGTATCGACGGCGTCATCGATCAGGACCCCTTGGGCGTCGATCAGATCTATGTTCAGGCCAAACGCTACGCTGACGGCAATAACGTGGGGGCCGGGGCCATTCGGGATTTCTTTGGGGCCTTAAACCTGAAAAAGGCACATAAGGGAATATTCGTCACCACGTCGGCCTTCAGTCCGTCGGCGGTTCAGACGGCCATGGACCTAGGGATGCGGATTGTGCTCATCGACGGGGGTCAAATGGCTCGCCTGATGATCCGCTACAACATAGGATGCCGCGACGAGGACATCCTGCATTTGAAAAAGATCGATGAAGATTTTTTTGAATAAGTAAAGTTTGAGAGCTTCACGTAGTCGAATTTCAGCTTGAGCCGGTGCGCTGACCTGACGACGGGTACAGGTTCTTCCAACGTCTGCCTCCGCCGACCATCCCGCACCTCGGCGGTTCGACGGTCTGCCCGGGCGCACGCGGATTGTGATAGGCTGGTTGCCGGCCCCGGACGAAACGGCAGGACGCGAGGAAATTCGGCGGAGATGAGCGGCTGTTGCGGCGATGAGGTCACCTTCGAAGGGCTTTCGGCCGGCTACCGGCGGGCGCTCTGGGCGGTGATCGCGATTAACGGCGCGATGTTCCTGGCCGAGATGGGCGCGGGCATCTTCGCGGGCTCGCAGGCTCTCAAGGCCGACGCGCTCGACTTTCTGGGCGATACGGTGACCTACGCGCTCAGCCTGTTCGTCATCGGCATGCCGCTGGTCTGGCGCGCCCGGGTGGCGCTCCTGAAGGGCCTCAGTCTCGGGGCCATGGGGCTGGGGGTGCTGGCGGCAACCGGCTACAAGGTCTTTTTCCTCGCCACGCCCCAGGCCGGGGTCATGGGAGCGGTCGGGCTTCTCGCCCTCGCCGCCAATCTCGCGAGCGTCGCCCTGTTGCTGAAATACCGCGAGGGCGACGCGAATGTCCGCTCGGTCTGGCTCTGCAGCCGGAACGACGCCATCGGCAACGCGGCCGTGCTTCTCGCCGCCAGCGGCGTCTGGGCAACCGGCACCGGCTGGCCCGATCTGATCGTGGCGGGCTTCATGGCGAGCCTGTTTCTCTGGTCGGCGATCCAGATTGTCCGCCAGGCCACGGGCGAGCTTGGCCGCGCCCCGTCCCGTCGGGACTCCCCGGCCGATGGGGGCCGCTATCGGGGCTGAACCCGCCCCATCGCGCGCCGCTATTCGCGCGCCGGGCGGCTCTGGCGGCGCCCCTCCGGCCGCGCGCCTTACGCCCGATGCGCCGCCGGCCGCTATCATGATAGGGTCTTCGTCCGGCCGCGATACGTCCGACTGATCCGGTAGGATAAAATTTTAGCTTAATTTTTTCGCGGAACTTGTTAGCGTGTCAGGCCGGGAGCGGGCAGAAACGCGAGGAGGAGAGAATGCCGGAAGACGCAGCGGGCAAAAAAGAGCGCAAGATTTCCAAGGCATTTCAGCCCTATGTGGATGCCGAATGGGGATTGAAGAACTACTGGTACCCGGCACTGTTCAGCAGTGAACTGGCGGAGGGCGAGCTCAAGGGCGTGAAGATCTGCGGCGTGCCTATCGCGCTGCGCCGCGCCAAGGGCAAGGTCTACGCGCTCAAGGATGAATGCATTCACCGCGGCGTCGAGCTGTCGGCCCGGCCCATGTGCCTGACGGACGAGACCGTCACCTGCTGGTACCACGGCTTTACCTATGACCTCGCCTCGGGCGAACTCGTCTCCATCGTGGCCGCGCCCGACGACAAGATGATCGGCAATGCCCGGCTTCGCACCTTCCCGGTCGAGGAAAAGTCGGGAATGATTTTCGTCTTCGTGGGCGACGAGGATTACAAGACGCCGCCGCTGTCGCGCGACATGCCCCACCGCCTGCCCGAGGATTACGAGCATCGGGTAGCCCATCCGCTCGACGACAACGCGGTGCTGCTTGGCATTCATCGCACCGGCAACTCGAACTGGCGGCTCGCCGTCGAGAACGGCGCCGATACCGGCCATCTGTTCATTCACCTCGACAATCCGCTGGTCATGGCGCTCGATCGCCAGTTGCCGCTGGGTGCCATCGCGGAGTCCGAGGACGCGATCAGCTGGTATGTCGACGATGACGCGCCCAAGGGCATCGTCAACGAATACACGAAATACACCCCGGTCCTGGAAAACAAGGTGGTCGGCCTCAAGGTCAAGGGCAAGAATCCCTGGAAAGGCGGGCGCACCAGCATGTTCCTGCCCGGCGTCCTGCTGGTCGAGAACTGGCCCGACTATCGCCTCGCCCAGTACGAATGGTACGTCCCCATCGATAACGAGCATCACGAATACTGGGAAATCATCGCCGCCGTCTGCAACACCGAGGAAGAGAAGAAGGAATTCGAGATCCAGTACGAGAATCTCTGGAAAAATCTCGCCCTCGGTCAGGGCTTCAACGACAACGATCTGTTCGCGCGCGAACAGATGCAGAAATTCTACGGCCATCACAGCGGCTGGACGGACGAGGTGCTGTGCAGCCTGGATGCCTATGTGATCGCCTGGCGCAAGCTGGTGGCGCAGCACAACCGGGGCCTCGCCGAAGTGCCCGAACGGGGCTAGACGGGCCGAAGCGGAACGGCGCGGCGCTTCAGTCGAACTCGCGCCGCGCTTTCTCGATCCCCTTGCGAAACGCCTCCCAGGCGGCTTCGGCCCCGCGCGTCAGGTCCTCCCAGGCGTACTCGCCTGCCTCGCCCAGGCGATGGAGTTCGGCCTCCGCCTCGCGCTGGCGCGTGCGCAACTCGTCGACCCGGTTCGACAGCTCGGCCGCCCGCCGGCCCTCTTCCTGCTCCAGCCGGGCTTCCAGCTTCAGCATATCCGCCCGCCATTCTTTCATGCGGCCCTCGATCTGCCTGAGATAGGCGTCCTTGCGTGTCATGGCACTCTCCCCTCCTGGTTTGGCTTTCTCGACCGGGAAGCAAGAGCGTAGGAGACCGGTCGAGAGGGCGCATTGTCCTCACTCAAACCACCAACCGTCAAACCGGCCGGGCGCGATCCCGCCCCTATGGCCCGGCCGCCTCGAGACAGGTGGTAAAGCTGTCGGCCAGGTCCCGGAGGAGGCGCAGATAGGCGCTGGCGTCGCCGGCGGCCGGCCCGCCCAGCGGATCGGCGGTCGTCAGGCGGAGATCGAGGTCGCGCGCCACCTGTTCGGCCAGGGCCGGGCGGAATTGGGGTTCCACCACCAGGCATCGGGCGCCGGTCGCGCTGATGCGGGCCATGATGGACTCGAGGCTTTTCGCGCCCGGCGTGCGGCCCGGATGAGGCGTCAGGAAGGTCACGACCTGAAGCCGGTAACGCGCCTCGAAATACTGGTAGGCGTCGTGAAACACGGCCAGCTTCCGGTGGCGGAGGGGTGCCAGGCGGGCTTCGATCGCGCCATCGAGATCGGCCAGCGCTGACTTGAAACGGGCCGCGTTGGCCGTGTAGCGCGCGGCATTGGCCGGGTCGGCCTGGCCGAGTGCGATGGCGATACGGTCGACCAGCAACTGCGCGCGCAGCGGATCGAGCCAGATGTGAAGATCGCGGGGCGCGTTCGGCCGGGGGCCCGGGCGGTGGTCCGCGCCCTCATCGCCACCGTGCCCGCGCTCATGCCCATGCAGGGTGTCGAGCCCGCGGGCGGGCAGCAAATCCAGCCCCGGCGTATCCACCAGCGTGACGAGTTCGGTATCGGGGCCGAGGATCGTGCTCAATGGCTTGACGAGAAAGCGCTCCATCCCGGGGCCGATCCAGACGACGATGTCGGCCTCGCGCAGGCTCGCGATATCGCTCGGCTTCAGCGCGTAGCTGTGGGGCGAGCCGGAATTGGACAGAAGTCCGGTGGCCCGGGCCGGGGTGCCCTCGATCACCGCCTCGACGAGGCCATGCACCGGGGGCAGCGTCGCTACCACACGCGGCGCCGACGGGTCGTCATAGGCCCGCGCCGCCGGCACGGGTGCCAGCAGGGCCGAAAGAAGCAGGAAGATGGCGAGCCAGCGCGCAGGAGGCGCCAGCCCCGGGCTAGATGAAACCATTGGATACTCGGGACCGGAGGCGGAAAGAGGCAGACCGGGACGGCGATTGCCGCGCTCTATACCATGACGGGGGCGTTATGACACAGGTGCGCGCGTTCTGGCGAGAAGCGCCAGGGACAGGTCGGGCGCCCCGGCGGGCGCGGGCGCCTCCAGCCAGCCGCCGGCCTCGCTCATGGCGGAAACCATTTCCATCGCGACATGCCGGGCGGCGATCCGGGCCGGGGCGCAGGCGACCCGGGCACGGGCAAACATGACCAGCCTGTCCGCCTCGTCGCGCTGGAGGGCGGCGAGGCTGGCGATGAAATCCTCCTCCAGCGCCGTCAAATCGGGCCCGAAAGTCCGGTCAAAATCCGGCGGCAGGGGCTGGCGAAAGTTCAGAAAATGCATGAAGCCGTCGAAATACCCAAAGGCCTGGCTCCAGCCGGCCCGGTGGAAGCGGCCCCGGATCTGCTGACAGGCCGGCCGTTCCGTGACCTGGCCACGAAGCCACGCCCTTGCCGCCCAGAGCAGGAGGCGCGCGGGCGGTGTCAGCCCGGCGAGAGAGGCTGGAGTTAAATCCCGGTTGCGGGGCAGGGTTTGCGGCGCCATGGGTGGACCCCCGATAGTGATCAGGGGGAAAGCCTAGCCTGCCGCGTCAATAAGTGCAAATGATTATCAATCGCATAATATTCAGGCTTTGTTTCAAGCCTTTAGCTCTCGTCGGCGGGGCTGTCGGGATGGGGGACAGGCGGCGGGGCCCCGGCCGGACCGCTCAGCAGGCTGAGGAGAAATCCGACGGCACCCTGAGGGCCGCCCGCTTCCGGCGCCGGGTCTTCGGTGACGGGGAGGGCCATGGCGGTGTAGGGGGCGGTGTGCGATGCGGGCCTGCCGGGCTCCGGAAAATGCCGGCCCCGGATGACCGGGTGTCCGGCCAGGGCGGCCTCGCGGCAGGTATGGAGGAACCAGTCGAGGACGGCGGGAGAATAGGCGTAGGCCACCCGTTTCGGCCCCGTGCCGTCGCCGGGGGCAAGGCGGCGGAGAAGCTGGAGGTGGCCGCCGCGCCACGCCATCAGGGCCGTGCCCGGCCAGTCGCACGCAATCTCGTCGAGATTGAAATCCGACAAGCTCGGCAGCGTCCTCCCAAGGCGTTTTTCGCTCCAATGGCGCGCCAGGATCTCGGGGGACTTCGCATGGTGCGTCGGCGGGGTGGTGGCCGCCGGCGTGCCAGGGGGTGGGGCGGGGGGCACGGACGCGTCGGGCCGGGTTGGCGGCGCCGGCGCCGACGCCAGCATTCGGGCCGGTTGCCGGCGGATCCGGACCTCGGCCAGCGTGGCATAGCCCGGTTCGGCCCGGGCGGTCATTCCCGGCCTCCCTCACCCGCGTCCCAGTCGCTTCCCTGCAGGCAGGGGCATTCACCCGGACGGATTTCCCGGCTCAAATCGCGCACGTATTTATCGATCGCCTCGAGCGCGATGACCTGCATGCTGCGCCCGCTGTGGGCGGCCGCCAGGCGCAGTTTCAGATGGCGCGCGCCATCGAGGCGGAGGGTGAATTTGAGCCGCGCCGCGGTTGTCTCACCGCCGGACACATCAGGCAGGATTTCGGCGCCCCCGGCCTGGAGCGGCGACAGGGTCAGCGGCCGGCGCTGGGCCGGGCGGGCGAGGCCCTTGCGCGCCAGCAGGCTGGCGCCGAGCCGGGCCGGCCCCATCGAAAGGCGGGCCGCATCTGTCATGGCCGGGTGGCTCCCGCGCGGGGTCGCAGCCGGTCGCGCTCGCTCGCATTCGGATCCGGCAACGGAATGACGGCGGAGCGCCCGGCGACGCTTGGCCGGTGCCTCTGAAGGCGCGTGCTCAGGTATTGCCAGAGTTCGACGATTTCGCGCGCCGACCGGCTTTTGGGATCGATCTCGCCGACCGTGCGGCCATCGATCATGCTCGCCGCGAAATCGGTGCGCTGGTGCACCGTGACCGGGGCGACGGTTCCGTGTTGCGAGAGGGCGACGGCCGCTTCGCCGGTAATGCGCGCCCGAGGTGTGGCGCCGTTGACCGCGAAGACCAGGGGCTTGCCGAGAAATTCGACGATGTCCACCGTGGCTCCCGCGGCTCGAAGATCGTGCGGGCTGGGGCGCGTCGGAATGACCACGAGATCGGACAGGGCCACCACGCGCCGGATCATGTCGGTGATGGCAGGCGGTGTGTCGATCACGAGAAGCGCCACGCCGATATCGCGCAGCCGTGCGATATCGTCGGCCAGCTGATCGATCCGGGGTGCGGCAAAGACGGGCGTTTCGGCGCGGCGCACGTTCCACCAGTCGCTCAAACTGCCCTGCGGGTCGGTATCGATGAGTGCCACCGGCCCGCCACCCGCATGGTCGGCCGCGACGGCGATATGGCCGGCCAGCGTCGTTTTTCCCGAGCCGCCTTTCTGCGAGGCGAAGGCGAGGACCTGCATCTTTTTAGCTCCCAAGACCGTTCCCGCGTCGCTGACGCCAACGACACCTGTGGGGAGGATGGCACGGAGTCTTTAAGGGGGGCTGAATAAAAAGTATTATAAATCAAGTATTTATATAGATTTTGCCGGGAATTTAATCGGTCTTTTTTCGATGCCCGGCCGAGGCCGCCCATGCGCACATGCGCCCATGCGCACATGCGCCCATGGGTCCTTTCGGGCGCTACTTGCGGCCCCTGATCGTGTCATAGGCGGCGAGGGCGTCGCGCCGCGCGATTTTGTGATCCACGAGCGGGCAGGGATAGGTTTGGCCCGGCACGATTCCCGCCTCGGCGAGGAGCGCGCGGCTCGCTGTCCAGGGCTTGTGGATGACGGCGTCCGGCAGGGCGGCCAGTTCGGGCACCCATTGGCGGACGTAAGCGCCAGAAGGATCAAATTTTTCGCCCTGGGAGACAGGATTGAAAATCCTGAAATAGGGAGCGGCATCGGCGCCGCTGCCGGCGACCCATTGCCAGCCGGCAATGTTGTTTGCCCTGTCGGCGTCGACCAGCGCGTCCTGGAACCAGGCGGCCCCCTCCCGCCAATGGATCCGGAGATTCTTGGTCAGGAACGAGGCGACGACCATGCGGAGCCGGTTGTGCATCCAGCCGGTTCGCCATAATTCCCGCATACCGGCGTCGACAAGGGGATAGCCTGTCTGGCCCCGTTGCCAGGCGCGAAGGGCGTCGGGGTTATCGATCCAGGGAAAGTTGTCGAATTCCGGACGGAAGTTTCCGCTCTCCATGGCCGGGAAATGAAACAGCAGGTGGTGTGAAAATTCGCGCCAGCCCAGCTCGGCGAGAAATTTCTCACCACTCGTCGCCAGCGTGCCCGCGCCGTCCGCCATCCGCATGCGGGTCTGGTGCCATACCATGTGGGGGCTGATCTCGCCGAAATGAAGGTGGGGCGACAGGCGTGAGGTCGCGGCCCGATCAGGCCGATCACGATCGACCGCATACCGCTCGAGATCCGACCGGAGGAAGTTGGACAGCCGGGCGGCCGCGCCAGCTTCGCCCGGTTGCCAGCACTCGCCAAATCCCGAGGCCCAGTCGGGATTGCGGGGCGCCAGCCGCCAGTCGTCCGGATCGTCACTCGCCAGCTTCCAGGCGTCATCGGGCGCTGCGTGACCGGTGGACTGCGTGCTGGGCGGCGCGGGCAAGGGATCGCGCGGCGCCGGTGCTGCCCGACACGCTTTCCAGAAGGGCGTGAAGACCTTGTAGGGCGCGCCGGCGCCGGTCCGGATGGTCCGGGGTTCGAAAAGGAGGGCGCCGTCGAAGGTCTCGACAGCGATGCCGCCTTGCCGGAGCTTTGCCTTGATACGCGTGTCGAGGGTGGCGGCGGCGGCCACATAGCGCCGGTTCCAGTAAACCGCTCCGGCACCGGACCGGGCGACGACCGCCGATAATACCTCTTCCGGATCGCCCCGGCGCAGGATGAGGCGGAGTCCCGCTCCGGCCAGGCTTTCCCCGAGTGCGCGAAGGCTGTGGTGCAGCCACCAGCTGCCGGCGGCGCCCGGTGGCGGCAGATCTGGCGTATCTTCCAGCACGTAAAGGGGCACGATCGGCCTGCCGGTCTGGAACGCGGCCGAGAGGGCCGGATTGTCAGCCAGCCGAAGATCGCGTCGAAACCAGACGATGACGGGCGCATCCATTTCGGGCCGTTCCCAAAAAAGCCATGTTCGCGGGCGAGCCTGCCGGTGACGGGTCGGCACGCGTCAATCTATTATACGCGTGGGCGCCGGATCGGATGTCACGCGGCGTACCGCTTGGCAGATACTCGAATTTCTTGAGGAGGATGAAACACATGAGACGGTCAACGACAAAGACGGCTCTTCTGACCGGGACTTTTCTCGCCACCGCCATGGCCCTTGGCCTGGCTGCTCCCGCTTTCGCCGAAAGTCACGGCGAGCATGGCGAAAACATGCAGGGTGAGGGAATGCACGGCGAGTCGAAGGGTGAGATGAAGAACCATATGGACGAGGCCCATGAGCGCGCCAAATCCATGGGGGAAGGCGAGAAGGAGGGCCTTTACAAGGACAAGGACGAGAAAAAATCCGAGATGAAGGACAAGATGAAGGACAAGATGAAGGATCACCATAAAGGCATGGACGATTAGGACCCGCGCCGCCCGGGGGTCGCGCGACCCGTGCCGGGCGGACGAAGGGGCTGTTGAGATCAGCGGGGCTGTTTCAGCCCCGCTTTTCTATTCGATCCGGGCCGAATGGTAATGCGGTTTGAGGACGTAGATGCGCAGGATCGGATAAACCAGGAACGAGACCGCAAGCGATGTCAGAAACTCGATCGGGATGAGGTCGTTCAGGACGTAATGGGCCAGGACGAATCCGATCACGATCGACGTCACCCCGGCCCAGTTGACGTAATCGGCCCCGAAGCGGTCGGTGTCCTCGTGGCCGAGCCGGGGGCGGACGATGAAGTAATCGGCCATGATGATCCCTGAGAAACAGGTGGTCAGGATGCCGAGGATCTTCAGGAAATTATAGAAGAAGGTCAGGATCTCGCCGTAAAGGAAGCCGATCGCCAGGAGGTTGGCCAGGATCACAAAGAACAGCCGCCCCGGCCGCCAGGAAAACACCGCATCAAACAGATTGGTGAGGGAGAGAGAGCTGGAATAAGTGTTGAGCACCTGTGCCTTGGACTGTGCCAGCACCATCAGCACTGTTCCGATCCAGCCACCGAACAGGATAAAGGCGATGGCCACGTGTTCCGGGCTCTGGCTTGTGAGAAGGCGGGCTTCCTCGGTGGAAATCCCCTGGGCAGCGGCGCTGTAATGCACTACCGCATACATGATGATCCCGCCCAGCCCGACCATCGCGACATCCATGAAGAAGTTGCCGATATAGGCGGCAATGCCGATGTCCTTTGAACTCCGCGCATAGCGCCCGAGATCGGCGTCGACGAGGGCGAGCGCGCCGGCCGGCCCCATCATCATGTTGACTGCGACGACGACCTTGCCGTAGGTGCTCAGCGCACCGGCCTCCGCCAATTCGGCATCAGAGAACTGCACGCCGAAATTCAGGACTTCCCGCCATGACTGGCCGGTCTCACCCACGATGGTGAACATCATGTAAATGAGAACGCCGAGGAAGCCTACCAGCGTGATCGAGGCAACCCGCGTGACGATGTCGAAGCCATATGCCGTGAGTGCGATCCAGGCGAGCGAGAGAAGACCGTAGATCAGAATCTGGTTTTGAAGCGTGTCCTCAAGGCCGAAGTAATAGATAAAACCCTTGTAAAGGAGGATATTTTCGACGGCGATGAAGCCGATGATGATGAAACCGAAGATTGCCGATGTGATGAGCGAGCCCTTTACGCCGAATCCGTAAAGCCGGGACATTACGGTCGCCGCGAGGCCCGAGCGGTAGGCGATATGGCCGAGCCCCCAGCCCAGCGCGCCGCCGATGATGGCGACGCAGAGCCCGGTCAGGAGGCCCAGCTCCATACCCGCCATGAAGGTAATCGTCGCGCCGATATAGATCTGGATCAGGGTGGTGACAATGCCTGCCGTGTTCCAGGAAATCTGCAGCCAGTTGTGGCGGTCGCCGGGTGGCACCCGCTCCAGCGCGTGATCCTCGATACGTTCACTGACAGTGTGCTTGTCGCTCATCCTACCCCCCTGTCGCCCGCTGATATTCGCTGACCGGACCTGTTTTTTGTGCGGTGCGCCGCAGGCGCGAGCTTGCCCGCCCGATGCGCCAGTTAAAAGAAAAAATATGTCTGGAAGAAGTGGAAAACCACCGCGAAATCCCCGCGTGTGGGCGGGGCCGCCCGTGCGCTCTAGCGGGAGCCAGCGTAGCGGCAGCCTTCGCCGCAGCTTTCGCGCCGGACGGTCACGGTCCGCAGGCCTGGAAGGTCGGGCAATGTCTGCGTCCAGATCCAGCGCGCAATGTTTTCCAGCGTCGGCCGCGCGAGTCCCGGGATATTGTTGAGAAGCTGATGGTCGAGCCGGCCGTGCAGTGCCTCGGCTGCGGTGGCCAGCAGCGCTGGCTCACCGTCGCTGGCCTCGATCTCGACGGCGAAGGAGTGTCCGTGCAGGGTGCCGTAGGCATGGCCCGACGGGACATTATCGCCAAGCTCGTGGGTCGCCTCGAAGCAGAAGCGACGAAACAGTGTCATGGGTGCGGGGTCCTGTCCCTGGCCTCGTGGTTGGCGCCTGATCGCTTGCCTCGGGTTCCGGAATCAATCTGACATGGGGTCGGGCAGGGATCAATGGGCCCGAATCTGTTTCAGGCTTTCTGCGGCTTCCTGGCGCACGTCGATAATCGTCCGGCCCGGTTCGACGGACAGAACGAGCTCCATCGCCGTCTCGGAAGCGAGCGACAGGTCCAGCGGATGCGGCTGACCGCCGGATTGCGCGATCCAGACGGAGGTTCTTTCGAGAGACTGGGCGAGCGAATGAACATGGGGAAACCGGCTGAAGTGGATATCGCGGCGAAATTCGCCGAGGCGATCCGCCAGCTCCGCGAGTGCAGCCGCGGCCGGGTCAAGGGCGCCGGCGCTGAAGGAGCGACGCATGAGCTCGGCGAGAACAAGAATACGAAATGAGAGCCGCGCCGCCCGCCGTGATAGGACTTCCACCTTGGCGCTCTGAATTTGCCTGGAAACCGTGATCTGGTCCCAGTGTCCCAGAACCTTGTCACGGAAGGTGTTGGGGACATCCAGTCCGAAACGGCTCTCGTCCTGCCGCGGCGTTTCGCGCCGGTCCGGGCCGATATAGTCGCTGACGACGACAAATTTTTTGCGCTGTTCGATCGAGGCCATCACCCTGGCCCAGATGGCGTGGGAAGAAACCGGCCAGGTCACCAGAAAATCCACCCCTGAATTCACCATTTGCCGGACACGGTCGGGCGTCGGGTTGCGGATGATACCGATCGCAACGATAAACGGGTTATCACCAAGGCGGCTGTAACGAACCTCGCGGATGAGCTCGGTCACCTCGCCGCCCGACAAATCGGAATCGATCAGAACCACGTCCGGGATCTCGGGTGATTGCAGGACGCCGATGGCTTCCTGCATCTGGCCGGTGCTGACGAGATTGCGGAAACCCCAGTCCGAAAGGGCGGAGCGCAAGCCAGTGCGCAAGGCCGTTTCCTTCTGCGCGATGAGCGCGCGGACGGCCGAGAACTGATACGCCGAGCGCTCGATCCGGAGCGGCGTTACGTCATTGGCAGTTGTCATTGTCCTGTTTTCCAGGCCGTCACGGCCGGGCCCTTCCCCGGCCACCCTAGGGGCGCTTCCTTAACAAAGCGTCACAAGGGGGCGGCCGGCGGTCTCCGGCGGAACCGGGGAGGGCATCGCGCGCCGGGCGGGCGGATAAAGGCCGACCGACACCTCAGCGGGCCTGGCGGTAGAACCAGGCGGCCACGAGGCCCCAGACGGAATTGGCGATGAGGACGAAGAGAGGCATCCAGGTGCCGATGTTCTGGCCCAGAAGTCCTGGCCCATGGCCCATGGCATTCGTATGCAGTGGAAAGAAGTAAAACAGCGCCGCCGCGGAGGCGAGGGCACCGAGGAGCAGGCCGCGCAAGATCACCGAGCGCTCGAGAACCGGCAGCACCAGCGCGATGCCCCAGAGCCCTCCCCAGGCAACCTGACGATAAAGGAACTCGGGCAAAGGCGGCGGGCTCGACAGGGACAGGGAAAGAAGGTCCGTCAGCCTGTACTGGATCGACAGCCAGACGAAGGCGACGTTGGCGACGGCGCCCAGGGCACCCGCGCTGAAACCGATGGCGATATTCCGCATGTGGCTGCTCCCCTGACCGTGGTGGCTGTGCGTGCCCCGGGCGGCGATCATACTAGTCGCGCGCGAAGGGCAGAGCCAGTGCCCAGCCGAGACGACCTGTCGATCCCTGCTGGTAGGGCGGCAATCCGATGGTAAGCCCAGGGTCACCATCCTTGGCGGCCCGGCGATACGTGCGAAACAGCCTGTCCCAGACCGAAAAATTGAAGCCGTAATTGCTGTCGGTTTCCTCGCGCCGGATGGAATGATGTATGCGGTGCATGTCGGGCGTGACGATGAGCCAGCGGAGCACCCGGTCGATCGCCGCCGGCAGGTGCAGATTGGCGTGGGTAAAAAGCGACGTCGCGCTCAGGACGATTTCAAAAATGATCACGGATATGACCGGTGCACCGAGGGCAATCACGAAGCCCATTTTCAGCCCCATGGAAAAGGCGATCTCGATCGGGTGAAACCGGACTCCCGTGGTCGCGTCGAAATCGCGATCGGAATGATGCACCCGGTGCAGCCGCCAAAGCAGCGGGATATGGTGCATGGCGACATGCTGTCCCCAGACCAGAAGGTCGAGCAGCACGAAGGACAGGGCAATTTCCAGCCAGACCGGCATCGTAATCTGGTGGAGCAATCCCCAGCCCGTACTCGCGGCCCAGGCGGCGCTGCCCACGGCCAGAAGGGGGAAAGCGAACCTGAGCACAGCCGTGTTCACGAGGGCGAGCGTCAGGTTGGTCGCCCAACGCCGGCGTCCTTCACGCAGGCCAAGATGAGGGCGAGCAAGTTCAATCAGGGCCAGGGCGGCGAAAACGCCGAGGAATATTCCAAGACGCAAGGCAGGCTCGTTTCGCGTGATGAAATCTTCCATTGTTTGCCCGCGCTATCAGGAGGCGTCAGCCTTGGCCGAACCGCGATTGACCAGAACCAGGCCAAGCGCCATAAGCGCCAGCGCGGCACCGAAGATGACCGTAAGACTTTCGGCGAAGATCAGGACCGCCCAAAGCACTCCGGTCACGACGTTGAGGTAGGTGAATTGCGAGAAAAAGACCGGTCCTTCCCGACGAACGATTTCATAGAACAGCGTGATCAGGGTGACGATAACGAGGCCGCCAAGAAGGATCGACACCTCGCCGGTTCCAAAGCCGCTGCTGCCCGGTCGGTACACGCTGCCCGAGAAGAAAACGACCGGCGCCAGTAACACGGCGCCCCCCGCCATCTGCCCCAGGGCCAGGGTGAGGGGCGGCGACGCGGGCGGCGCGAATTTGGCCGCGTAGACATTCGCCAGCCCGAACATGGCGGGCGCGGCCAGGGCAATAAGCAGCCAGGCGACGGTGTTCGCCTGGCTCTCGCTGCCGCCAAAGATTGCGAGCACCGCCACGCCCGCGAAGCCGGCGACCAGGCCCAGCAGACTTGACGGGTTCAGCCGATCGAGCCGAAGAAAAAGCGCGTAGAAATATGTCATGGCCGGCGTCAGGGCGATGATCAGGGCCACCACGCTCGCCGGAATATGGGGGGCGACGAAGTTCAGCGTGACCATGGGCAGGGCCAGCCCGAAGCCACCCATCAGAAGATAGGTTCGGATATGTGCCACCGAATGGCCCGGCCGTCGCCGGGTCAGGAGGCAGGCGACGGTGGCGAAGCCTACGCCCGTCGCCGCATACCAGAAGGCAAAATCGATGGGCGGCACGCCGTTGGTGACCGCGAGGCGGTTGAGGGACGGCATGAGCCCAAAGACAGCCGCCGCGCCGAGCAGCATGACGTAGGAAAGAGCGAGTCCGCCAATGCGGGGATTGGACGATGCGTCGGACACAGGGTCGGCCATGGGATCGGGTCCATTCATTCTCTGATTTTTTCAACAAGTTTCGCGGCGCGCACGGATTTCTTTACCACTAATCCCGCCAGGCGCCGCCAGTTTCACCACAACCGGACAGACGTCCCCGCCACCGGGTCAGATCTTTGCGTTGCAACAAAGCCATCCTGTTGCGGTGAAAAATCCCAGTTTCGGCAACGTGCCATCCTTTGGGCCCGCGCTATTGCACTGCGGAAATTTCTTGTGTCCGGTGCGGTCGATGATGGTCAACCATCAACATATAGGGGCGGAATTTCATCGAACCTACAATATTTTTGTTTCACCGCGTGAAATTTGCTAAATTCCGTCGCCCGCGGAACAAAAGCGGGGACCTTAAATGAAGCCTTTCGTCTTCAGTAAAAGGGGGAGTGTTAATGGACTTTCTAAAGTCTCTTTCCGGCTGGATCGGACAGATCACGGAAATCTTGCTTGGGCTGGTGGCGCTTGCCATCGTGCTCCAAATCCTGTTCGGCGGCGGGGCGGCGTTCCTGCCCTCCGATGTGGTCGGCAATCTTGTCGGGCTGATCCAGTCGCTTGGAGATAACGGCCTCGTCGGATTGATCGCCTTGGCCATCATTATCTATCTCTATAAAAGAAACGTCGCGTAGCGACTGACGCAACGCGTTTGGACGGCGGGGCGCGCTTTGCGCGTCCCGCCGCTTCCTTTTGCTATCCCCGTGCCGTGCGCTCGAGCTGCAGATTGGCGAGAAGGGCGGGGTACCGGAGCGCCAGGGTCAGGCCGCGCAGGGCGAGAAACAGATCCAGCGCCGCCCACAAACCGTGGTTGCCGAAACTCAGCAGGGCGGCATAGGAAACGGCGAGGTAAAGACCGGTCGACACGACCATGGTGTTGCGCAGATCCCTCGTTCGGGTCGCGCCGATGAAAATGCCATCGAACTGATAGCACCAGACGCCCAGCACCGGCGCGAGAGCGGCCCAAATGAGATAGTCCCGCGCTTGGTCGCGTATCTCCGGGATCGAGGTGAAAAGGTCAATCACCAGGCCTCCCGCGGCAAGATACAGAACCGAAAACCCGACCGCTGAAAGTCCGGCCAGCCAGAAACTCGCCCGCACGCCCTCCGACAGGCGGTCCCGGTCACGCCTGCCCATCGCCTGGCCGACGAACGATTCGGCCGCATGGGCGAAGGCATCGAGGGCGAATGCCATGATCGCAAGGAAATTAAGCAGCACCGCGTTTGCCGCCAGGACCTCGTTCCCGAGCCGGGCGCCCATCGCGGTGAACCAGGCGAAGGCGAAGATGAGCAGCAGGGTGCGGATAAAGATGTCCCGGTTGACCGCGGCAAGGCGCCAGAATTTTCGCCCGTTGGTCAGCAGGGCGAGGTCCCACTCACCCGGCGTGTTGCGAAGCCTGGCAACGATAAGCAGGGTTGCGAAAACGGCGGCGGCGATCTCCGAGATGACCGTGCCGCCGGCCACGCCCGCCACGCCAAGGCCCAGACCAAGGACAAACCAGATGTCGAGCACGACATTCAGCCCGTTCATAAAGATCTGCAGGGCAAGCGCATCGCGGGTGCGGCCCATGCCGATGAACCAGCCGAGGGCCACATAATTGACGAGCGTCGCGGGCGCGCCCCAGATGCGGATCGAAAAATACCGCCGCGCTTCGGTTTCGACCTCCTGGCTTGCGTCCAGCAGGTAGAAGCTGATGGCCTCGACCGGTGTCATCAGCGTCCAGGCCGCGAGGCCGAGGGCGAGGGCGAGCAGGACCGCGCGGCCCAACGCGGCGCGGATTTCAGGGCCGTCATCGGCCCCAAGCGCCTGCGCCACCAGCCCTGTCGTGCCCATGCGCAGGAAGCCGAAGCCCCAATAGAGAAAAGAGAAAATCAGCGAGCCGACCGCGACGGCGCCGAGAAATTTGGGGTCCGGGAGATGGCCCATCACGGCCGTATCCACTGCGCCCAGGAGCGGCACCGACAGATTGGCCACGACCAGCGGCAGGGCGAGAGCCCAGACACGGCGGAAGGCGTCGGGTGGCGCGCCGGAGAGCCGGCTGAGGAGGTTGGCGGGACCGGACATGGCTCTGCCATACGCCAGCCGCGCCAAAACGGCCAGTTCCTTGTTCAATCCCCGGCCAGGGCCGGCTTCAGGGAGCGAGGACGCTCAGATCGGAAAGCCGGGGTCGGAAGAAGGCGCGGCGGTAAAGAATCTGGTCCGTGATATAGGGGTCCGCGAAAAACGCGTCGTAATCGAAAAATACCTCGGCCACGATCAGATTCTCTCCGTCGCGCACGATCATCTCGCTCGGCAGGATAGCGGGATTTCCGGGCAGCCCGATCTGGGAGCTGGCGATGAGCGCGCCGCCGCCCGCCTGCTGCCAGTCCACTGTGGCCGGCGCCCCGCCGCTGGCGCTGACGCTGGAGACGATCACACGTCCGCGCGTCTCGAACTCGAACGGATCCGTCACATCTCCGGCGGCCTGGAACAGATTGTCGAAATCCCCGGCGGCCAGCGCCGGACTCTGGGCCACGAGATCGGCCAGGGTCACCGCCGCGCGCGACATTTTCTGTTCGACCAGCACGAATCGTCCGATCTCTATGCCGCCCACCAGCAAGAGCGTCAAAACCGGCACGATCATGGCGAATTCAACCATCAGCGTGCCACGCTCGCAGCGTCCCAGCAGGTGCAGAAACCCAAGCATCCTCGAATGCCGCAAGATGCCCATGATCAGCCTCCGCCCGCTGTCAGAAATGGCTCGTTGCGGACGGCCGTCGAGGCGCGGAGCCGGAACAGGCCGTTCTGCCCCATGATGGGACTGAGAATCGGGGTCAAGAGCGGCCAGTCATATTCGACCGAATAAATGACCACATCGCCGGGGCCGCCAAGACCGGCGGCACCCATGTCGGCGTCCCAGGCGCCATTGCCGTTCACATCCGTGAACGGCTCGCCCGCGTCGTAAACGCCGTTTGCCGGCGCGGAGTCGCTGAAAGGCTCGGGCTCGTTGACGTCACCGAAACTGGGATAGACGGTCTGTGTCACGTCGGCCGTGTCGAGATCGACAAGCCCCATCAGATTCTCGTTCATGATTTGGACAATCTGCTCGGCGCGCGACACGCCCGGAGGCGAGGTGCCGGTGATACCGAAACGCGATGCCTCGCGCAGGCTTCCTTCCATCAGCATGGTGACGAAGAGGATCATCCCGAATTCGAGAATCCCCGACAGGATCGTGATCAGGATGGGGGCTGCCAGGGCGAATTCAAGAGTGCCCGCACCCGCCTCATCCAGGCCGAGCCATCGGCGCCGGCGCCGGCGCCGATTGCCGATCCCCGGGCGGGCTGGCAGCCGGCTGCGTGGTGCTGTCGGCCGGGGCAGCCAGGAGTCTGTCACGGTCTTTGCCATGGTCGCGCCGCCTCCTTTTCTGGCCGGTCCGGCTTGTCGACAAACCGAGTATGGATCCCGGCCCGTTAAAAAGAATTGAATAATGACATCATTTTTATAAGTAATAAATTCCAATGATATTCTAAATATTAGAGAAAATTATCAATTTGGCTAAAATTTTATTATTTATTACTTGTCTTTTATTTCCTTTATCAACGAAAGATCAAGATGGTGCTGCCATACTCGGCGTCATCGGGATTTCAACCGGCACCGGCCGGGGGAGAAACGAGATGGTGCAAGCTTTCAATCAGGCGTGGCGGCGATTTTGGCGCGACCGGCGCGGCGCGGCAGCGGCGATGGTCGCGATCGCCGCCATTCCGCTGGCCGGGTTCATCGGGATCGCCACCGATGCCTCGCGCGGCTATCTGATGAAGTCACGCCTGGGCGAGGCGCTGGATGCCGCGGCCCTGGCGGGCGGCCGGGTCGTCTTCTCGCCCCATTTCGAGGACGACGTGGAAATGTATTTCGAAGCCAATCTGCCGTCCGATTATCTCGGCGCCACCATCACCGGCCCGACGATCAATGTCGACGCCAATGGCGAGATCATCACGCTGACGGCGTCGGCGGAACTGCCGGCGACCTTCATGTCACTGTTCGGCCACGACAAGATGACGGTGTCGGCGCGGACAGTGGTTCAACGCTCGGTGCGCGGAATGGAGCTGGCTCTCGTCATGGACAATACCGGTTCGATGTCGAGCAACGACAAGATTGGCACCATGAAGGCGGCGGCCAAGGACCTCGTGAATATTCTTTACGGAGAGCGTGAAACGGTGCCGGATTTCTGGGTCAGCCTCGTGCCCTATTCCGCTTCCGTGAATATTGGCGCGGCTCACCAGGACTGGCTTACGGGCTTCGATGCCGGCGCTTACAGCCCGACCACCTGGAAAGGCTGCGTGGAGGCCCGGACAGCCCCCCTCGACCAGACCGACGACCCGCCCGGAGACGGGTTTTACTGGACGCCATATCTGTTCCCGGTCGACAGCGACAATGCCTGGCCGCCGGTCAGGGAGGAGAATTTCTGGGGAAATGACGGGACCGGTCCCAATCTCGGCTGTGGTCCCGCGGTCACGCCGCTCACGGCGGAAAAGTCCGGCGTGATCGCGGCGATCGACGAAATGCAGGCCTGGAGTCGGGGCGGCACGCTGACCAATCTCGGTCTGGTCTGGGGCTGGCGTGCGATCTCGCCGCGCTGGCGCGGTCTTTGGGGGGGAGGGACTCCCGCCAACCTGCCGCTCGATTACGGCACACCCCTGATGGACAAGGTGATGGTGATCCTGACCGATGGTGTCAACCAGATGTTTGACAAACCGCCCGCGGGCCCCGACGGCAGCGACTACACAGCCTACGGCCGCGTCGGCTGGGGACGGCTGGGGGTCACCACCCAGGGTGCCGCGCTTGACGAGGTAAACGACCGCATGGCCGCTCTCTGTACCGACATCAAGGCCCAGGGTGTCATTCTCTATACGATCACCTTTCAGCTCAGCAACACGACGACGCAGAACCTCTTTCGCAACTGCGCCACCTCGGACGAGCATTACTTCAACTCCCCCAACAACGCCGACCTTCAAGCCGCCTTTCGCGAGATCGGCACCAAGCTGAGCCAGCTCCGATTGCGGGAATAGGGGGGCTGGTCCGGGCGAAGGGCAAAAAAAACGGGCCGGTTTAGACCGGCCCGTTTCTTATTGCCGGTCGGGTCCGTCTAGAATTTCACGTTGCCCTGAAGGCTGAGGATCTGGATCGTGGTGTTCTTGAAGGCGCCGCGCAGCACATCGCCCGTGCTGCCGGTCTGGTTGACGGGTGCGTCCGACACCGCGATATGGGTGAAGCCGGCATCGATGGTGAGCAGGTCGCTCCACCGCCAGCTTCCGCCGACGCTACCCCACCAGCGATCGGCATCCGGAATACGCGGAGTGCGAAAGCCCGTCTTCACCGGGCTCTCATCCCACGCGACACCGGCGCGCAGGGCCCATTGCTCAAGGGAATCGTATTCCACGCCAGCCGAATAGCGCCACGTATTGTCCCAGTCCTCGGGCTGGACGATTTCCTGGCTTGCGGCGTTGTCGATCTGGACGGTCAGCGTTTCGAAGCGGCTCCAGTGAGTCCACGTCGCATCGGCCATCACCGAGATCTTGTCAGAATACTGGTGAACCACGCTGATTGCCGCGGTCTCGGGCATCGTTGCCTTGGCCCGCGCCGTGCTGCCCTGGAAATTGCCGCCCGCCGTCAGGAAGGCGGCCGCGGCCGGCACGTTGAAGGAGGCGACGCCTTCAAGCTCATGGGAAATCTTCGACCGGTAATGAAGGCCGAGCCGGGTGTTCGCCACGGGCTCGACAATGAGCCCGAGATTGTAGCCGAAGCTCGTGTCATTGCCCTCGACATTCGCGCTGCCGTCAGCCGCCTGAGGCGTCAGCCCCGCGCCGGCGCAGGTGGCCGGCGCCACCCCCGACCCGAGGCAGACCGAACCAAAGTCGATCGCGTTGGACAGCTCCGCCTCGGCATATTGCACGCTCGCGCCCGCGCCGACGGAGAGCCAGTCCGTCACCCGGTAGGCGACGGCCGGGTTGAAGTTGATCGTGATGAGCTCGGACCTGAGCGCCTGATAGCGCCCGACCCAGCCGGCGCCGTATTCGGTTTCGAGCCCGAAGGGCGCGTTCAGTCCCATGCCGACCCACAAACGATCGTTCATTTGATAGCTGGCGAAGAGATTGGGCACGGTCAGCGGGTTCGACGCGCTCGTTTTGGCGCCGCCCGTCAGTGGCGCCCCGCCCAAAAGGGGCGAGACGGTCGAGCCGTTATTGGTGAACTCTGAATTCGGGAGGATGAGGTGGAAGGCACCCATGGCGTTGATGCCGTCAAGATAGGTCATCCCGGCCGGGTTGAAGAAGACGGTCGAAGCGTCGTCGGCCACGGCGGCCGCGCCGGCAAAGGCGCGCCCCAGCCCCTTCGCGCTGTTCTCGGCGACGGCGAAGCCAGCCGCCCGGGCGTTGGTGGTCAGTGTCAGGCCGGCTATCACGAGCGCGCCGGCCAGTGCGAAGTGCAGGTTTCTGGTCTTTGTCATCCCTAAATTCCTCCGGAACCCGCGAGAAGTCTCTCGGGTCCCAAACGTGCCGGCCTGTTCGCCCTTCGGCACGGACCGGGGGTCTCCCCGCCCGTTGCCGCCCCCCGGACAGTGACAATCAATGGTTAACCAAAGGTTATTACAACACAAACGCGCGGGTAAGGGACCTATTTCGGGCCGGCCAGGGCGCGGGGCCGGAAACGGCTCAGGCCAGGCTTTCAGGAATCATAGGCCAGCAGCGAGTGCACCGGAATGTCGAGCCGTTGGCGCCCTTCGAGGAAGGTGAGTTCGATAATGCAGGCGGCCGAAAGCACCTTTGCCCCGACTCGCTGCAACAAAGTCACGGCCGCGTCCAGCGTGCCGCCCGTCGCCAGCAGATCATCCAGGATGACGACCGATTGTCCCGGCTGGATTGCGTCCGCCTGCACCTCCAGCGTGTCGCTGCCGTATTCCAGTTCGTAGGTATGGGCGATCGTGGCTCCGGGCAGCTTGCCTTTCTTGCGCACGAGGACAAAGCCGCGGCCGAGCCGGTTGGCGACGGCGGCGGCGACCAGAAAACCACGGGATTCGATGCCGGCGAGGAGATCGGGATCGTGTCGCTCGCAGATTTCCGCCAGCCGGTCGACGGTCGTTCGCCAGGCCTCGGCATGGCCGAGGAGCGTGTTGATATCATAGAAGAGAATGCCCGGTTTCGGGAAATCCGGAACTTCGCGAATGTGCCGCTTGAGATCCATGCGTATCCTGAAAGGCCTGTCGTTATCCCTGGTCGTCTTCTCCGGGGCCGGTCGCGCCGGGAGGACGCCCCCGTCGCCCGGCTCGGTTGACCGCATGCTATCCTTCCGCCCATCATCGGGCAATTCGCAATCACCGGCGGGAAAGCCCGCGCCGGAAGCCGGCCAGCGCGCCGCGGGGAGGCCGCCATTCGACGTTTTCCGCTTGTCGTCCTCGCCGCGATCACGTTATCGCTCGGCGCCTGTGACGACAGCACCGACACGCGATTTCTGTCCATCGGCACCGGCGGGGTGACCGGGGTCTATTATGTCGTGGGCGGTTCGATCTGCCGGCTCGTCAACCGCGACCGTGCCGATCACGGTATCCGCTGTTCGGTCGAAAGCACCGGAGGCTCGGTCTACAACCTGAATGTACTGCGCCGGGGCGATCTCGACATGGGCGTGGCGCAGTCCGACTGGCAGTATCATGCTTTCCGCGGGGACGTGCCGCCTTTCGCGGATGCGGGACCGGATACCGAACTGCGCGCACTTTTCTCGCTCCACGCGGAACCCTTCACGGTCGTGGCGCGGCGCGAGTCCGGGATCAGGACTTTCCACGATCTGAAGGGAAAGCGGGTCAATATCGGCAATCCGGGGTCGGGACAGCGGGGCACCATGGAAGTGGTCATGGCGGCGCTCGGCTGGACGAGGGAAGATTTTCTGCTCGCGGCCGAACTCAAATCGGCCGAGCAGGCCCAGGCGCTGTGCGACGGCAAGATCGACGCGGTGATCTTCACCGTCGGCCATCCGAGCGGCTCAATCCTCGAGGCCACCACTGCCTGCGACGCGGTCCTCGTGCCGGTCACCGGGCCCGAGATCGAGGCGCTGGTCAAAAAATGGCCCTATTACGACTGGGCCGTCATTCCAGGCGGCACATATCGGGGCACACCGGAAGACGTGCGAACCTTCGGCGTGCGGGCGACCCTCGTGGCGCGCGCGAGTGTCCCTGATCGGCAGGTGCGGGCCGTCGTCGAGGCCGTCTTCGGCCATCTCGATGATTTCCGTCGCCTCCATCCATCCTTTCGCCATCTTGCCCCGGTCGACATGGTCTCCAAGGGCTTGTCCGCGCCACTCCATGAGGCGGCGCGTCGCTATTACGTCGAGAAGGGCTGGCGCTGATTATGGCCGGGATGTCCTGGGCCGAGGGATTGCGAACCCGCACCGCAGCGGCGCTGGCCGTCGGCTGGTCGCTCTTCCAGCTCTGGTACGTGTCACCGCTGCCCTTCGCCCTCGGCGTACTGGTCATCAATGACGGCACCGCGCGCGCCATCCATCTGGCGTTCGCCCTGGCGCTCGTCTTTCTGGCGGGCGGCGGGCGGGAAAAGACCGAGACCGCGACCGGCGGTCGCCTGAGCTGGCTTTTCGCCGGGGCCGGGGTCGCGACGACGCTTTACCTCGTCGCCTTTGACGATGCCCTGGCCGTCCGTGCGGGGCTGCCGAACACGGTGGACCTTCTGATTGGCGCGCTTGGCCTCGTCCTGCTCCTGGAGGCGACGCGCCGGGCGCTCGGCTGGCCGCTTGTCCTGATCGCGACAGCGTTCCTCGTCTATGGTCTCGCCGGTCCCGTGATGCCCGATGTGATTGCCCACAAGGGCGCCTCGTTCAGCAAGACGATCAGTCATCAGTGGCTGTCGAGCGAAGGCGTATTCGGCGTTGCGCTTGGCGTGTCCACCGCCTTTGTTTTCCTGTTCGTGCTGTTCGGGGCCTTTCTCGAACGGGCGGGGGCGGGCGGCTATTTCATCCGCCTCGCCTTCGCCCTGCTCGGCCACCGCCGGGGTGGTCCGGCCAAGGCCGCCGTCCTGGCCTCGGGGCTGACGGGGCTGGCCTCGGGATCGAGCATCGCCAATGTCGTGACCACAGGGACCTTCACGGTGCCGCTGATGAAGCGTGTCGGATTCCCGGCTCACAAGGCGGCCGCCGTGGAAGTGGCCGCCTCGGTCAACGGCCAGATCATGCCGCCCGTGATGGGCGCGGCCGCCTTCCTCATGGTGGACTATGTCGGCATCAGCTATGTGGAGGTGCTGAAGCACGCCATCCTGCCCGCCGTGATCTCCTATGCCGCGCTTTTCTATCTGGTTCACCTCGAGGCGCTGAAGGCCGGCATGACAGGCCTGCCGCGCGCCATCCCGGCACACCCGGTGCGGGCGCTGGCCGGATTTCTCTTCACCTTCATCGCCATGGCGCTGCTCGCCCTCGGCGTCGAGGCGGGGCTCGGATGGACCCGATCGGCCTTCGGTGATGGGGCGGGCTGGGTCGTGGCCGGCCTGCTGGGGGTGGTTTATCTGCTTTTTATCCGGCTGGCCGCGCCCGGCGCGCGGGTGGGTCCGGCGCGCGAGGAAAGCGAGGATTTGGAGGTGGTGCCCCCGGTCCTGCCCACGCTGATGCAGGGCCTGCCCTATCTGTTGCCGCTCGTGCTGCTCGTCTGGGCGCTGGTGGTCGAACGCCTCTCCCCCGGACTTGCTGCTTTTTACGCGGCCGCCTTCCTCGTTTTCATTCTGCTCACCCAGGATGTCCTGCTGCTGCGGTTTCGAGGCGAGAAGAGTGGCTGGCCGGAACTGCTTGCGGGCGCCCGCGCCGCCCTCCAAGGGCTACGCAACGGCGCCGAGGGAATGGTCGGCGTGGCCCTCGCCACGGCGACGGCCGGCATCATCGTCGGGACGGTGTCTCTGACAGGGATCGGTCTCGTGATGACGGAACTGGTCGAGGCCCTGTCGGGCGGGGATCTCGTCCTGCTTCTGATCTTTACCGCCCTGATCAGCCTGGTCCTCGGGATGGGCTTGCCGACGACCGCCAACTATATCGTCGTCGCAACCCTCATGGCGCCGGTGATCGTGGCCCTCGGCGGCGATGCGGGGCTGGTCGTGCCGGTCATCGCTGCCCATCTCTTCGTCTTCTATTTCGGGCTGATGGCGGACGTCACCCCGCCCGTGGGCCTCGCCTCCTATGCCGCCGCCGCGCTGGCGGGCGCCGATCCGCTCAGGACCGGCTTCACGGCCTTCTTCTACAGTCTGCGCACGGCGGTGCTGCCCTTCGTCTTCATCTTCAATCCCGAACTCCTCCTGATCGGCATTACCGGCTGGGCACACGGGTTCGTGGTCGCGCTGGCCGCGCTCTCGGGCATGCTGATTTTTGCCGCCGCCACGATGGGCCATTTCCAGACCCGCAACCGGCTGGTCGAAACTCTGCTTCTGCTGCTCGCCGCATTCACCCTGTTCCGGCCCGATTTCTGGATGGACCGGATCGCGCCGCCCGCCTATCTCGCCCCGCCGAAAGAGATCACTGCCGCTGTCCGCGCTGTGCCGGAGGGTGGGCATCTCGACCTTCGGGTCGCAGGCGACACGCTTTCGGGCAAATCGGTCGAGCGGCTCGTCGCGGTTCGACTCGGCCCGCGCGCGGCCCCTGATGACGGCGATGGGGCCGCTCGGCTGGCGGCGGCCGGGCTCACGCTCCGGCGCGACGAGGGCGTGCTGCGGGTGGAGCGCGTCGTTTTCGGATCGGCCGCGCACAAGGCGGGGCTGGCCGCGGGCTGGACCGTTGAGGGCGTGATCCGACCGACCGACCGCGTGCCCAAGGAGGTGTTCTACCTGCCGGCGCTTCTGCTCGCGGGGGGAATCTGGTTCGTCCAGCGCCGCCGTCGCCAGGCCGAGGCAAAATGAAAAGCGCCGGCCTCTTCGGGACCGGCGCTTCCGGAAACGCGTCTGCTCGCCTGGCTTACTGGGTGTTTTCCTTGAGATAGGCGATAACGTTGCGCCGGTCCTCTTCCTTCTTCAGGCCGATGAACCCCATCGTAGTGCCCGGCAAATATTCCCGCGGGTTTTCGAGATATTCGAACATCACCTCTTCCGTCCAGACGATGTGGGAATCCTTGTTGGCATCCGAATAGCGCGAAAACCCTTCAACCGAGCCCGCTTCGCGGCCGAAAATGCCGTGGAGGCTGGGGCCGACCTTGTTCTTGCCCTCTTCCAATGAGTGACAGGCCTTGCATTTGTTGAACACTTTCTTCCCCTCGGCGGGGTCTCCGCCGTCGGCCGCGAAGGCCGCGCCAGAGGCGGCCAGGGCCAGGACCAGTGAAACAATGGCGATGGGCGCGCGGAACACGGTTGATGTCATACTGTCTCTCCAAGTACCGGGCCAGGCTATGCGCTGCCGGGCGTGGCGTGATGGCGGCCATTATGCATCGGGGCTGCCCGGCGGCAACCCCGGGGGCAGCCCCCCGGTGGGGGGCTAAAAACGACCCCGAATCAGATAATTGAGCCAGAAACCGGGGGTCTGCGACGAAATGCCTCAAACGCGCGCCCGCGGGTAGCCGCAGCGCTGGCCCTGGCGGGCCCGGATCGCTATCTTTGGGAAAACGCAGACCCGGCCGCGCGCACGCAGGTGGATCGGCCGGAAAAAACGCGAGGGATCTCGTCGGGGGGCGGCACGGAAAACAGCCACCCGGCGTCAGAGGGGTAAACACGCTTCATGCCACTTAACGTGGTTATCGTCGGCTCGGGGCCGAGCGGCTTCTACACGGCCGAGGCCCTTCTCGAAAAGGCACCGGACGCGCGGGTCGATGTTATCGACCGGCTGCCGTCGCCGTTTGGTCTGATAAGGTTTGGTGTGGCGCCGGACCATCAGGGCAGCAAGAAAATCGTCAAGCGCTTTGAGCGGACGGCGGCCGACCCGCGCGTACGATTCTTCGGCAACGTGGATGTGGGTCGGGATGTCGCCGTCGGAGAACTCCGCGAGCTTTACGACGCCGTCGTCTTTGCCAGCGGTGCCGCGCTCGACCGCAACCTCGGCATCCCCGGCGAGGACAAGAAGAACGTCCTTGGCTCGGCGGATTTCGTCGGCTGGTACAATGGCCACCCGGATTTCGCCGGGCTCGATGTCGATCTGAGCGGCAAGGCCGTCGCCGTGGTCGGCAACGGCAACGTGGCGATCGATGTGGCGCGCGTGCTGGCCAAGACCGAGGAAGAAATGTCCACGAGCGACCTGCCAGAAGAGGTGGCCGGCAAAATCCAGGCCGCCCGACTCAAGGACATCTACATTATCGGACGGCGCGGTCCGGTCGAGGCCTCGTTCACCACGCGCGAGCTGAAGGAACTGGGCAATCTCGAGCGCGCCGTGCCCCTGATCGATGCCGGCCTGCTGCCCGATTCCGTGTCCGATCAGGGCGATCGCAAGACGCAGATCGTCAAGGAAAAGAACCTCGAAGTGCTGCGCGGCTACGTGGATAACCGGCCGGGCGACAAGCCAATCTCCATCCACCTTCTGTTTCTGGCGTCGCCCGTGGAGATCCTGGGCGACGAGAAGGCGAGCGGCCTCAGGCTCGTGCGTAACCGGCTGGAGCGGGGCCGGGCTGTCGCGACGGACGAGAGCTTCACCCTCCCCGCAGACCTGGTCGTGACCTGTATCGGCTACCGCTCGCGCCCCATCGACGGCGTGCCCTTCGATGACAGGGAGGGGCGCTTCATCAACGAGGATGGCCGCATCGCCAGCGGCCTGTACGCGGCCGGCTGGGCCAAGCGGGGGCCCACGGGCGTCATCTCGACGAACCATCCCGACGGTGTGAACGTGGCGGGGCATGTCGTCGAGGATTGCGGTACGGGCAGCGGTTCGACACCCGGTCGTGAGGGGCTGGAGTCCTTGCTGGCGACACGCGGCTGTCGCGTCGTCGATTACGGGGACTGGCAGAAGATCAACGCGGCCGAACTGGCGGCGGCGCGGGCGGGCGCGCCCCGGCGCAAATTCACCACGGTCGCGGACATGCTGGCAGTGCTCGATCAGCTGGCCAAATAGCCAGGGGGAGAGGTTCAGGCGGCCGGCGTGCCGGACAGCGCGTCGTCGATCCAGTCTGCCACCCGGATCCGGGCCGGTTCCGCGGCCATCTCCGGATGGCGGCAGCGATAGACCTGCACCGCCGCGTCGAATGCGATCGGGTCCGTCTCGCCACAGGCGCGGAGCTCCAGATACGTGGTGATCGCTGCCTCGCGGCAGGTCGTGGGCCGAACGGTTTTCATGGCGGCCTTCTTACCACCGCGCCCGGCCCAATTCCACAGAAAAACTGGGGTTAAATACCGAGTCGCCTGCTATGTTAATCTGTCCGCCCCGCGCGACAGCAAGGCAGAGAGGACCGCATGCCCAAATCCGCCATATTCGATCGCACCCATGCGGGCCATGTTCGCGAAAAGGACGGGCCTCATATCGTCGAAATCGAGAATAGTCCGCGACGGGTCCGGGCAATGTTCGGCGGCGAGACCATCGCCGATTCTTCCCGTCCGCTCCTCGTCCTCGAAACGGGCTGCCTCCCGGTCTATTATTTTCCCCGGGCCGATATCCGCATGGACCTCCTCGTGCCGACGGATCACCGCACGACCTGCCCCTACAAGGGCGAGGCCGCGTACTGGACGGTCAAGGCCGGGGGCCGTTCGGCCGAGAACGCGGCCTGGAGCTATCCGACGCCCATACCGGAAAGCGCTGCCCTCGGGGAGGCCATCGCCTTTTACTGGAACAGGATCGATCACTGGTACGAGGAGGACGAGGAAATCTTCGTACATCCCCGCTCGCCCTATCACCGCGTCGACGTGGTCCAAAGTCACCGGCATGTCGAGGTCGTCGTCCGGGGCGAGGTGGTTGGCGAAAGCCGCCGCGCCCGGTTCCTTTTCGAAACGGGACTGCCGCCGCGTTTCTACCTCCCGCCCGAGGATCTGAAACCCGGAATCCTGTCTCCCAGCGAGACGACGAGCCGTTGCCCTTACAAGGGTGTCGCCGCCTATCACGACGTGACGGTGAGGGGAGAAACGCTGCGCGATCTGGTCTGGACCTATCCCGATCCCATTCCCGAATGCCCGGCCATCAGGGGGCTGCTTTGCTTCTATAACGAGTTTGTCGACGAGATTCGGGTGGATGGTGTTCCGGTCGAGAAATCCGCAACCCCCTGGAGCCGGGCCCGGGCAGGATCGTGAGGCGGGCGCCATCCGTGATCGTGCCGCGGGCGCAAAAAAACCCCGCGGCCGGGTGCCGCGGGGCGAGATGGGCAAACTGGCCGGACCCTGCCGACCGTTTCCCGGGCGTGATTACTTGCCTTCGGATTTCTCGAGGCACTCGGCCCGTTTGTCAGGGTCCTGTATCTGGTCGCATTTGGCTGAGTCGTCTCCTGCCTGGGCGCCCAGGAATGCGGGTAGGGTCAGCGCCGCTGCGAAGGCGGCCGCGTAAAATCCTTTCCTGATTTCCATGTGCTCTTCCTTTTCGCATATGCGTTAAGTCGCGGTTGGATGAAACGACCGGCCCGGGTGGTGAGACGTCCCGAACCGGACGATCGAATGCTGGGCGCGCTTGTAGGCGGAATTGCGGTGCAAATTGTGGAACTTTGAAGGCGGCGGGCGAAGGATTGTGGCGCGCGTCTTATTCCGTTCCGCTCTCGCGCCGCGCGCGCCGGTCAGACCGCCGGAAGGGGTAGCCGGCGAGCGCATCGGGGAGAGGCATCATGGCCGGGCGCATGAGAAAACCCTGCCAGGGTCGGGCAGGGGCTTCTGGCGGTGCCGTCGCGGCGCGCGCTGGAACGCCCCCAGAACGAGGGCGAACCAGCGGTTCGCGCGATATGGTCGGAGTGAGAGGATTTGAACCTCCGGCCCCTGCCTCCCGAAGACAGTGCTCTACCAGGCTGAGCTACACTCCGGCACGGGTCCCGTCAGGCAGGGCCTGACGAGGGGGCGCTTATAGCGTGCCGCCGCGCCCGGATCAACTTGGGCGACGCCCTAATGGGCGCGTTCGATGCAGAAATCCACGACCCTGAGCAGGGCCTCGCGGGCCTCGGCGTCGGGGAAGATCGCCAGCGCATCGCGCGCCACCGCGCCATAATGGCGCGCCCGGGCGACGGTATCGGCCAGCGAGTTGTGCCGTTCCATGAGATAGATCGCATAGTCGAGATCGCCGTCCTTCTGGTCCAGCCTCTCGATCGTGCGACGCCAGAAATCCCGCTCCTCCTCATTGCCGCGCCGGTAGGCCAGGATGATCGGGAGCGTGACCTTGCCCTCGGCGAAATCGTCGCCGATGGTCTTGCCCAGCGTGGCCTGCTTGGCGGAAAAGTCGAGAACGTCGTCCACGAGCTGAAAGGCTATTCCCAGGTTCAGCCCGAAGCTCTCCAGCGCGTCCGCTTCCACGTCCGGTCGCTCGGCGACCACGGCGCCGATCCGGCAGGCAGCGGCGAAGAGCCGGGCTGTCTTGGACTTGATGACCTCGAGATAGGCCTCCTCGCCCGTCTCGGTGTCGTTCGAGGTGACGATCTGGTGCACCTCGCCCTCGGCAATGATCGCACTCGCGTCGGACAGGATACGCAGCACCTCGGTCGAGCCATCACTCACCATCAACTGGAACGAGCGGCTGAACAAAAAGTCCCCCACCAGCACGCTGGCCTTGTTGCCGAACACGGCATTGGCGGTCGCGAGTCCGCGGCGAAGGGCGCTCTTGTCAACGACATCGTCATGCAGCAGCGTCGCCGTATGAATAAACTCCACCGCCGCGGCCAGGCCGATATGGCGCTCACCCTCATAGCCGCACATGCGTGCCGCCGCGAGAGTGAGCATCGGCCGGACCCGCTTGCCCCCGGCGGCGACAAGGTGGGCGGCAAGCTGCGGGATCAGCGCGACCGGGCTTTGCATCCGGTTCACGATGACGCGGTTCACCTCCTTGAGATCGTTGGCCGTAAGATCGGCCAGGGCCTGCAGGCCTTCGGTTGCCGGGCGTTCCCGCCCGCCTTCCAGATTTACGATGACGGCCACTGATCAATCTCCCGCCGCCTGGCGCGGCAAAACAGCGTCAAGGAACGAGAATAGGCGAGCCCGGCGAGGCGTCAAGCGGCGCACTGTCGCAAGCCAGGGCCCGGCCCCGCGCCGGCCCGCCCCGCTCCCCGAAGATGCGACAGGTTGGAAATTCGCCTAAAAGAGACCAGATTGAAGTCATCGCCCCCGGGCCCGCTTGCCATCCTGGGGCCGGCGGCGGTCGGAACGGCAAGGGAGTGCCATGCGCGCCGTCCTCGAAACCACCGATCTCGTTCGCCTGTCCTGGGCCCAGGCGCTGTTGCAAGCGGCTGGAATAGAGGCCGTCGTGCTGGACGAACACGCGAGTATTCTGCAAGGGAGCATCCTCGCCATACCCCGCCGGCTGACGGTCGGCGATGATGATGCCGCCCGCGCGCGCCGTCTTCTGGCGGCGGCCGATCCCGCCGGGCCCGACATGATGGAAGCGGGATCTCATGACGACGACTGACAGGGCGTCCGCCGCGCCCCGGGACACGACGCTCAACGGGCTGCTTGATAACCGGGTCAGGCTGCGCCAGCCGAGGCGCGGCTTCCGCGTGGCCGTGGATACGGTCTTTCTGGCCGCGGTGGTGCCCGCACGACCGGGCGACAGGGTGCTGGACCTGGGCTGCGGCGTGGGCGGGGCGGGGCTTTGCCTGCTTGCCCGCTCACCCGAATCGCACGTAGCGGGTGTCGAAATTGATTCCGAGGCGGCCCTGCTGGCGCGGGAAAATGCGGCCGGTAATGACGTGGCCGGGCGGTTCGAGGTGATCGAGGGCGACATCCGTGATCCGGCACTCGATCTCGTGCCCGCGAGTTTCGATCACGTCATGGCCAACCCGCCCTATCTCGACGGCCAGCGCGCAAGGCCATCGCCGCACTGGCGCCGCGCGCGCGCCACGGTGGCCGGGGCGGACGGACTCTCACCCTGGCTTCGCGCGGCGGAACGTTTCGTCCGTCCCGGGGGGAGTGTGACCCTTATCCATCGGGCCGACCGCCTGGCAGAGCTTCTCGACGGCATGACGTGGATTACCGGAAGGCTCCGTGTTTTTCCGCTCCAGCCGAAATCCGGCCGCACGGCGAAGCGTGTTCTGGTGCAGGGGCGCAAAAGCGAGACGGGGCCGACCGTGTTCCTGCCGGGACTCGTCCTGCACGAGTCGGATGGAAGCTATTCGGCGGCGGCCGAGCGCGTGCTGCGCCAGGGCGAAGGGCTCGATCTTGCCTGACAGCCGCACGCGGGACGGGCCGGTCGCTGCGGGTCCTTGCCGGTCCCTGGTGATCCCTGGCGACCCCTGGCGATCCCTGAATGGTGGCGCTTGGCAGGGTGCCTCACCCTGACATAGTCTTTCCCGATGGTTACAACCGCCGAAAACGCGCTGGGCCGATTGTGGGGTCGGGGCCGGCCGCTCGTCACCGTGCTGCGCCTCTCGGGGGCGATCGGGCAGGGCAGCCGCCTGCGCCAGGCCCTCTCCATGCAATCGCTGTCGAGCACCATCGAGAAGGCCTTTCGTCCCTCCCGCCTGACGGCGGTGGCGTTGCAAGTCAATTCACCGGGCGGCTCGCCGGTGCAATCCTCGCTGATCGCCGCTCGTATCCGCCAGTTGGCGCGGGAAAAGGATGTGCCGGTGCTGGCCTTCGCCGAAGATGTCGCGGCATCGGGCGGCTACTGGCTGGCCACGGCCGGAGACGAAATCTTCGCCGACCGCAATTCGATCATCGGCTCCATCGGGGTCGTCTTCTCCGGCTTCGGATTCCCAGAGCTTCTTGCCAGGATGGGTGTGGAGCGCCGGCTTCACGTCGCGGGCGAGAACAAGGGTATGCTCGACCCCTTTCGCCCGGAGGATGCGCGTGACGTGGCCCATCTCAGGGAAATCCAGAAACGCGTGCATGAGGACTTTATCCGTCACGTGCGCGAGCGCCGCGGCCGGCGGCTCAAGGGCGCGGACGATGTGGTTTTCTCGGGCGCCTTCTGGTCCGGCGGACAGGCCCTCGACCTTGGCCTGATCGACGGGATCGGCGACATGACCTCGGTCCTCAAGAGCCGGTTCGGCGACAAGGTGCGGATCAAGCCGGTAGGCGGCAGCCGGGCCCTGTTTCGGCGTCCAACCTTCACAGGTGCACGGGCCGCCGGCGGCGGGGTGGGGGAGCCGGGGCTCTGGGCCGACCAGCTTCTGGCAGCCGTCGAGGAACGCGCCCTCTGGGGCCGTTTCGGCCTCTAGGCGCGGCCGGTCGTTATTGACCGGTCCCCCCCATCCCGGTAGGTTCCGCCCAACTTTCGCCGGCGCCGCCGGCGGCCGTTCTTCAGACGCTTTGCCCCTTTCCGCGGACCCAGGCGCGTGGCCCAGAAATCGAGAGAAACCGCCCCGAAAGCCGGGGGAAAGGCGGATGATTTCCAGTCGCTCATCCTGCGTCTGGCAAGCTTCTGGGCCGATCAGGGCTGCGTGCTGCTCCAGCCTTACGACATGGAGATGGGGGCGGGCACGTTTCATCCGGCGACCACCCTGCGGGCCCTCGGCCCCAAGCCCTGGCGCGCCGCCTATGTCCAGCCCTGCCGCCGGCCGACAGACGGGCGGTATGGCGACAATCCCAACCGGCTCCAGCATTACTACCAGTTCCAGGTGGTGCTGAAGCCGTCTCCGGACGATGCCCAGGCCCTCTACCTCGACAGTTTGCGCCATCTCGGGATCGACCCGCTGGCCCATGACATCCGCTTCGTCGAGGATGACTGGGAAAGCCCCACGCTGGGGGCATGGGGGCTCGGCTGGGAGGTCTGGTGCGACGGGATGGAAGTCACGCAGTACACGTATTTCCAGCAGGTGGGCGGGTTCGAGTGCAAGCCCGTGACGGTGGAATACACTTACGGGCTCGAACGCCTCGCCATGTATATCCAGGGGGTCGAGAATGTCTACGATCTGGACTGGAACGGGCAGGGCATCACCTATGGCGACGTCTTCAAGCGGGGCGAGCGTGAATTCTCTCACTACAATTTCGAACAGGCCGACACGGAAGCACTGATCCGCCACTTCGCCGACGCCGAGGGGGAATGCGCCAAGCTGGTAAAGGCCGGCCTGGCCCTGCCGGCCTATGATCAGTGCATCAAGGCCAGCCACACCTTCAATCTTCTGGATGCGCGTGGCGTGATCAGCGTGGCGGAGCGTCAAAGCTATATTCTGCGCGTGCGCGAGCTGGCGCGCGCCTGTTGCCGGTTGTGGCTCGAATCGGAAACCGGGACGGGCAATGGCTGAGCTCCTGATCGAGCTCCTGTCCGAGGAGATCCCGGCGCGCATGCAGGATCGCGCGGCCGGGACATTCCGCACGCTCGTGCTGGACGAATTGGCGGCGGCCGGTCTCGCGCCCGCTGATCCGGCCAGGGCTGAAGCACTGGTCACGCCCCGCCGTCTCGCCCTTGTGGTGCCGGACCTGCCGCTCCGTCAGGCCGATCAGGTGATCGAGCGCAAGGGGCCGCGGCCCGATTCGCCGGCCCGGGCGATCGAGGGGTTTCTCAAGTCCGCCGGGCTCGACTCGATCGATGAGGCCGAGCTTCGCGAAACCGACAAGGGGATGTTCTATTTCAGCTCCCGTCATGTCGCTGGCGAACGGGCGGAAAAGGTCCTGCCCGGCCTTGTCGGCGCGGCCATCGGCGGGCTCGGCTGGCCAAAATCCATGCGCTGGGGCGAGACCGATTTCGCCTGGGTCCGGCCGCTTCTCTCCGTCCTCGCCCTGTTCGATGGCAAGGTGCTCAAGGGGGCGGTGGATCTGGGCGGCGCGGCGATCGAATTTACCGGCCGGACATCGGGTCACCGGTTTCTTGCGCCCGGGCCCGTCCGGGTCAGGAACTTCCGGGATTACGGCGAAAAGCTGCACAACGCCTTCGTCATGCTCGACGGCAAGGAGCGGCGTGACTTCATCCGGCAATCGGCCGAGGCGCTGGCCCGACATCACGGCCTTCGGCTTGGCGCGGAGGGCGGACTTCTCGACGAGGTGGCGGGCCTGGTCGAATGGCCCGTCGTGCGGATGGGCCGGATCGATTCCGCGTTCATGGATCTGCCGCCCGAGGTGCTGGTCACCGCCATGAGCAAGCACCAGCGCTATTTCGCCCTGCATACCGGGACGAGCCGGCTGGCCGACCGGTTTCTCCTGGTCAGCAACATGGAAACCGACGATGACGGCGCCGCCATAATCGCGGGGAACGAGCGCGTGCTCCGCGCGCGGCTGTCCGACGCCAAGTTCTTCTGGGATCAGGACCGGCGCCAGACACTCGCGAGCCGGGCCGCGCGGCTCAAGGAAATCACCTTTCACTCCCGCCTCGGCACGCTCGACGACAAGGCGGACCGCGTGCAGGCGCTGGCCGTCGCCATCGCCCGCCATGTACCGGGCGCCGACGGGGATCGGGTGCGCTCCGCCGCGCGGCTTGCCAAATGCGATCTGACCAGCGGCATGGTGGGCGAGTTTCCGGAACTCCAGGGCGTCATGGGGCGCTATTACGCCCTCGGTGACGGCGAACACGCAGAAGTGGCGGATGCGATCCGCGATCATTACGCGCCACAGGGGCCCGGTGATGCCTGCCCCGCGGCTCCCGTCACCGTGGCTTTGGCGCTGGCCGACAAGATCGACACGCTGGCGGGATTCTTCGCCATCGACGAGAAGCCGACGGGCTCAAAGGATCCTTACGCACTGCGCCGGGCGGCGCTCGGCGTGATCCGGCTGATCCTCGAAAACGGGCTGCGCCTGCCGCTTGACCCCGTCTTTGGGGCGGCCGGCGCCAGCCGCGACGTGGCCAGCGATCTGCTCGGGTTCATTGCCGACCGTCTCAAGACCGGGCTGCGCGAACAGGGCGTTCGCCACGACCTGATCGCCGCTGCTTTCGCGGCCCGAAAGACGGCGACGGATGGCGTCGGGGCGGAAGATGATCTGGTCCGGCTGCTTGCCCGCGTCGCCGCCCTCGAGGCGTTCCTCGACAGCGAGGCCGGGGGCAACCTCTTGATTGCCTATCGCCGGGCGATGAATATCGTGCGTGCGGAAACGGCCAAGGGTGGCTTCACGCCAGGCCCCGTCTCGGCCGACCTGCTCCGGGAGCCGGCGGAAAGGGCGGCCTTCGAGGCGGTGACGGCAATCCGTCAGCCGGTCCGGCGGGCGCTCGAAAAGGAGGATTTCGAGGCCGCGATGGGGCATTTGGCGAGTCTCAGGCCGGTACTTGATGTGCTATTTGATGAGGTGACGATCAACGCCACCGATGCCGGCCTTCGGGAAAACCGGCTGCGCCTGCTGAGCGAGGTGGGCGGGGCTATCGAGGAAGTGGCCGACTTCTCCCGGGTGGAAGGAGAATCGGCCGGTTCTGAAAGCAACACGGGTCAGGGAAAAAGAGGTCAGGGATGACGAAATGGGTCTACAGCTTTGGCGATGGCGCGGCCGAGGGGATGGCGGGGCTGCGCGAACTGCTGGGCGGCAAGGGCGCCAATCTGGCGGAGATGAGCAATCTCGGTCTGCCGGTGCCGCCGGGCTTCACCATCACCACCGAGGTGTGCACCTATTTCTATGATCACGATCGCAGCTATCCCGACGATCTTGCGGAGCAGGTGAACGAGTCTCTCGCACTGGTCGAGAGGCGCACCGGCGCCAAATTCGGTGACGCTTCCAACCCCCTCCTCGTGTCCGTACGCTCGGGTGCCCGCGCCTCCATGCCTGGCATGATGGACACCGTTCTCAATCTCGGTCTCAACGACGAAACCGTGGAAGGCCTCGCCCGGCACAGCGGGGACGAGCGGTTCGCCTATGACAGCTACCGGCGTTTCATCACCATGTTTGGCGATGTTGTGCTCGGCGTGCCGCATCATGTCTTCGAGGAAGAGCTGCAACTGCACAAGGCGGACAAGGGCTTTGATCTGGACACCGAGCTTTCGGCCGGTGACTGGAAGCATCTGATTGGCATCTACAAGGAAAAGATCCAGCAGGAGCTCGGCGAGCCCTTCCCGCAGGATGTGCGCGACCAGCTCTGGGCCGCGATCGGCGCCGTCTTCAAGAGCTGGATGAACCAGCGTGCCCGGACCTACCGACGGCTGCACAACATCCCCGCTGAATGGGGAACGGCGGTCAACGTGCAGGCCATGGTGTTCGGCAACATGGGCGGGGACTGTGCGACGGGCGTCGCTTTCACACGCGACCCCTCCACCGGGAAGAAGGAGTTTTATGGCGAGTTCCTCGTCAACGCGCAGGGGGAGGACGTTGTTGCAGGCATCCGCACGCCGCAACACCTGACGGTTGCCGGCCGCAAGTCCAATGGTTCCGACCTGCCTGCAATGGAAGAGGTCATGCCGGATGTGTTCGGGCAACTGGTGGAGGTCCGCGCCCAGCTCGAAAAGCATTATCGCGACATGCAGGATATCGAGTTCACCGTTCAGAAGGGCACGCTGTACATGCTGCAGACCCGGAACGGGAAACGTACCGCGGCGGCGGCGCTCAAGATCGCGGTCGACATGGTCGAGGAAGGGCTGATTTCCCGCGAGGAAGCGATCAAGAGAATCGATCCCGCCTCCCTCGACCAGCTTCTGCATCCGACGCTCGACCCCAAGGCCGAGCGCCAAGTGCTCGGCCGCGGCCTGCCGGCGTCACCCGGCGCGGCGTCGGGCCGGATCGTGTTCAGCTCCGACGATGCGGAAGCGCGGACGGCGCGCGGCGAAGCCGTGATCCTGGCGCGCATCGAAACGAGCCCCGAGGATATCCACGGCATGCACGCGGCCAGGGGCATCTTCACGACCCGCGGCGGCATGACCAGCCACGCGGCCGTGGTGGCGCGCGGCATGGGCCGGCCCTGCATCGCGGGGGCAGGCGAATTCCGCATCAGCTATGCCGACGCCACCATGACGATAGGCGATACGGTTCTCAAGGCCGGCGACATGGTAACCCTCGACGGCGAGAAGGGCGAGTTGCTGCTGGGCGAGGTGCCGATGGTCAAGCCCGACCTCTCGGGCAATTTTGCCCAGATCATGGAATGGGCCGATTCGGTGCGCCGATTGCGTGTGCGTACCAATGCCGAAACGCCGCGCGACGCGGAAGTGGCTCGCGAATTCGGCGCCGAAGGCATCGGCCTTTGCCGGACCGAGCACATGTTCTTTCAGGACGACCGCATTCTCGCCATGCGCGAGATGATCATGGCCGAAAACGTGCAGGGACGGCGTAAGGCGCTCGACAAGATCGAACCCATGCAACGCCAGGATTTTGTCGAACTGTTCGAGATCATGTCGGGCCTGCCGGTGACCATTCGTCTCCTTGACCCGCCGCTGCACGAATTCCTGCCGCATACGGACGAGGAGATGGAAAATCTTGCCCGCGCAACCGAGAAATCGGTCGACGAGGTGCGCCAGCGGGCCATCCGGTTGAAGGAAGCGAACCCGATGCTGGGCCATCGCGGCTGCCGGCTCGGAATCACCTATCCCGAGATTTACGAAATGCAGGCGCGGGCCATTTTCGAGGCGGCAAGCGATGTCATCAAGAAGGGCAAGGACAAGGTGCTGCCCGAGATCATGGTGCCTCTTGTCGCCACCCGGCGTGAACTCGATATTCTGAAGGAGGTCATCGACAAGGCGGCACAAGATGCGAGGAGCCAGACCGGAGTCAAGGTCGACTACCTGGTGGGCACCATGGTGGAGTTGCCCCGCGCGGCGCTGGCGGCAGATCACATTGCCGAGACGGCCGAATTCTTCAGCTTCGGCACGAACGATCTGACGCAGACGACGCTCGGGCTGTCGCGCGACGATGCGCAGAACTTCATGGAGGCCTATCTGCAGAAAGGCATCTTCGGTACGGACCCCTTCGTCACCCTGGATATCGATGGCGTGGGCCAGCTCGTCCGCATCGCGGCAGAACGCGGCCGGGCGGCCCGCGACGGGCTTAAGCTCGGCATTTGCGGCGAGCATGGCGGCGATCCCACCTCGATCTATTTCTGCGAACGGGTGGGGCTGGATTACGTTTCCTGCTCGCCCTATCGGGTGCCGATCGCCCGGCTGGCCGCGGCCCGCGCCGCCCTCGAGGAATCGTCCGAGCCCGTTGACGCCTGAGCCGGCCGCCCGCCGCCCGCTAGGGGGATGATGACAGATCGCGCAGCCGGGTGACGAGTGCCTGCCCGGCCGCGCCGCCCGGCCCGGCGATGCGGTGCTCGGCCACGAGTGACAATGCCTCGAGATGGGCGAGACAGATGTCGCGCCGCGGCTCGGCCACCGGGCCCGCGCGCAGCAATTCGCACAGCATGCCCGCGATTTCACTGATCAATGGATAGCCGAAGCTGCCGCCCTGGCCCTTGATATCGTGTACGACGCCGAAAAGCCGTCCGGTCTCGTCGGGCGACAGGTTGCCGGCGCGATCGCCCAGCACATCCCGCGCCCGGGCAATTTCCTGCCCGACCCAGTTCGGATATTGGGCCGCCAGCGCCGCGACAGATTCCTCGGCCTCCGCCAGCCTGTCCCGGTCTTCCGTGGCAGCCCTGCCATCCGGCGGGATGGCTTGGGAACTCTCGCTCATGGCTCGGCCTTTCCCAGGGGTTGGTGCGGCTTCGCCCGCGAGTCTGTGGCTCAATTCCTGACGAAAGCCTAAAGCCCGCGCCGGATGCGCGAAAATTCGGGGATCATCCGGTCGATCCATGATCAAAAACTTCGAGCCGCATACCATCGGCTGTCAGGGGGGCGTCATCCGAAGACGGGTCCGGCAGGGAGTCGAGCCGCAGCAGGGCGAGGCCGATCCCGTTCGTGGATGATTTCATCTCGCCCGCGGTCTGATCTCCGGCCATGACCGGCGTTCCCGACGGCGGGAGCGGGGCATCGGCACGAATCGTCATCAGCCGCTTGCGGATATTGGCGCGATAGCGCGTTCGGGCCGTCAACTCCTGACCCATGTAGCAGCCCTTGTCCCAGTCGATGCCGTTGAGGCGGTCGATCCCATGTTCCAGAAGGAGCGCCTTGCCGACCGCCATGTCGCGGCTGCCATCGGGCACGCCATGGCTCAGGCGACGCGTTTCGTAAAGGTCGAAATCGGTGACCGACGCGCCCAGCCGGGCGGCGACGTCATTGATCGTGCCGGCGGGAAAAATCACCCGGTGTCCCAGGTCCGGATGACGTGGATCGCGGTACACAAGGGTGTCCGCGCCCGCGTTCGGGATGGCGCCGTCGGTCGCATTGAGGAGTGCCGCCACGTCGCGCTCGGCGCTCTCGTCCGAGATATCGACCTTCGATCGAAGCCGGTAGCGCAAGAGCCGTGTTTTCAGGTCCTCGGCCCGCTCGCGCTCGCAATCGAGGACGAGCGCCTCACCGTTGGCCACGATCAGAAAATCATGAAGGAACATGCCCTGCGGGGTCAGCAATGTGGCGTACACCGCCCGGTCGGCCGCCAGCGTGGTGATGTCGTTGGAAACGAGATTATCGAGGAAGGTGACACGGTCCGGGCCGGTCAGGCGCAGCAGGCCCCGGGCAGGGAGGGGAACGATTTGGCTGACCTCGGACATATGCGGGCGGAGACCTGGAAAAAACGAAACATCAAAGCACTTCTCACCTAAGCACGGAGCTGCGGTTTGGCAAGGGGTGTCCCGGCGGGCCGCGCTGCTTGGCAAGGGGCGGGACGGTCCCTATAACATCGGGCTTGCCGTCCTCATCCCGCCCAGCCTGCCGAGGCCCCGATTGGACACGCCCGCCAACCCAGCCCAGCTTTCCGCCGTTGTTGTCGTGCACAACGAGGCCCATCAGCTCGCCGCCTGCCTCGAACGCCTTGATTTCGCCGATGAGATCGTGGTCGTGCTTGACAGATGCACGGACGGCTCGAAAGAGATCGCGGCCAGCTTCACCGATCGCCTCGTGGAAGGAAGCTGGGAGCGGGAAGGGCCGCGCCGGCACGCGGGAATTGAGGCGGCTCGAGGTCCGTGGATTCTCGAAGTCGATGCGGATGAGCGGGTCAACTCCGTCCTGGCCCGCGAAATTGGCGCGATGGTCGCCACCTCGCGCGACCACTATCATCGCATCCCGGTCGCCAATTACATCGGCGATCGCCTCGTGCAGTACGGCTGGGGCGCGTATTTCGGGAAGTCGGCCTACATGGGCCTCTTCCGGAAAGGCTACAAGAGCTGGGGAGATGAGCGGGTTCACCCGCGAATCCGCTTTCGTGGCCGCGAGGGCGAGGCGCTGGAGACGGCGCTCAACCATTATGTTGATCGCGATATCTCGGACATGATCCGCCGGCTCGATCGCTATACCACACTGCGCGCGGCCGATCTGCGCGACAGTGGCGATCCGGGCCGGCTCTGGCCCAATATCCGGCGGATTTTCTCGCGCTTCTACAAATGCTTCATCCGCCGCAAGGGCTATCGGGAAGGGCTGTACGGGTTTCTGATTGCGCTTTTCGCCGGGCTCTACCCGATTTTGTCCTATGCCAAGGCGCGCCTCGAGGGGTCCGGCGATACCGGCGACGAGGGCGCGTGATGGCGCGGGTGGTGATGACCGATGACGGGATCGCCTTTGACGGGCATACCCTGACCGAGCGGGCGTTGGGTGGCGCCGAATCGGCCTTCGTCTCGCTCGCCGAGGCGCTTGCCGGGCGCGGACATGAGGTGTTTGTCCGCAACAACTGTCCGGCCGCGGCGGTGGTCAACGGAGTCGATTGGGCGCCGCTGGACACGCCTGCGCCCGAGCAGCCCGATCTTTATGTCGCCAACAGGAGTTACCGTCTGCTCGACGGGTTTCCCGGCGCGCGCCGCCGGATCTTCTGGATCCACAACCCGGCGCAATATCTCCTCAAGTTCCGCTACCTTTGGCGTCTCGCCCGGTGGCGGCCCGTGATCATTTTTTCCGGCCGCAGTCACCTCGCAACCTATCCCGCCTGGGCGCCCGATGGCGGGCGGGTTATTCTTCCCTATGGCATCGAGGAAAGATTCCGCATCGGAGAACCGGCCGCCGCGCCGCCGCCCCCGCGCGCGATCTTCACGTCCAACCCGCTGCGATCACTCGACTGGTTGCTCGAGCTCTGGGCGCGCGACATCCATCCGGCTCTTCCGGCGGCCGAGCTTCATGTCTTTTCCGGCGCCAGCACCTATGGTGCGGCCGGCGACCGGAAGGCGGCACAAATGAAGGCGGTCCTGGACCGGGCGCGCGCATTGGCCGATCAGGGCGTCCGGCTGCGCGAGCCGGTTCAGAAGGACGTGCTGGTCCGGGAACTGGCGTCGGCCCGCGCGATCCTCTATCGCGGCGATCCGGGCGAGACGTATTGTCTGGCTCTCGGCGAGGCCCAGGCCATGGGCGTGCCGGCGGTAATCCAGGATATCGGCGCCGTGCGCGAGCGCATCGTCGATGGCGAGACGGGCTTCATCGCCGCTGATGACGATGCTTTCGCGCGGTCAGCCGTGGCGCTTCTTGGTGATGACGCACTCTGGCACCGCCAGCACCAGGCGGCGCTGGCCCGGCAGCGCAACTGGGGGTGGGATCAGGCGGCGGCCGAATTCGAAAGGCTGCTTCCCTGATGCGCGTGATGCAGATCATGGCGGGCGCTTTGCATGGCGGGGCGGAGACCTATTTCGTCGATCTTGTCTCGGGCCTGCATCGCGCGGGTCTGGATCAGATTGTGGTCATCCGGCGCAACCCGGGGCGCGCCGAGGCGCTCGGGCGGCATTCCATCTACCCGGTCGAACTCCCGTTCGGTGGAATGTTCGATTTCACCACCCGGCGCAAGCTGGCGCGGCTCATTCGCGAGACGAAGCCCGATATCGTGCAAAGCTGGATGAACCGGGCGACCCGGTTCGTGCCCTCGCGCGACGGGACCTGGCCGTTTGTCCATGTCGGCTGGTTCGGCGGCTACTACAAGGTCGCGAATTATCGTCATTGCGACCATCTGGTGGGTGTCACCCCTGATATCCGCGCCCATCAGGTGGCCGGCGGGTGGCCCGACGACCGGGCGCATTACATCCCGACCTTCGCCGCGACAAGAAAAGTCCCGCCCGTCCCGCGCGAAAGTCTTGAGACGCCCGAAGGCGCGCCGGTGATCCTCGCCCTGGGTCGGCTGCACTGGAAAAAAGCCTTCGATATCCTCATCAGGGCGATGGCCGATGTGCCTGAGGCGTATCTCTGGCTCGCGGGCGAGGGCGAGCTTCGAGCTGAGCTGGAAGAGCTGGCGCGGCGCGTGGGGGCCGCCGAGCGGATACGGTTTCTCGGCTGGCGCGATGACCGCGAGGCGCTCCTGGCGGCGAGCGATCTTTGTGTCATGCCCTCACGCTACGAACCTTTCGGGACAGTGATGATCGAGGCCTGGGCACAGGACGTCCCGCTCATCGCCGCCGCCGCGGCCGGCCCCAAGGGGCTCATTCGCTCGGGCGAAAACGGGGTGCTGGTGCCGATCGACGATGTCGCTGCCCTGTCGGCAGCCATGCGTCAGGTCCTGCAGGACAAGGAGTTTCGCCAGCGCATCGTGGCCGGCGCCCGGGTTGAATTCGATGCCAGGTTTACGGAGCAGGCCGTGGTCGGGCAGTATCGGGCGTTCTATGCTGACTGCCTGAAAGGATCTTCCGCGTGAGCGATCGGTTTGACCTGATCATCCGTAATGCCACTGCCGCTCTGCCACAAGGAGTTGTGCCGGCGGATATTGGCATCAACGGGCAGAGCATTGCGCAAATCGGCGATCTGTCGGGAGCTTCGGCCGAGAACGAGGTGGACGCGCGGGGACTGCATGTCCTGCCCGGTGTGATCGACAGCCAGGTGCATTTTCGCGAGCCCGGTCTGGAGCACAAGGAAGACCTGGCGACCGGCACAGCGGCGGCGGCGCTGGGCGGCGTGACGGCGATCTTCGAGATGCCCAACACCAACCCCAGCACGCTGACGGAACGCGATCTGGCTGACAAGGTGAGCCGCGCCCGCGGCCGAGCCTGGTGCGATTTCGCTTTCTTCATGGGATGTGCGGCGGAGAACGTCGATCGGCTGGCCACGCTGGAGCGCCTGCCGGGCTGCGCCGGCGTCAAGATCTTCATGGGGAGCTCCACCGGATCCCTCCTCGTCAAGGATCCGGAAATCCTCGCCCGCGCGCTGGCCAACGGCACCCGGCGCGTCGCCATTCATGCCGAGGACGAGGACCGCCTGCGCGAGCGCGCTCACCTCGCGAAGGAAGGCGGGCACCCCCGGTTTCATCCGGTCTGGCGCGACGAGCAGACCGCCATACGCGCCACCGAGCGCGTTCTGTTCATGGCCGCGAATGCCCGCCGGCGTGTCCACGTGCTCCATATCACGACGGCGGATGAAATCCGGCTCCTGTCGGGCTTCAAGGATATCGCCACGGTCGAGGTCACGCCCCAGCATCTCACGCTGGAGGCGCCTGACTGCTACGAACGTCTGGGCGCCCTGGCGCAGATGAACCCGCCGATCCGGGATGGCGCCCACCGCGCCGGGCTGTGGCAGGGCGTCGAACAGGGGATCGTGGATGTCATCGGCTCGGACCATGCCCCGCATACGCGAGAGGAAAAGGCCAGGCCCTATCCGGGCAGTCCGGCGGGCATGCCGGGTGTGCAGACCCTGGTCCCGGTCATGCTCAATCACGTGGCGGAAGGCCGGCTGACGCTGGAGCGCTTTGTCGACCTGACATCCGCCGGCCCGGCCCGGATCTACAACATCGCGCGCAAGGGCCGGATCGCCGTCGGCTATGATGCGGATCTCACCCTTGTGGACCTGAAGGCGCAGCGCGAAATCCGCGACGCCGATATGGCCAGCAAATGCGGCTGGACGCCTTTTGACGGCAAGACAGTCACGGGATGGCCGGTGCGCACGGTTATTCGCGGCTCCAGCGTGATGATCGACGACGAACTGACGGGCAAGCCGCGGGGCGAGGCGGTGCGTTTCACCGAGTGCCTGTAGCGCCAGATTGACCTGAGGAGAAGACCATGAGTGATTCGTTCAAGGCCGTGCTGGTCTCCCAGACCGGAGAGGGGAAGGACGCGACATATTCGTCTGCCTTGACCGAATTGCCGGTCGAACGCTTGCCGGAGGGCGACGTGACCCTGCGGGTGCTTTTCTCCAGCCTGAATTACAAGGACGGGATGATCACCACGGGCCGCTTCGGGCCGCGCGCCGGGCCGTACCCGCTGGTTCCCGGAATCGATCTCGTCGGCGAAGTGGTCGATAGCGCCGAGGCCACCCTGTCGCCCGGCCAGCACGTCATCGTGACCGGCTGGGGCATTGGCGAGCGCCACTGGGGCGGGTTCGCACAGATGGCACGCGTCCGAAGTGACTGGATCACACCGCTGCCCTTGTCCCTCAATCCCATTCGGGCCATGGCGATCGGCACAGCCGGGCTGGCCGCGATGATGGGGATCATGGGGATGGAGCGCATGGGACTGGCACCCGACCAGGGCGAGGTTCTGGTCACTGGAGCCGCCGGCGGGGTTGGCAGCCTCGCTACCGCGATATTGGCCAATCTTGGCTACGATGTGGTGGCCTCGACGGGCCGGCGCGATCAGGATTCGTATCTCAGGGATCTCGGCGCGCGCGACGTCATCGACCGCGCCGAGTTGTCGGCGCCCACGGACAAGCCCATGCTGGCCGAACGCTGGGCCGGCGCCATCGATAATGTCGGCGGTGCCACGCTGGCCAACATCCTGCTCGCGCTGAAGAGCCGGGGCAGCGTCGCGTCCATCGGGCTGGCCGGCGGGCGGGAACTGCACACCACGGTGCTGCCGTTCCTGTTTCGGGGCATCAACCTCTTGGGCGTCGATACGCCCCTCGCGCGCCCCGAGGAACGCCGCGTCGCCTGGGACCGGCTCGCCCGGGAGCTGCCGCTCGACAAGCTTGACGCCATGATCGAGATGGCGCCGCTTGCGGCGGTGCCGGACTTGGCCGAGGAAATCATCCAGGGCAGGGTGCGCGGGCGCACGGTGATCGACGTAAACGCCTGATCCGGCTGGCGATTATTCCCCTAACCATTCCCTAAGGGGTTGGTCGTAGTCTGGCCGGCGCATCGCCAACCGGGACGCGACAAGGATGGACGGATTGCAAAAATTTCTGATGGCCGGGGCGCTCGCGCTTGGCCTTGCCGGGACGGGCTGTACCGCCCTGCCCGAGGTCAAGGCCTATGCCCAATCGGGCGAGCGCATCCGCGCGGCCGGCATGGCCAGTTATGCCACGCCCGCGGTGGAAGAAACGGTCACTTGCGAGCCGACTCTGGCCGCGCCGGAATGCAGCCGCCGGCTTTCCGCCCCGGCGATCCCGCCCGCTCAGTCAGAGGATGGCGCCACCCCCGCGGCCCCCGCGTCCCCCGCGTCCCCCGCGGCCCCCGCGGCCCCCGCGGCCTAGGTGTGTCTTCAGACCAGGGTCACGATCAGGAGTGGCAGGCCGCCGCCGACAAGGAACAGGAAGGGCGAATCCCAGGTATGGGGCGAATACGCCTCGGCCAGGGTCATGGCGACGGGGAGCGTGGCATAGGCCAGCCAAAGCTGCGCCTGGGTCAGGGGCGCGCCGATGAACTGCCCCGATTGCGCGCCGGCCTGATAAAGCCAGACCGCCAGAAACCCGCTCAGAAAAACGCAGGCGCTGCCTTCCAGGCTGCGGGTATAGGTGCGGTCGGAAAAGAGCGCCCGTGTCCGGAATTTATGTCGCCCGAACCGGACGCCGACGGGCTCGGCCAGGCCGTCCCCCAGCCCGTTGACGATGATCGCGATCAGAAACAGCTCGGGATAGCCGGTGTCCAGCATCAGGGCCATCAGGACGAGTGCGACAACACAGGCGACCGCGATCTGGGTCGACAGCCATAACAGGGTGTAAGGCCTGTCCTCGGGCCGGTCGTAGGAGCGGAACATCAAGGCGATCCAGCCGATCTTCCGACGCATCGGCTCGACGTAAACCGCAAGCAGGCCAACGGCCAGGACACTCTTGACGATGAAGGTGCCGAGATCGTCACGGAACTCCAGGCCGACGGACAGCGCCATGGGAAAAAAGAAAAGACAGAAATGATTGATTTTACGGGTGTAGTTCACCCGTATCCCCCAATGGGTGACCATCAGCCCTGTCAGGCTCTGCACAGATAGCTGGGCCGCCATATTGGCCGCGATCAGAATCCAGAAAATCGTCTCGAATATTCCGTCGAACGATTGCACCGCCCTTCACCCCCTGATCGGATCTCGTTGTCCCGCCACGGTTGGGTCCGGGCTGGCCAGAGGGCGGCAGTCTATCGGCCGTTATGGAAATGTCATGGAAATGTTTTGTTGCGCATGACGCCAGGTCGGCGCCGGATCCATACCAGGCGCGACCAGTGCCGGAGCAGATCGGGACCGACAAGAATTTTGTGGACGATTTCGCCGCGGCGACGGAATGCGGATTCGGGCGCCGGCGGTGGGAACAAATTCCGGCCCTTGTGGACATTCATCGCGACGGCTGGTGAGGATATCTGGCCGGCGGCATACGATTGCGGGTCGAGGCAAAAATCGGGACAAAAAATCGCGGATCGGGGCCGTTTTGGGCGCAAACTTTAAGTCCCTGTAAACGCTGTCCGCCTAGCGTGCAGCTGGTAACGGGGCGGGATGGTGAAGGCGGTGCGGGATCAGACGGCAGGGCAGATCGAGGAAACGGAGGTTGTCCAGGACAGCGACGCGCCCGCGCGCGCCCGGCTGGCGCCGCGCCTCGTGGAGACAAATGTTCACGCCGAGACCTTTCTGGCGACCGATTATCTGAACCATTTCAACGAAATCATCATGCTGCTCGAGCTGATTCCGGAAATGCCGGAATGTCTCGAGGACGCGCGCGCCTGGAAACCCGTGGATTATGTCAGTCATTTTCGCAATAGCGGATTGTCCGACGGCCCTGTCGCGATAGAAGCCTATGCGGTGGCGCCGGCATGCTTTCGCAAGCCGTTTGATCAGGTGGTCGCCGATCTCGAAACCGCGGTCATGTACCATGTCGGGCAGCTCGCCAGACTTGTCGATGGCGGCGAGGTCACGGTCGTGGCGGAGGCAGCGCGCACGGGAACCCGCGAGTTGCAGGGCCTCGTGGACCGGGCGAGCGCCATCATCCACGGTGATCTTCGCGACCGGGACCTCGCTGTCGGCGAAACGCAGAAAGCCGCGTCCGGAAGCGGACCGGCGCTCAATCAGGACGATATCGACGCGCTGTTTGACTGACGGGGCGAAGCGGCCGGGTCTGCTTCCGCCTCCTCGTCACCGCTGTTTTCAGTTTCGCCCTCGGGCGCTTTCATCCAGAGCACCGGATAACAGGAGTCCACCTCGACGCCGGTCGCGCGCAGCTTGCCGAAAAAGCTTTCAACCGCCAGCCCGTCATCCTGGTCGCGAAGAAAGCCGCAAAAGCTCTGCCCATCCGCCAGCTTGATAATCGACAGCCCGTTTTTCTGCAGCCTGTGGGAAAGCTCGAAGAAGGCGATCCAGCCGTTGATCTCAACGTTGTCTCCCTCGTCACGCAGGATCACCGCGCGCATATCCCTGACGGTATCGATCGGGGGCGAGGGGACGGTGACGATGGGTGCGTCCCAGGGAAAGGGCGAAAGCTGTCCATCCGACATGCGCACCTCGCCGATCACGACCGTTCGTGGACGGCCCGAATCGCCCCCTTCGCCGGGGCTGGCCTCGAGCTCGCGCCGGATCCCGTCGAGCCGGCGGGCGATATGGGCAGGCAAGGGACGCCGGCCCGTTTCCCAGTGCGAGACGGAGGCGGGCTTGGCGCCCATCAACTCGCCGAAAGCCGCCTGGGTCATGCCGAGCTGCTCCCGGAACTCGCGGAGCGCCTTGTGATCGCCGCTGGCCATGATCGTACGAAACCTCTATTGACGGCCGGAATGTAGAAAATGCATGATACAAAATTATACGTATTTATACAAGCGCAAGACATGGCGGCGGATGGCGGGATGATGCGTCCTTCGGCCGACGGGGAGGGGCTTCATGGAAATCGGAATTTTCCTGCCGATCGCGAAAGGCGGGTTCATTGTCTCGAAAAACGTGCCGGAGACCTGGCCAACCTGGGAGTTGAACCGGGACGTAACCCTGCGCTGCGAAGCAATGGGCTTCGACTTCGCCCTGTCGATGGTGAAGTTCCGGGGGTTCGGGGGAGAGACGGAATACTGGGATTACTCGCTCGACAGTTTTACCCTGACGGCATCGCTCGCGCCGCTTACCTCCAGAATCAAGCTCATCCCGTCGGTCACCAATCTTTCGTTACATCCCGCAGTCGCCGCGCGGATGGCGGTAACGATCGAGGCCGTGTGCCCCGGCCGGTTCGGACTCAACATCGTCTCGGGCTGGTACAAGGATGAGTTCAAGCAGATGGGGCTATGGCCCGGAGACAGCCATTTCGAGAAGCGCTACGACTATGCAAGCGAGTATGTGACGGTATTGCGGGACCTCTGGGAAACCGGCCGGTGCGATTTCAAGGGCCAGTTTTTCCAACTCGACAATGCGGAAATAAAACCGATGCCCTCCACCTATATTCCGCTGGTCTGCGCCGGCCAGTCGAAGAAGGGGATTGACTTCACGGCCGCCAAGGGAGACCGGAATTTCGTGATCGCGGGCGGCAATACCCATGACATCGAAAGCGATATTCGCACCTTCCACGGTATCACCACCGAATTGCAGAAAGAGGCGCGCAGGCTGGGCCGCAGGGTGGGGACGATCGGCCTCTTTAACGTCATTGCTGCCGAGACCGACGAGGATGCGCACAAGCGATTCGCTCATATCGTGGCCGGGGCGGACGAGGGAGCGTTGCGGAATCTCGTCAGCCAGGCGGAACTCGACGAATCGGAAGGTATGTCGGAAAGCCTCAAGCGCAAATCGATGTTCATGGGACTGCCAACGCTCGTGGGCTCGTACAAGACGGTCGCCGATTATCTGGACCGGATTTACGACGAAGCACATATCGATGCGACGATGTTTGCCTTTCCCGATTTTATCGGCGATCTCGACAATTTCCGGGATCACATCCTGCCGCGGCTGGAGTCCCGGAAGCCGGAAAACATGAAGACCACAGCCGCCCAATAGGCAGACCCCGGGGCCGGGTGTTTCGAATGACGAGGGAAGGGATCCGATGACCGACAGTCTTGGCTTTCGTAAGACGTTCGGGGTGATTGCGCCGTCCACCAACACCTCCGTCCAGCCCGAGTATGACGACATGCGCCCACCCGGCGTGACCAACCATTTTTCGCGCGCCGTCATTCCCGATACGAAGGTGACGGATGACGAGAGCTTCATGGTAATGCTCAATAACATCCGGGCGGCCGTGACCGACGCCATCGAATCCGTCATGACCTGCCACCCCGACTACGTGATCATGGGCATGTCTGCGGAAACCTTCTGGGACGGGACCGAGGGCAGCCAGAAGCTGCACAGGAAGCTCGAGGACACGGCCGGCGTGAAGGTGGCGATGGGCTCCGACGGTTGCCGCGCTGCCCTTGAGGCGTATGGCGGGATTCGCCGGATCGCGGTGGTGACCCCCTATATGCCGGTGGCCGACAGGAACGTAATCCGGTTCTTCAGCGAAAGCGGCTATGATGTGGTTCGGCTCAAGGGGCTCAAATGTGCGAGCCCGAGCCAGATCGCTCAGGTCTCCCCGCAGCAGCTGCGCGACGCATTGATCGAGCTGAACGGGCCCGATGTGGACGCCCTGGTGCAGGTGGGCACCAACCTGGCCATGGCGGCTGTCGCGGCGAAGGCCGAATTCTGGTTCGACAAGCCGGTCGTTGCCATCAATACCGCGACCTACTGGTATGCCCTGCGCCAGAACGGCATAGATGATAGGATTCCCGGATTCGGCCGTCTGCTGGCCGAATTCTGACGCGGGAGCCACAATGAAGTCATGTCTGAAGGCCCTGGCCGGGCCGCTTGCCCTCGTTTCCGTCCTGGCAGGCGGGGGAAGCGCCACAGCGCTCGGGGAAAGTTGCGCCGGCGACCGGCTGTGCCCGGGCTTTGTCGTTTCGGCCGACACGCTTGACGCCAATCTGGAAAAGACCTTCGAGGGCTACCGCCTCGCCGATCTGATCCCGCCCCAGCGCCAGCGGGAAATTCGCGAGACGGGCCTGACCCTGACGCTGGCGCGGCCCCGGCCCTATCCCCGCCATGATCGGTTCGAGGCCGCGACGGCGCGCCATGCCGGCGATGTGGTCTTCCATCCGGAGACCAACGATGTGACCGGCTGGAAGGCCGGCGTGCCGTTTCCCGAGATCGATCCGGAAACAGATCCCCATGCGGCGGCCAAGGTGATCTGGAACGTGGTGCGCGGGCGTGACCGGGGCGATACGCTGGACCAGCCGGTCTTTGCCTTCATCCTGATCGACGGCGCCAGCGGGATCGAGCGGGTGCAGCACTGGGGATACCGGCGTTTCGCCATGAAAGGCCTTGTGGCCAGCCCGCGCGGGCCGGTTCTGGGCGATGGCACGATTTTCGACAAGGAGCTTCTGTTTTCGATCGCGCCGCAGGACATCAAGGGGCTCGGCACCTTCACGGTGCATTACGACAACGGCCAGTACAACGACGTCTGGGCCTATGTCCGCGAGGTCCGCCGGACAAGGCGGCTGACCGGCGCATCGTGGATGGATGCGGTCGGAGGCACGGACTGGCTGACGGATGATCTGCTGACTTTTGGTGCGTATCCCGCCTGGTACGAATCCTATAACTATCTCGGTCGCACGACCATTCTCGGGATCGCCCATGCTGCCGTGCCGGTCTGGGATACCTCCGCCAGCACGCGCCGTGCGGAGTTTCCAACTCTCGACGTGACGTCGCCACCCTACTGGAATTTTCGCGAAACCTGGGAGCCGCGCGCTGTTCATGTGGTCGAGGCCATCCCGCCGGAAGAGCACCCGTATCTGAAAAAAATCATGTACGTGGATGCCAAGACCTGGAACAGCTACGGGAACTTCATCTTCGCGAAGAACGGCGAACATTTCAAAACGCAGACTTTCGCGTTCCGACCGTGGCCATTGGCGGACAAGCCCGACCAGTTCGGCAATATCGATGTGGCAGCGACCATGATCGATTTCGAGCGCAATCATGCGACTGCTTTTGTGGTGACTTCGGACCTCACCCTGAATGCGCCGTTGAAGGAAGAGGATATCAGCCTGCCCGCGCTGGAAGCGATGGGGCGCTGACGGAAGACCCGGCAGGGCCGGATTTCCGCCGGTTTCGCTTCGCCGCAGCTTCAGGCTATAAATGAGAGGTAACTGTCACCCTACTGGAGCTGTCCGGGCATGCCCTTATTCACATCCGTGCCGCTGACGCGGTTTTTCGGCCCCGCCGCCCTGTCCGTATGTCTGTTCGCGGTTTGCCTGACCTTGTTTGGGGCGGGGCCGGCGCGTGCGGCCTGCGCCGGAGGCGATCTGTGCGCGGGTGACCGCATCGGGCCGGAAAATGTCGAGGCTTCCCTCGATCGGCGATTCCACGGACAAGCCCTGCGCGACCTGCTGCCCGAACGCCTGCTCTGGCAGATTCGCGAGTACGGGCTCACGCTGACGCTTGCCGATCCACGGCCGCACGACGTGGATCCGCGCTTTGCCGAGTCGACCCGGCGCTATTCGAAGGATGTTGTGCTTGATCCCGAGACTGGCGAAATCTCGGGCTGGACGGCGGGCATCCCCTTTCCCGATGTGAGCGGGGACGATCCCCAGGCGGCTCTCAAAATCATCTGGAACGTGGCGCGCGGGCGCAACTGGGGGGACACGGTGTCCCAGCCCTACACTGTCTTCCTCCTGATCAATGGTGGCAGCGGTCTCGAACGGGTGCAGAACTGGCTGTACCGGCGCTACGCGATGAAGGGCCTGCTGCGCGCGGGCGGCTCACCGGCACGTGGGGACGGCGATGTATTCGCCAAGACAATGCTGTTCGCCATGGCGCCGCAGGACATCAAGGGCGTCGGTACCTTCAACATCATCTATGATACCGGCAAGTTCGACGACACCTGGGCCTATGTGCGCGAGGTGCGCCGGACGCGGCGGCTTGCCGGTTCGTCCTGGCGGGACGCGATCGGCAGCACCGATCTTATCGCCGATGACTTCGCCGGATTCTCGGCATATCCTACCTGGTATGACGGGTTTGAACTGGTGGGGGAGAGGACGATCCTCGCCGTCGCAAACAGTAAAACCGAGCTCTGGCGCATGGATGGTGGGACGCCGACCGAATCGTACCCCGGGATTGACGTGGACAAGCCGCCCTACTGGAACCTGCAGGACCATTGGGAACCGCGGGACGTCTACGTGCTCAAGGCCTACCCGCCCGAGGACCATCCCTATGGCAGCCGGCTGCTGCACATCGACAAGCAGTCCTACGCTCCGCTCTTTAATGTCATTGCCGACAAGAGCGGTGAACTGTGGAAAATTCAAACCATCGGCGCCCGGCAGTTTCCGACGGAAGACGATCCGAAAGGGTCTGTGGTTTTCGATGTTTTCGATAATATGATCGATTATCAGCGAAATCACGCGACGGTTTATCTGACGGGGCCGGAGCTTCTCTTTAACGTGCCCTTTGACGAGGGTGACGTGAGCCTGGCGGCAATGGAGACGATTGGGCGCTAGGCCGCGGCTACGGGCGGCTAATGGCCGGAACGGATAAATGAGCGACCGCGCGAAAGAGCTTGAGAAGATCGTCCGCGACTTCTGCAAGGCATGGGAGGAAAAGAACCTCGATGCCATCCTCGACGCCTTCGCCCCGGACGCCCTTTACCACAACTTGCCCCTGAAGCCGCTCAAGGGCCGGGAGGAGATCCGCGGTTTTATCGGCGGCATCTTCAGCGCGGTGCAATCGATCCGGTTTGAAATTCTGGATATCTTCGCCGCTGGCGGGCGGGTCGTGACCGAGCGCGTCGATCATTTCGATTTCGGCACCGCCAGGGTGGCCCTGCCGATCGTCGGCCTGTTCGAATTCGACGGCGAGGGCCGGATCGCGGCCTGGCGGGAGTATTTCGATCTGAAGACCTGGTACGACCAGGGTGGCCCGCCGGTGGAATAGCCCCGGCCCGGCATGGACCCGGCCGGGCCCGACGGATGGTGCTGCCGGAGAGATTTGAACTCTCGGCCTCTCCCTTACCAAGGGAGTGCTCTACCCCTGAGCTACGGCAGCGCCGGGGCAAGGTATATCGGCCCAAATCGCGGATTGCCAGCGTGTTTTCAGTCCCTTTATGGCCAGAATCCGCTGGAAATCCGGCGATCCCCCGAAATCCGGCGCTGGTGACGGCCGACTTCGGCGTGCTACTTTGTGGCCGTCGCGCGCCGGCCAGGCCGGCGCGGACAGGGGAACGGCCGCCGGGCGCCGCGTAAACCCATCCTTTCGGGGGGTGAGCTAACAGCGCGCGGGCCCGTAGGATCGTCGGCCAGACCTGCCGCGAAAAAGGAGAACCGGGGATGGGGCAAAAACTGCCTGAGGGGTTCGAGGACCTCGAACATTTCGTGCCGGAATGGGTGCTTCCGACCGAGAGAGAGCGCAACCACTACCGGGTCCACCAGGATCAGGCGAAGCTGCGCGAGTTTTACGACATCATGATGCCGCGAATGGCTGAAATTGCCGCCTATCTCGACGACTTCCCGCTGATGGAAATGCCGCGTCTGCAGGCCAACCTTCTGGAACTGGCCCTGATGCAGATGGAAGTGGCGCCGGCGATCGATTTCTACGACCAGCCCGACGTGCCGAACTCGGTGGAATTCGAGAAATTCGAGGTTCTGCCCGTGAAGCGGCGCTATGCCGTCGTGGCGCAATAACAGGTTTAGGGAGATAGCCCATGAGTGCCGTCGAAAAATACGATCTGACCACCACGGAGCGGCTCAACGCCGACCGTTTTCCGGAACTGGGGACCGGACCCGTCCCGATCGAGCCCTTTGTTTCCGAGGATTTCCTCGCCGACGAATGCGAGCATATCTTCTCCAAGGTCTGGCTCCTGGCCGGGCGGGTGGAGCGCATTCCCAATCCTGGCGATTTCTTCGTCAAGCGAGTGGAATGCCTGGACAAGTCCGCCATCATTGTGCGCGGGCGCGATGGCGTCATCCGTGCCTTCTACGATGTCTGCCGGCACCGGGGCACCAATGTCAGTAACGGCGATCATGGCAACTGCAAATTCTTCACTTGCCGCTTCCGCGGCTGGGTCTACGACACCGAAGGGAAGATCAAGCATATCCCCGACGAATCGCAGTTCCACACACTCGATAAAAGCAAGCTGAACCTCGACGCGATTCATTGCGAGGTCTGGAACGGCTTTATCTTCATCAATTTTGCCGAAAAGCCGAAGGAAGCGCTCCGCCAGCAACTCAGCCCCCTCGCCGAAAAGCTGGACGAATTCCCGGCCGAACAAATGGTGGAAGTCGGGCACTGGGGCGCGACGCTGAAAGCCAACTGGAAACTTTTCCTGGACGCTTTCCAGGAAGGCTATCACGTGGACACGGTGCATGCCGGCACGATCGGCGTGTATTTTACCGGTGCCCGTAATCCGACGTGCCGACCCTATCATCTTGAGCTTTATGAAAAGAACCGGGCCGCATCTTTCTCCTACAACCCGGATTACACGCCCAAGCCGTCGGAGGTTTTCGCCGTTCAGATCGGTGATTCCCTCAGTCAGGGGGCGGAGGCCGCGCGCCGGAAGCTGCCCGGAATCAATCCGGATGACGATCCCTATTACTCTTTCGATATCAACGGGGTCTTCCCGAACTGGCTGCTCGACACGTCTGCCGGATTCTTTTTCATTCACGAATTCTGGCCGATTGACGCCAACACCACACGCTGGGAATCGGAGCTTCACTTCTTTCCGGCTCAGAATGCCTCTCAGTTGATTGCGCAGGAGCAGTCGATCGCATTGCTGCGCGACGCCTTCCGTGAGGACATCGCGACAAGCGAAGGTTCCCAGGCAGGAATGCGCTCGGGCTCCCTCAAGGAGATCAATTTCGCCGATACCGAGATCACCTGCCGGCATTCGCTGAACGCCATAATGCGCATGATCCGAGAAGGCAAACAGGCAGCATCCTGACCTCACAGGAGGCTCCCGGCGACCCGTTTGCCGGGAGCCTCCGCTTTCTGTAAGTTCTCCGCGAGACTGATGTTGGCGCGAGGCCGCAAAGCGCGGCCCGCCCGTTCGACGCGGAAACATGACCAACCCACCCCGAAACCGCCCGTCCAGACCCGAGAGGGCCGCGCCCGCGCGGCAGAAACCGTCGCGGCCGCGCCTGTCCGAAAAGGCTGCGGCGGCCAAAAAGCAGCGCGAGGCGCGCCTCGCGGATCGGCTTCGCGACAATCTGCACCGGCGCAAGGCCCAGATCCGGGTGCGCGAGTCGGGCGGAGTGGCGGCGGAGGACGAGCCGAGCGGAGACTGAGACGGGGCCTGGGACGGGAGTCGGGGCCCGGGACGGGAGTCCGGGCCCGGCCGGCGGGGCTTGCCACGCCATGCTTGAGGGGGTCTCCCGGTTCCAGTAGAACAATGCCGGTCGCGCCGGGACCGCGGCACCGATCACCGGAGGAGGGGGACATTCATGGCCGTCATGCCTGATCGCTGGATTCGGGAGAACGCGCTTGGAAACGGCATGATCGAGCCATTTTCCGAAACCCTGAAACGCGAGGGCGTGATCTCCTACGGGCTTTCGTCCTTTGGTTATGACGCCCGCGTCTCGAGCGAGTTCAAGGTCTTCACCAATGTCGATTCGGCGGTGGTCGACCCCAAGGATTTCTCGACCAAGAGTTTCGTGGATCGGCCGGGCGACGTCTGCATCATTCCACCCAACAGCTTTGCGCTGGCGCGAACGGTCGAGTATTTCCGCATACCGCGCGATGTCATCGTCATCTGCCTCGGTAAATCCACCTATGCCCGCTGCGGGATCATCGTCAACGTCACGCCGCTCGAGCCCGAGTGGGAGGGCCATGTGACACTGGAGTTCTCCAACACAACGCCTCTGCCCGCCAAGATCTACGCCAACGAGGGCGCCTGCCAGTTCATCTTTCTCAAGGGCGATGCGCCGTGCGACGTTTCCTATGCGGACAGGGCCGGAAAATACATGGGCCAGCGCGGCGTGACCCTGCCAAAACTCTGACGCGGCCGGCCGATGGATCGCATTCGCATTGAAGGCGGGGTACCGCTCAGGGGCAGCGTCGAGATTTCCGGCGCCAAGAACGCCGCCCTGCCGCTCATGGCGGCCAGCCTGCTTACCGACGAGACCCTGACCCTCGCGAACCTGCCGCACCTCGCGGATATCTCAACCCTGGCCAATCTGCTGGTCCAGCACGGGGTTGAGATCTCCATGAATGGTGAACATGAAAACGGTCATGGCGGCCGCGTTCTCTCGCTCAAAGCCGGGAAGATCACCTCCACCGAGGCGCCTTACGAGCTTGTGCGCAAGATGCGCGCCTCCGTCCTCGTACTCGGCCCGCTGCTGGCCCGCGCCGGCGAGGCCAGGGTCTCCCTGCCGGGGGGCTGCGCCATCGGGACCCGGCCCGTGGATCTGCACCTCAAGGGGCTGCAGGCGCTCGGCGCCGAGATCGAGCTTGCGGGCGGCTATATCCATGCCCGCGCCCCAAAGGGGCTCAAGGGCGCGCAGGTGACCTTTCCCGTCGTCTCGGTCGGCGCGACGGAAAACCTCCTGATGGCGGCCAGCCTAGCTGATGGCGTGACCGAGCTGATCAACGCGGCACGCGAGCCCGAGGTCGGCGATCTTGCGAGCTGCCTCGTCGCGATGGGCGCGCGGATCGAGGGAATTGGCACGGACAGCCTGAAAATCACCGGCATGCCCCGACTGCACGGCGCGGCCCATCCGGTCCTGGCCGACCGCATCGAAACCGGTACCTACGCCCTGGCCGCGGCCATTACCGGCGGGGACCTCGAGCTGGTGGGCGCCCGGGCCGACCTGCTGGAGACAGGGATCACCATGCTGCGCGAAGCGGGAATCTCGATCACGCCGACCGATCGGGGACTTCGCGTGTCCCGGGACAACGGCTCGCTTCATGGTATCGATATCATGACGGAACCCTATCCCGGTTTTCCGACCGACCTGCAGGCGCAAATCATGGCGGTCATGACCCTGGCGGATGGCGCGTCCATGCTGACGGAGACGATTTTCGAGAACCGCTTCATGCATGTGCCCGAGCTGTGTCGCATGGGGGCGAATATCCACGTCCACGGGGCTTCCGCGATCATTCGCGGCGTGCCGCGCCTGACCGGCGCGCCGGTAATGGCGACCGATCTGAGGGCCTCGGTGTCGCTGGTGCTGGCGGGGCTCGCGGCCGACGGCGAGACGATTGTCAACCGGGTCTATCATCTGGACCGTGGATATGAACGGATCGAGGAGAAACTGTCCGCTTGCGGGGCGAGGATCGAGCGGATCAAATAGGGTCATGACCACCGAGGCTCCTCTCAGACTGCGCGCCCGGGACAAGGCGGATATCGAGACCTTGTCGCTGCTGCTGCAGGACGCGGTGGTGGCCCTGGCCGACATCGCCTATGTGCCGGAAGAGGGGCTGTTCGCCCTGACGGCAAGCCGGTTCTGTTGGGAAAACCTCCGGTACGGTCCGCTCAGCCGGGGCTTGCATGCCCGGCCCCGCTTCGCGCGGGTGCTGTCCGGTTTCGCCGTCCACCACGTCCGGTCGGTTCAGCGCCGCGCGCTGGAAGAGGCGGCAAAGGGCGGGTTTCTCGAACTCCTCGCCCTTTCCCTGGAGAACCGGCCGGCCGGCGCGGACGATGGCACCCTCGTGCTGCGCCTGACCTTTGCCGGCGGGGCAAGCCTGCGGCTGACCCTGTCCGCCCTGTCCTGCGAGCTGGAGGACCTGGCTGATCCGTGGCCCACCAGATGGCGGCCGTGGCACGGCTGAAAGCGATTTTCCGTCCCCGGCCGGGCCTTGCCCGGTTAAGGTGGCCATCCCGCCCGACTTCGTGATAAACGGGCGGCCCGCCGCCCGGACGGCCCCTGGACGGGCGCCCAGTCGGGAACAGGTGCAGATCAGGGAGGCTTCGTGCCGGACAACGCAAATTCGACCGACAAGCTTGTGCTGGCCCTGCCCAAGGGCCGCATTCTGAGCGAGGTCATGCCCGTGGTGCGCCGGGCCGGGATCGAGCCCGAGCCCGCCTTCGACGATCCCGAGAGCCGGCTGCTCAGATTTGCGACCAATCTGGACAAGCTGGAGATCATCCGGGTGCGCAGCTTCGACGTCGCCACTTTCGTTGCCTTCGGCGCCGCCCAACTCGGCGTGGCCGGCAGTGATGTCCTGATGGAATTCGACTATTCCGATCTGTATGCGCCCCTAGATCTGGGGGTCGGGCGCTGCCGGCTGGCGGTGGCCGAGCCGGCCGAGATGGTGGCCGGCGACGACCCGGCGCTCTGGAGCCACGTTCGGGTCGCGACCAAGTATCCCGAGATCACCCGGCGCCATTTCGCCGCGCGTGGCGTACAGGCCGAATGCATCAAGCTGAACGGCGCGATGGAACTCGCCCCCAGCCTCGGGCTTTGCCAGCGGATCGTCGATCTCGTCTCCACCGGCAATACCCTCAAGGCCAATAATCTGATTGAGATCGAGCATATCGCGGACGTCTCCTCCCGGCTTATTGTCAATCGCACCGCCCTCAAGACCCGCCCGGATGTGGGCGAGTGGATAAATAAATTCAGCGAGGCTATCAATGGCGCATAGGTTGTCGACCGTTGATCCGGATTTCGAGGACCGGTTCGCCGAAATCATCTCTGTTCGCCGCGATCAGGATGAGGCGGTGGATGATACCGTCGGCCGCATCATCCGGGATGTCCGCCGCGAAGGCGACAAGGCGCTGGTGCGCCTGACGCGGGAATTCGACCGTTTCGAGCTCACCGCGGATGCACTTCGCGTCGGCGCGGCAGACATCGCCCGAGCTTGCGCCCGCGTGCCGGCCAAAACACTCGACGCCCTCGACCTCGCAGCCCGGCGGATCGAGACTTTTCACGCCCGGCAGCTTCCGCAGGACGACCGGTACACTGATGACAGCGGAGTCGAGCTGGGCGCGCGCTGGCGCCCGGTCGAGGCGGTCGGCCTTTATGTTCCGGGCGGGCGGGCCGCCTATCCAAGCTCTGTTCTGATGAATGCACTGCCCGCTATCGTCGCGGGGGTGACGCGCCTCGTGATGGTCGTGCCGACTCCGGGAGGCGAACTCAACCCGCTGGTCATGGCCGCGGCCGATCGTGTGGGCGTTCACGAGATTTATCGCATCGGGGGTGCGCAGGCGGTGGCCGCGCTCGCTTACGGGACGGAATCGATTGCGCCGGTCGACAAGATCGTCGGGCCGGGAAATGCCTATGTGGCTTCGGCCAAACGTCAGGTTTTCGGACAGGTAGGCATCGACCTTATCGCCGGTCCGTCGGAAATTCTCGTGGTCGCCGACCGCGGCAATGATCCCGAATGGACGGCGGTGGACCTTCTCAGTCAGGCGGAACACGACCCGCTGGCTCAGGCCATCCTGCTGACCGACGACCGCGATTACGCACTGGCGGTCGAGGCGGCCGTCGAGTCCTGGCTCGACAAGTTGCCGCGCGCCGAGATCGCGCGGGCGAGCTGGCTGGATTTCGGTGTCGTGATCGTGGTCCGCGATTTCGACGAGGCGCCGCGCCTCATCGACCGCCTCGCGCCCGAGCACCTTGAGCTTGCCGTGGCCGATCCCGAAACGATTGCGTCGCGCGTTCACAACGCCGGCGCCATCTTCATGGGTTATCATACGCCCGAAGCCATCGGTGATTACGTCGCCGGCCCCAATCATGTCCTGCCGACATCGCGGGCGGCCCGCTTCGCGTCGGGCCTGGGCGTTCTCGACTTTATGAAACGCACCTCGGTCGTCCGTTGTCTGCCCCGGGGGCTGCGCAAGATCGGCCCGGCGGCCGTCATCCTGGCAGAAGCCGAGGGGCTGGGTGCTCATGCGGAATCCGTGCGGGTTCGGCTGGACGCGTCGGATGGCGAATGACGCGGGAAAGCGCATTGCGACGAAACGGCTGCCCGCGGCGGGGTTCGGCGAATCGCGCCAGCGCATCCAGCGTCTCGAACTGGATGAACGCGTCTTCATCCGGCGCACGCCGGAGGTCGAACATGAACGCGCTGTCGCGATCTTCGATATCCTCGAGCAGAATCATTTCTCGCCCAAAGGCCATGAGGGCGGGCCGTACAATCTTGTGCTTTCGCTCGAAGATAACCGTCTTGTGTTCGATGTCAGCGACCAGGAGGGTCAGCCCGTGTCCAGGTTCTCCCTGTCGTTGAAGCCGCTGCGCCAGGTGGTGAAGGACTACTTCCTTGTGTGCGAGAGCTATTATTCCGCGATCAAGACGGCTCCACCCTCGCAGATCGAAGCGATCGATATGGGCCGGCGGTCGCTTCACAACGAAGGCTCGGAGCAGCTTCGCGAAACACTGGCCGAGCGGATAGAACTCGATTTCGACACGGCCCGGCGTCTTTTCACGCTGCTGTGCGTGTTGCACGTTCGGGGATAGCCGCCATGACCAGCCGCCCCAGCGCCATACTTTTCGCCTGTACCAGCAATGCCGTGCGCTCACCAATGGCCGAGGCGCTGATGAAATCTCTGATCGAGTTTGCCGCTTATGTCGATTCGATCGGTGTTCTTGCGGCCGAGCGCAACGAGTTTGCCGTGGCCGCGATGAAGGAAATCGGGATCAATCTTTCCACACACAAGCCCAAGACCTTCGATGATCTCGAGGATGGCTCGGCCGATCTGATCATCACCCTTTCGCCGGAGGCGCACGAACGGGCGCTGGAGGTGACGCGCCATTCCGCGACGGAGGTCGAGTTCTGGGATATCCCCGATCCCATGCTGGTGGGGGGAAACCGCGATTCGCGCATGGAGGCGTTCCGCGACGTGCGTCGCCTGCTGACGGAAAGGATCAAGGCGCGATTTCCCGATTTGATCTCAAAACGGGCCTAACTATTTGAAGTTAAATAGGAAAAATTGACGTCTCTCGAGCGGTGCTTTCGGGCGGAGTTCATGTATAGTCCCCCCGCCGGATGCCGGGAGCGCGCCGGCGTCCTGCAAACACAAGAAAAGGTCGCAAGAACGGGTATTGTATGGCTAAAGAAGAACTTCTGGAGTTTTCCGGAGAGGTGCTGGAGTTGCTGCCGAACGCGATGTTTCGCGTAAAGCTGGAAAACGGCCACGAAATCCTCGCCCACACATCGGGCAAGATGAGAAAAAACCGCATTCGTGTTCTCGCTGGTGACAAAGTCACCGTTGAAATGACGCCCTATGACCTCACCAAGGGCCGGATCACCTACCGTTTCAAGTAATTCCGCGACGGAGACGGCCGCGCCGGACCGGCGCTCCACGGCCGCCGAGCTCGTGCTGGCTTCTGCCTCTCCCCGCCGGCGGGACCTGCTGGCCCAGATCGGCATCGTCCCGGGCGAAGTCCTGCCCGCCGAAATCGACGAAGCGCCCGGCCGGGACGAATTGCCGCGCGATCTTGCGCGCCGGCTCGCGCGCCAGAAGGCGCAGGCCGTCGCCGCCCACCGGCCGGGAAAATGCGTTCTCGCAGCCGATACGGTCGTGGCGCTTGGCCGGCGCGTTCTGCCCAAAGCCGAAGATCGCGATGACGCCCGGCGATGTCTGGCCCTGCTGTCGGGGCGGCGCCACCGGGTGCTCGGCGGCATGTGTCTGATCGACGCCTCGGGCCGCGAGCGCGAACGTCTCGTGACAACGGTGGTTTCCTTCAAGCGTCTCGCGCCGGCAGAGATCGAGTGGTATCTCGAGTCCGGCGAGTGGCAGGGCAAGGCCGGCGGGTACGCGATCCAGAGCCGCGCCGGCGCTTTCGTACGCCAGATCAACGGCTCTTATTCGAACGTCGTCGGGCTCGATCTCTTTCACGCCGCCCGGCTTCTCCGCAGTGTCGGTTTCTGGCCGGTCTGAAATGCTCGCCCCCGCCAGGCCGGACGCCGCCCGGTCCATTCTGATGGAGAACCTCCCTGGCGAGAGCCGGGCCGCGATCCTCGACGAGGACGGGCGGGCGATCGCGATTTTGCTCGAGCGCGATACCGGTGACATCGTGCCGGGCGATATCTACCGCGCGCGGGTGGAAAAAATCGTCCCTGGGCTGGGCGGGTTTCTCGACCTGGGCCCGGATGGCGCGGGTTTTCTCCCTGAAAACGCGCTTCGGGCGGTGCCCGATCTTTCCGTCAGCCAGACGGTCGTGCTTCAGGCCACCCGTCCGCCCCGACATGGCAAGGCGGCCGAATTCTCGCCCCGGATCGTCCTGGCCGGCATGTTTCTGGCCTATGCGCCGGCCGAAACCGGCGATCGGCTGTCACGCCGGCTCGCAGCCGTGGCGGGTGTAGCGGGCGTGAAAGACGGGCTCGCGCGCCTCGCCGACCTCAGGGCCGGCCTCGCGCTCGCAAGTGTGGAAGGCGGCTTCACCCTGCGTTTGGCCGGCTTCGCGGCCGATCTGCCCACGCTCCGGGGCGAAGCCGGCGATCTGGTCGCCCGTTGGCAGGCGGCCATGGGCGAGGCCGGACGCGGGGGTGCGCCGGGCCGGCTTATCGCCAGCCCGCCGGCGGCCGAGCGTGTTTTTCGTGACATCCTGGCCCGGACGGGCGGTGTTCGTCCGCTTACCCTGGTCGGCCCGGCCCCGGCGGGAGACCTCGTGGGCGCCGGCAAGAAGGCGCGCGCCCTTGGCTTCGCCCCCCAGGCCGGCGGGCCCAATGATGGCGCCCGGCTGGCCGATATTTTCGATGCTGCCCTGGCGCCCCGGGTATCGCTGGCTTCGGGAGCAGCGCTCGAGATCGACGAGACCGCACTCGGTGTGACGATCGATCTCGACCGGGGGCGCGCCGCGGGAACCGCTGCCACCATCAACCGGGAGGCGGCGGCGGCAGTCATGCGTGAGACGGCCTGCCGCGGGCTGGGCGGCCTGATCGTCATCGATTTCCTCAGGCTTTCCAGCAAGGCCGCGCGCGCGGCGCTTTTTGCTGCCATGCAGGAAGAATGCGCGGCCGCGGGCCTGTCCGTGCGGCTGCATGGGTTTACCCGGGCCGGGCTGTTCGAAATGACGGCGGAACGGGCGCGCCTGTCGTTGCTCGAACAAATGGCCTGCCGGGAGAGGACGGGTCCGGGCGGCTGGCGGATCCGCGATGAAAGCCTGGCCTTCGCGCTCATGCGCCGCGTGCTTGCCGAGACGGCGGCCGATCCGGGCAGACCGCCACGGGTGACGGCGGCGGCCAAAATTTGCCTGTGCCTTGAGGGAAAGCTAAGGTCGTCCTGGTCGGCCGTGGCCGCCCGCAGCGGCGCCCGGCTGGTCGCGGGCGGCGCCGACTGGCCACACAACCGCATCGACATCACACGCTGAAAGGCCGGCCATGGCGAAAGGCGGGAAGACGACGGAAGCACCGGGACAGGCGGCGAATGACCGCACAGCCCCGCCTTGTCCCATTTGCGGCCAACCGGCCCGGCCCAGGAATCGCCCCTTCTGTTCCGGCAGGTGCGCCGACCTGGACTTGCACCGCTGGCTTTCAGGCGGGTACCGGATCGAGACCGAGGAGCGTCCCGGCCCGGAAGACTGGGAGCAGCCGGGCGGGCTCGACCTCGCGGATGACGGGGGTCGAGACCGAGAGGGCCACTAGGCGGGCACGCCCGCCGGCGACCGACCGTTTCGGGGCGGATATCGCGCTGCCCGGTCTCTGGACAGGGGGCGGGAGTTCCCCTAAAACGGCCTTCCTTCCACGGCCCGCGCCCCGCGCGGCCATCGGGCGCCCAGGTAGCTCAGTTGGTAGAGCAACGGACTGAAAATCCGTGTGTCGGTGGTTCGAATCCGCCCCTGGGCACCATTTCCCGCCCGTGCAGGGACACTGCATACCCAAACTCCGGACAAGAAAAGATCCGGCGGCCGGGCCTACCTGGCGGGCCACCGGATCATCGTGTCGACGCTGGGAAGGACGTTCCGTTCCGGTCTCGCGCCCTTCGTGTGAGGCAGGTTCAGCGCCGCCTGTCGAGCCGCTCCAACGTGAAATCAGAAGCCCAGCCGGCCGTTGGCGACCTGGTGCAGTGCCATGAGGACGGCCGCGCCGATAATGATGACGCCAATGGCGAGGCCAGCGCGTCCGGCAAGCGCCCAGTCGGACGCCCTGACTCCGGGGCGAGAGGCCTGCCGGTAGGCCCTGCGCCGGGCTTCCCGCGCCAGCCCCGGGTCCGGCCGGCGCCGGGCTGCCGGGGCCAGGTCGCCCGGACCCCGGACCGGGTTTTGACTCCGGCTTTGACCGGTCCGCGCGGGGCTGTTGTGAGTGCGCTGGTAAATCATTTCCGAGACGAAGAGCTCCTTCTTCGGGTCGTACCGTTCGGCCCGGACGCGAACCCCTGCATAGCGGCCCTTTTTACTCAGCCGACCGGCTTCGCTGAGGGCTTCCTCGCGATCGGCCGTGGTCATTTTCGACACCCAGCTGCCTTGGCTCAGGGCATCGATGTCATAGAGGATTTCCTCCCCGTTCGTCACCGCATTGAACGACATGGCTCTGTCCCTCGTTCTCCCGGTCGCGCCGGACCGTATCTGTCCTGTGCTGTTCGCATTTTCCAAGCAGACCCGTTAGCCCGGGCCCGGATTGCCGCGTGTTTCCGGCAGACTCTCGAAAAATTTTTCCTGCCTTGCAAAGGAATTTAATCCGGGATTTTGAGCTTAGTTGTTGAAAATTTTAGAGATTTTTTCTCGACCCCGGAAACCGGCCACGCAGCGGCGGCCGTATGGTTAATAATAGGCCGAAATTTTTTTCAGAACCCGGCATAGTTAACGCGCCCAATCTGCGATGGTCGGGCGCTGTACGGGAACGAGCCGGCGCCGACGCCCGGAAATTGCGTTGCCGCACCGTACGCCGGACACAGCGCCGCGGGGAAAAGGACGCCAAAAACCAAAGATGGAGTCCGGCGGACGAGGCTCGTCCAAAAAAAAGGGGGACTGCTATGAAGAATAACGAGAGCGGCATTTTTGGCCGGGCCTATGAGCGCCACGTGCTGCCACGTCTCATCAACCTGGCGTGCGGCACGGAAGATATTGCTGCCCAGCGTCGAAAGATCGTCCCGGCCGCGGCCGGTCGCGTGCTCGAGATCGGCATCGGATCCGGCCTCAACCTGCCGTTCTATGACCGGGCCCGGGTGGACAGGCTCTGGGGGCTCGAGCCGGCTGAAAGTATGCGCCGGCAGGCCGAGAGCCGCGCGGCTGCGCTCGGCATGGAGGTGTCCTTCCTTTCGCTCGAGGCCGAAGAAATTCCGCTCGAGGCCGGCTCGGTCGATACGGTTCTGGTGACCTATACGCTTTGCACCATTCCGGATGTGGAACGGGCGCTTCGCGGCATGGCGCGAGTATTGGCGCCGGGTGGTCAGCTCCTGTTCTGCGAACATGGGCGGGCGCCCGATCCGGCGGTGCGACGCTGGCAGGACCGGCTCAACCGGCCCTGGGGCAAGATCGCGGGCGGGTGCAATCTGAACCGGCCCATCGCGGAACTGGTGCGGGCCGGCGGCTTCCGTATCGGATCGCTCGAAGAAAGCTATATTCCGGGTCCGCGGTTCCTGAGCTACCAATCCCTCGGCCGCGGAGTGCCGGGCTAGGTGGCGCCGCCCGCCCCGCCCGTGCCGGGCAGGATCAGATATTAACCCTGTGACCGGGTGGCGCGGGTCGGGCGATCCGGCCAATTGCCCGCCCGAAGGGTCGTGGGAAAGCCTTTCTTAAGCCTAATCCCGGAAGCTGGATGCGGGGCATCAGCACCGGGCGCGGCCCGATGCGGTCAAGACGGGGGACGCTGCCATGGCCGGTGTCCGGTAAACCATGATCGAATTTCAATCCTTGCCTGAACGCCTTGCGCTGGACAAAAGCGCTCCGCCGGCTGTCAACCTGGTCGATCTCCTGCACGACGCCAAGGTCGACGGGCTATTCTCCGGCGCGTTTGCCGCCCTGGCGGCGAACCTCGGCTGCGGCATCGCCGCAGTGTTCCTGACCTGGGGTCAGATCGAACGGGGGCCAGTCCTGATCTGGGCGGCTCTGCTCGCGCTGCTGAGCCTGGCGCGGGCGGGCCTCGCGCTGGCCTATCACCGCAAGACGCTGGCTGCGCCGCGCGCGCGTCATTGGGAACGCCTGTATCTTGCCGGAGCCGGCCTGTCGGGGGCGGTTTGGGGCATCGGCGGCGCCTACCTCCTCGTGCCGGACGACCCGCTGGTCCGTGCATATATCTTCGTTATCCTGGCCGGGCTCGTGGCCGGCGCCCTGGCAACGCACTCTATTCATCTCCCCGCGTTCCTGGTCTTCGCCGTGCCGGCGATCGTGCCGCCCACCGTCGTCCTGGCGCTTCAGGACAACCCCGCCCTGCAAACCATGTCGGGGCTCATGGCACTGTTCGCCCTGGCAATTTTCTGGGCGGCGCGCAGCCTGAACGCCACCGTCGGGGGCGGACTTCAGGCCGGGTTCGAAAATGCTGCCCTGGTTGACGAACTCATTCAGTCAAACCAGGAAAACGAGACATTTCGCACGCTGTTCAATGCTGCCGCCGTCATGGTGCTGATCCTCCGCACCGATGGTACCGTGAAATGGACCAACCCGCGTGTCCGGGAGGTGCTCGGTCTTTCGCCCGACAAGCTGGTCGGGCAGCCGTTTGGCGATCTTGTCCATCCCGATGATCAGCGCGTCTATCTTGAATCGCTCGCCGCGCCGGCGCAGGGGGCGCGAGTGTCCTCTCTCGAGATTCGTTGCCGGAATGCGGTCGGTGCCTACCGCTGTCTTCACTGGCGTGTATCGGCGAACCCGGCCGGGGACGAACTCTATGTCATCACGCGCGATGTAAGCGAAGAGCGCCAGGCCAACGCGGCATTGGCGCGCGAGCGAAATTTCGTGTCAGCACTTCTGGACGCGCAGGCGGCGCTGGTGACCGTACTCGACTCCAAGGGCCGGATTCTCCGCTGGAACCCGGCTTGCGAGCGGCTGACCGGATACACGGCTGCCGAAGTCGTCGGGGTTTCACCGCTTGACTTGCTGATCCCGGCGGAAAGCGAGGAAACGGTCCGCCGGGTTCTCGCCGACCTGACCCAGGGCCGGCCCCGGAATCACGCGCAGAATTACTGGCGGACCAAGGCTGGCGAGCTGCGGCTGATCGAGTTTTCCAATACCACGCTTTTCGATAAGGACGGAGGGGTCGAGTTCGTCATCTCCACGGGTCAGGATATTACCGAGCGCAACCAGGCCCAGAGAGCGCTGGAGCTGAGCGAGGCCCGCCTCGCCCACGCTCAGCGGATCAGCCGTCTGGGAAGCTGGGAATGGGATATGACGAACGACGTGGTCGTCTGGTCGGACGAGATGTACAAGATATTCGGCCGTCGCGAGGGTGAATTCGAGTTGAGTTTCAAGACCATCTCGGCCTGCGTCCATCCCGAGGACAGGGCGGCATTTGTCGAGACCTATGATCAGGCGATTCGGGAAAAGAAAGGATGCTCTCAACAATCCCGCATCCTGCTCCCGGGCGGGGCGGTCCGTCACGTCTACTCGGAATGCGAGTTCGCGCAGACCGGGAGAGACAAATCCGGCATCCTTCGTGGCATCGTCCAGGATATGACCGAGCGTCTGGAGGCGGAGCAGGCGCTGGAAGAAAGCGAAATGCGTTTCCGTGCCATATTGGAGAACGTGCCGGCCCTGGTCTTCATGAAGGATATCGAGGGCCGTTACCTTCTCGTGAACGATCGCTGGGAGGATATTTTCGGCATCCGGGTGGAAGACGCGATTGGCCGCACGGAACAGGACCTCTTTGAACAGGCAGAATTTCTGGAAGACCTTCGTCTGCACGACCGCGAGGTTCTCGCGACGCAAAAGGCGAAATCCTATGAAGAGCGGGTCACTCTCGGCGGCCAGGAGCGTGTGTTCGCGGCGGTCAAATTCCCGCTTACCGATTCGCAGGGGAATGCCTACGCGGTGGGCGGCATGGCCACCGAAATCACCGAACGCATCCGGCAGAGCGAAGCCATCGAGGCACAGGCGAAGCAGCTCGAGGAATATTCCGACCAGCTTCGCCGGTCCAATGAGCAGCTTTCGGAATCAAAGGCGAAGGCAGAGCAGGCCAATCGAGCCAAATCGGAATTCCTTGCCAATATGAGTCACGAATTGCGGACTCCGCTGAATGCCATCATCGGGTTTTCGGAAATCATGAAGGAAGCCACGCTTGGGCCGCTCGAGGAACGCTACTGCTCCTATGCGAAGGATATCTACGATAGCGGCTCGCACCTCCTGTCAGTGATCAACGATATCCTCGATCTGTCCAAGGCCGAAGCCGGGCGGCTTGAGCTCGATCTCGAAACATTCCGGATCGATGAAATCGCGGCAGGCTGTCTGCGTATGGCGTCGCGAAACCTGCGCGCGGATGAATTGCAGTTCCGCACCGAGATCGCCGAGGGGTTGCCCAAGCTCAGCGCCGACCGTCGCAAGGTGTCCCAGATTCTCATAAACCTGTTGTCGAACGCGGTAAAATTCACCGATGCGGGCGGCGTGATCACCCTCGCGGCGACGCTGACCGAGGCCGGCGCCATCCGGATTACAGTCAGCGATACCGGCATCGGCATGAAGCCGGAAGACATCCCGGTCTCTCTCGAGCCATTTTCGCAGATCGACACGGGGCTCGCCCGGCGGCACGAGGGGACCGGGCTTGGTCTGCCGCTTTCCAACCGACTGATGCAACTTCATGACGGCCAGTTTCACATCCAGTCCGAGGAGGGCCGGGGGACGACGGTGACCTTGACCTTTCCCGCCCATCGCACGGTCAACTCGCCGTCTCTCAGACTTGTCGATGTCCCGTCCGACGGGCTGACCGATCGCGCCTAGCCTTCCCCCGGCTCTCCCGTCCAGAAGGCCTATCGACAACGCCATGGTGGGGTCAGTATGGTGCCCGCGTACCCGGGGCCGCGGCGACGCGGCGAGTGAGGGAAGGCGAAAGACGGAAGGAGCATCATGGAAGTCAAGGCCGCAGTCGCCCACAAGGCGGGAGAACCGCTTTCAATCGAAACCGTCCAGCTCGAAGGCCCCCGCGAGGGCGAATGCCTCGTGGAAATCAAGGCCACCGGTGTTTGCCACACGGACGCCTTCACGTTGTCGGGCGAGGACCCGGAAGGCAACTTTCCTGCCATTCTTGGGCATGAGGGCGCCGGTATCGTGGCCGAGGTGGGGCCGGGCGTGACGTCGCTCAAGCCGGGCGACCATGTGATTCCGCTTTACGTCCCGGAATGCCGGCAATGCGAATACTGCACCTCGGGCCGGACGAATCTGTGTCAGGCCGTCCGCGAAACCCAGGGCAAGGGCGTGATGCCCGACGGCACCAGCCGGTTTTCGATCGGCAAGGACAGGCTGTTCCATTACATGGGGACATCGACCTTTTCCAATTACACGGTGGTGCCCGAAATCGCCCTCGCCAAGGTGCGTGAAGATGCTCCCTTCGAGAAGATCTGCTACATCGGCTGCGGCGTGACCACGGGCATCGGCGCCGTCATCAACACGGCGAAGGTCTGGCCCGGCGCTAATGTGGTTGTTTTCGGGCTTGGCGGCATCGGGCTCAATGTTATCCAGGGCGCGCGTCTGGTGGGCGCCAATATGATCGTCGGCGTGGATATCAACCCCAAGCGCAAGGCGCTGGCCGAGAAATTCGGCATGACCCATTTCGTTAACCCGAACGAGGTGGACGAGGATATCGTCCCCTACCTCGTCAACCTGACCAGGGGTGGCGCCGATTTCAGCTTTGAATGCGTCGGCAACGTGAAGCTGATGCGCCAGGCGCTGGAGTGCTGTCACAAGGGATGGGGTGAATCCATCATCGTCGGCGTTGCCGGCGCGGGCCAGGAGATCGCGACCCGCCCGTTCCAGCTCGTCACCGGCCGGGTCTGGAAAGGGACGGCTTTCGGTGGCGCCCGGGGACGAACGGACGTGCCCAGGATCGTCGACTGGTACATGGACGGCAAGATCAACATTGATGACCTCATCACCCACGTGATGCCGCTTGATGAAATCAACGAGGCATTTCACCTCATGCACGAAGGCGAATCGATCCGTAGCGTCATCACATTCTGATCAGCCCGAACTAGCGAACGGCGAAGCCCCTCGTACTTGCTGGGCTTCGCCGTTTCCTTATCTGGAAGGACAAGATGCCCGAAGCCCCCGAGACGATCAGCGAACAGAAGTGTTTTGGCGGCATCGCCGGTTTCTACCGCCATCCGTCATCTGTCTGTGGAACGGACATGCGGTTTGCCGTCTACCAGCCGCCGCAGGCCCGCGAGCGGCGCGTGCCGGTGGTGTTTTATCTGGCCGGCCTCACCTGCACAGAAGAAACCTTCATGATCAAGGCCGGCGCGCAGCGCCTTGCAGCCGAATACGGGCTCATGCTGGTGGCTCCCGATACCAGCCCGCGTGGCGCGGGCATCCCGGGCGAGGATGACGACTGGGATTTCGGCGCTGCAGCCGGCTTTTATCTCGATGCCACGGAATTGCCCTGGTCAAGAAATTACAACATGTACAGCTACGTCACGCAGGAGCTGAGCGACATCATCTTCGGCCATTTCCCCGCCGACGAGGCCCGGCAGGGTATCTTCGGCCATTCCATGGGGGGGCATGGGGCGCTTACGATCGCGCTCAAGAATGCCGATCGCTTCAGGTCGGTTTCCGCCTTCGCCCCCATCGTGGCGCCGATGCAGGTGCCTTGGGGGCAGAAGGCCTTTTCCGGCTATCTGGGTCAGAATCAGGCTGCCTGGCGTGCCTATGACGCGACCGAGCTGCTTGGGGAGGCAACCTTTCCCGGCACGATCCTTATCGATCAGGGCATGGATGATCAGTTTCTGGGGGCGCAACTCCGTCCCGAACTTTTCGAGGCCGCCGCGCGGGCAACGGGCCAGGCGCTCCAGTTGCGTCGCCAGCCGGGCTACGACCACAGCTATTATTTCATCCAGACCTTCATCGCCGACCACCTGGCGCATCACCACGTGGCCCTGTCACGCTAGAGGGCGCCCGCTGCGCCGGCCGTTTTCTACCTCATGTGCGGGCGGATGGTGGAACGCTGGAAATCGCGGAACATTTGCTGCGGAAAGACCGCGCGCATGGCGGCAACGATCTTGCGCTCGAAATCCTCGTCTTCCAGCCCGGAGATGTCCGCCAGCGACATATGGCTGGCGCCGATGACGGTGCTCTCGCGGCAAAAGGCGACATTGATCTTTTGTGGCCCGTCGCCATAGGCCGGCAGATTGCCGTCGCGCTGACAGAGAGATTCCACCGGCACATCCTCGTTCAGGTTGAAGAAGATCGCCAAATCGTAATCATCCCGGCTTACGCCGGTCGGCTCCTGAGAGAATTTGATCTTCCGGCCCAGCGTCGTGTCCGGGCGAATGTCGCGCGGGTAATCCCAATTTCCGAGCTGCATATGTTCGATGACTGCCGCGTCCAGTTTTTCCTTGGGCGCGTCGAAGGGATTGCCGAGGATCCGGGTCTTGACGTCCTTGCCCACGGCGGCGATGGCGAATTCGGCCACCGTATAACGCGGGGAGACATCGGTCTCCGCCTGTTCCGGCGGTTCGGGCAGCAGGATCGAGCCGGCCGAGGCCGAGCCTGCCACCAGCGTGGCGGCGGCAAAGAGCATGAGGAGAGAGCGGGGATGCTTTGTCGTGGGGGGGAACACGATAGCCTCCTTTGCTGTTGGGAGAGGGGGGACGGGCCACCCTGAGGGTCAATTGTGACGAAATCGTGGGGCCCGGGACAATGCCGCGGTTCGCCCGATCACGGTGATGTGACGATCAGTCCGTCAGACGCATCAGGCGCCGGATGCCCTCCGGCAGCGCAAAACAGGCACGGTGGATGTCCGCGTTATAGTAGCGGAGATCAAGGCCCTGCGCGTCGATCCGGGCTGCCAGTTCCGCCTGGTCCCAATTGCGGGCACCGGCGTCGAGGGCTGCCCAGGCCAGGGTCATGGCGCCACCGTAATAGGTGGGCACCGGCGCGAGATAGAAGGTGACGTCGGCGAATAGCGGGTGAAGGCGGCGATAGCTGGTCGTCACCTCGTCGCCCTGAAAGAACGGTACCCCGTTCTGCGCCACCATGATGCCCCCGGGGCTGAGGCGTTTCCGGCAGTTGCCGTAAAAGGTCTCGCCGAACAGCACTTCCGCCGGCCCGATCGGATCCGTCGAATCGCTGATGATGACGTCGAATTCGCCGGCACTTTCGGCGACATATCTGGCGCCGTCGCCGATAATCAGCTCGGTTCGCGGATCGTCGAATGCATTGTTGGAAATGCCCGGCAGGTAGGTCCGGCATATGTCGACCACGCCACCGTCCAGCTCCACCATGACGGCCTTCTCGACGTCATGCTTGAGCACTTCTTCAAGGATGCCGCCATCGCCGCCACCGATGATCAGAACCCGCCGCGCCCGCCCGTGGGCAAACAGCGGCACGTGTACCATCATCTCGTGATAGATGTGTTCATCCGCCTCGGTTGTCTGGACGATGTCATCCAGAAACAGGACGCGGCCCAGCCGGCTGTTCTCGATGATGCGGATCTTCTGGAATCCGGTTTCGCCCTCGTACAGGACCCTGTCGGCGACAAAACCCTGCCGCACATCGTCGTAAAGGGTCTCGTCGTACCAGCGCGGGGACGGCGTCAACGGATCGGGTCGGGGTCTGTTACGGGGCGCGGCCCGGCCAGGCCGATGACCCCGCGTTTCTGGTCGGAAATCTGCATCGTGCGCGGGCCAAGTTGTTCCTGCAGCACGGCGATTGCCTTGAGCGGATCGCAGCCGCCGCACATGAACACGTCGATAGCGGCGAATTCGCGTTCCGGCCAGGTGTGGATCGAGATATGGGATTCCGCCAGCACGGCGACGCCCGAAACGCCGGAGCCATCACCGAAATGGTGCAAATGGATGTGCAGCAGGGTTGCCTTCGCGGCCGAGACGGCGCTGCGCAGCGCCGCTTCGATGTAGTCGAGGTCGCTCAGATGGGTGGCGCCCCAGAAATCCGCAAGCACATGCGCGCCCGCGAATTTGAGCCCGTCACGGGTGATGAAATAGTCCGGCCCGTGATCGATGACGGCGTGCTGATCAGGCACAGCGGACGCCGGAGAAGAGGTTGCTACGGCGTTCAAGGTGCCAGTCCGAGGCGCGGTGCTCTTGTTCTCTTCGCGCAATTTGGCGACGTTGGTGCTCTTTGCCAATTCGGCGTCTCCATGACTGGGGAAATGATTGGCGCCCCGGGGAAAACGGCCCCGTTTTTGGACGAATTGACCCGCCAATGCAAGCCAAATAGAGGCTTTTTTGTGACAGTCGGCGTCCCGGTGCCGGCGGGACAACGCACTGTTAATCAAAGATCTTTCCGGGATTCAAGAGGCCGGCCGGATCAAGGGCGGCCTTGAGGCGGCCCATAAGCTCGATTTCGAGTTCCGATTTATGCCGGTCCAGCGCCCGCCGTTTGGTCAGTCCGACGCCGTGCTCGGCGCTGAAGCTGCCGCCCAGGCCGACCGCAATGGCGTCGATGGCTTCGTTCACCTCGTCCCAGCGTGCCAGGAAATCCGCCGCCACGGCCCCGACGGGCTGGCTCAGGTTGAAATGAATATTGCCGTCGCCAAGATGACCGAAGACGACGGGGCGTACGCCCGGCGCCAGCGCCGCCGCCCGCTCCAGCGCCTCGCGGATGAAGGTGTCGATGCGGTCGATCGGCACGGAAATATCATGCTTGATACTCGCGCCCTCGGGCTTCTGGGCTTCGGGAATGGTCTCGCGCAGGCGCCAGAACTGTTCCGACTGGGTCTCGCTCTGTGCCAGGGCCGCATCGGTCACGAACTCACGCTCGAAAGCATCGCCAAGGATATTTTCCAGTCGTTCCCGAAGCGAGGTCTCGGCGTCCTCGGACGCGAGCTCGATGAGGACGTAATGCGCGTGCCGTTCGGCCAGCGGCGCCCGGGTGCCCGGCACGTGTGCCAGCACCATCTCAAGCGCCGGCCCCGCGATATATTCGAAGCCCGTCAGCGCGCCGCCCGCCCGCGCGCGTGTCAGCCCGAGGAGCGCGAGCGCGGCCGGGACATCCCGTACGGCGGCAATCGCCGTCGCACGTTGCCGGGGCAGCGGAAAGAGGCGGAGTGTCGCCGCGGTGATGATGCCGAGCGTGCCCTCGGAGCCGAGAAAAAGCTGTTTGAGATCATAGCCGGTATTGTCCTTGCGCAGTTTGCGGAGCCCGTGCCAGATGCGGCCGTCGGCCAGGACCACTTCGAGGCCGAGCACCAGGTCGCGTGCGTTGCCGTAGCGCAGCACATTCGTGCCGCCGGCATTGGTCGAGAGATTGCCGCCGATCTGGCAACTGCCTTCGGCCCCGAGCGACAGCGGGAAAAGCCGGTCGTGTTCCCGCGCCGCTTCCTGGATGTCGGCGAGAATGCAGCCCGCCTCCACCGTCATGGTATCGCCGACGGTATCAATCTCACGCACATGGCGCAGCCGTTCGAGGCTAAGGAGGATGCCCGGCCGGTCGCGCGTGACGACGGCGCCGCCGACCAGGCCGGTATTGCCGCCCTGGGGAATGACGGCGCACCGGGCCTCGGCACAGATGAAGACGGTCTCCGCCACCTCGTCGGCGGTTGCCGGCCGCGCCACGAAAGGCGCCACGCTTTCATAGCGCCCGCGCTGCTCACTCAGATAGCGCTCGAGCAAGGCCGGTTCGCGAATGATCCCTCGGGGGCCGAGGCGGTCGGAAAGGCGGCCGGCCAGTGCGTCCATATCCGTCATTCTCGCTCCCCAGGTCGCGGCCAGTCAGCCCCTGGCCGGGTCCGGCATGGCGCCCCGCGCGAGCCGGTCGTTGATCGCCAGGCCCAGTCCGCGACGGGGCACGGGCATGACGGCGATCCGGCTGGCGCCTGCCGCATCCAGTTCTCTTAACATGGCAAACAGGTTGCTGGCAGCCTCCTCCATGTCACCCGACGGGCTCAGGTTGCGCTGGGCCTTGCCGCCGGGCGTTGCCGGGTCGAGCGGGCCGAAGGCGAGGAGCGCTTCGTCAGGACCGGCCTCCGTGGCCTCGAGGCGGAGCGGCGTCCGCGGGGCATAATGCCGCGCCAGCAGGCCTGGCGACCGGCGGGGGCTCGAAGCATCGGGCCCGCCGGGCTCCGGAAGCGCCACGGGGATTTTCAGGACCGCCTCGAGGGCCTCGCGGGTGATTGCCCCGGGGCGGAGCAGGACCGGCCGGTCGCCCGACAGGTCGAGGACCGTCGATTCGAGGCCAATCTCGCTTGGCCCGCCATCCAGGATCAGCGAGACCCGGCCGTCCAGCCCGGCCGCCACATGCTCGGCCCGGGTCGGGCTGAGCTGTCCGGAGGGGTTGGCGCTGGGCGCGGCGATCGGGTGCGGCACCCGTTCCAGCAGCGCCCTGGCCACCGGGTGGGCGGGGGCGCGGATGGCGAGTGTGTCGAGACCCGCGCTGGCCAGGAGGCTGACGGGGCAGGACGGCACACGGGGCAGGACGAGTGTCAGGGCGCCCGGCCAGAAGGCGGCGGCGAGCTTCCGTGCGTCCCCGTCCAGGCGGACGAATTTTCCGGCTTCGGCCGCGTCCGGCACGTGGATGATGAGTGGGTTGAAGCTGGGACGGTCCTTGGCTGCGAAGATCCGGGCCACGGCTGCGTCCCGGGTAGCGTCGGCGCCAAGCCCGTAGACGGTTTCGGTCGGGAAGGCGACGAGTTGGCCGGCCGCGAGCAGTTCGGCCGCGCGGTCCAACGCGGCATTATCGGCGAAAAGAATCGGCGGCTCGCCAGTCTTGATCCTGTGGGGACGGGGAGTCATGCAGTTCTTGTATGGCGCTGCCCCGGCGGCTGCAATAGAAGAGACGTGAAGCCCCGCGCGCAGCATGAGAGGAGCCATGTGCGGACGCTATACCCTGACAGCGCCGGTGGACGCGGTGCGCCGGTACTTCGGCGTTTCGGGACCGGTGCCCAATCTTTACCCGCGCTATAACCTGGCCCCCACGCAGGATGCGCCGGTGATCGGCCTCGCTCAGGGCGGGCAGCGCGAATTTCGCATGATGCGTTGGGGCCTCGTCCCAGGCTGGGCGAAGGATGCGGCGATCGGCGCCCGGATGATCAATGCCCGGATTGAAACCCTGTCGGAAAAACCCGCTTTTCGCCAGGCCTACAGGAAGCGGCGCTGTCTTGTCCCGGCGGATGGGTTCTTTGAGTGGCGCGTGAGCGAGGCATCCCCGGCCGGGGGCGATGCCGGCAAGGAGCCGCTTCTGATCCGCCGGGCGGACCGCAGCGTTTTCGCCTTCGCCGGGCTCTGGGAAGCATGGACCGGGCCGGATGGCCAGGGCCTGCGGAGCTTCACGATCGTGACCGCTCCGGCAAGCCCGTTTCTCGCCCGGTTCCACCACCGCATGCCGGTGATGCTGGATGAGGCGGGCGGGGCGCGTTGGCTCGATCCCGACGCGAAAGCACCGGCCGCGATCCTGAGGGATCATTTTCTCGCCGATGAGCTGCTCGAGGCTGTTCCGGTTTCCCGCCGGGTCAACCGACCGGCTCATGATGATCCCGGCGTGCTGGAGCCGGTCGGGCCGGCCCTGCGCGCGGCGGCCTGACGGACGGGCAGGATTTCTAGGCGGTCCGCAGGAACGGTACGGCGTCGCCGGAATCGGGCGTCCCGTCGTCGGCGCCGTTGGCCCGTGCCCGGTTCCAGGCCAGGAGATCGGCCACACCGAGCGCCTTGCTGTAAAAATAACCCTGTCCGATGTCGCATCCCCAGCTCTTGAGCGTGTCCACGACGCCGGCCGTCTCGATGCCTTCGGCGACCGCCGCCAGCCCCAGGTTGTGGGCGAGCTCCACAGTGGATTTGACGATCACGCGGTCGTTTTCGTTGGTTTCCATGTCGAGGACGAAGGACTTGTCGATTTTGATCTCATCGACCGGAAGTTGCTTCAGATAGGCAAGCGATGAATACCCCGTCCCGAAATCGTCGATCGCCAGCCTCACTCCCAACCGGTCCAGCTCCTCGATCACGCGGCGCGACGAGGCCGGGTCTTGCATGATCGCGCTTTCGGTGATTTCAAGCGTGATCCGGCCGGCATCCACATTGCATTTTGTCAGCGCGTTCCGAATACGTTTCGGCAGGCCGATATCGAGGAGGCTTCGCGTGGACAAGTTGATGGCCATGTTGAGCGGCGCTGCCGTTTCATCGAACTGCTCGAGATCACGAAGCGCGCGCATCAGAACCCAGTCGGTCAACTGATCGATCAGGCCGGATTGTTCGGCCATGCCGATGAACTCGTCAGGCGCAATGAAGCCGAGTCGCGGGTGAGTCCAGCGCAGCAGCGCCTCGACGCCGTAAATCCTGTCGTTTTCAAGAGAAATCTTGGGCTGGTAATGCAGGTCGAGCTGGTCCTGCTCCAGGGCCGATCGCAGCTCGCCCATCAGGGTCAGGTTGCGAACGCTGTTCCTGTCCCGATCGGGATCGTAGAACTCGTAAGGGTGGCGCAGTTCTTTCGCGAGGTACATCGCGACATCGGCTTTCCGCAACAGCTCAGAAGGCAGATTTCCGTGCTGCGGGTAAAGGGTGATTCCGACGCTGACCCCTACGGTCAATGTGTAACCCTCGCACTCGAAAGGCGCATCCAGCGCCGCGCCGACCGTCTTGGCCACCGCGGCTGCCCGAACTTCGTTCGCACCGGGCAGAAGTACCGCAAATTCGTCGCCCCCGATGCGGGCCAGAACGTCGTCCCGGCTCAACGTGTCACTCAGCCTGTCGCAGACCATGCGCAGGAGGACGTCTCCCACATGATGGCCGAGTGTGTCATTGACTTCCTTGAAGCGGTCAAGGTCGAGCAACAGGACCGCGAAGCTTCCGCTCTCTTCGTCGGTCATCTCGCGGACCGTTCCCATGCGCTGAAACAAGAAGGTCCGGTTGGGTAGATCCGTAAGGGCGTCGTGCAGGGCCTGATGTTCGAGCTGCGCCTCGCGCTTCAGCCGCTCCGTAATGTCCCGGGCGAAGGCGACATACCGCCGGCCCTGCTCCATCTCGGCCGGCTGGATCGCCAATTCCACCGAAACCTGGCTGCCGTCCGCCCGCTGCGCCACCGAGATCCGCCGTCCCGAGAACCGTTCGCCGGGCGCCAGGCGGACAGCCCCGAAATTGGGGAAGATCGTGCTCACGTGATTGCCGCGAAATTCCCGGTTTTCGAGCCCGAGCAGTTGAATGGCGGCAGGATTAAGGGTTTCGAGCCGCAGATCCTCGTTCAGCACGATGATCGCGTCCAGACTGGCATCGACGACCTCGCGGGCGAAGTTTCGGCTCTTCGTAAGAGCCACCGATTGCGCCATGAGCTTGACGCTCTGCCAGTCCACCCGTCCCGCAAAGGCAAATCCCATGACCAGGAAAATTTCGGCGATGACCGCCGCCTGCGGCGTCAGGGTGCTGGCGCCAAGATAAAGAAACGCGCTGCCGGTCAGGAGGACCGCGATGGCGGCGATCGAGACGACGATGGCAGTCGACCCGCGCACACGCTGGAAGATGGCCGAGAAGGCAAGCGCGACGAGAAGCAGGAAAATCGCGTAGGCGGCAAAGGGGACCGTCGCCAGCACCCGGTTCTGGAGGATCGTTTCCAGTGCGATGGCCTGAAATTCGGGGCCCGGGATAACTTTCCAGCGCGGCACCGGGATGCGGTCACCCAGCTCGATGGCGGTGGCACCGACGATGACCGTCTTGCCGGCAATCTGGGCCGGCTCGAAATTACCATTGAGCACATCGGCATAGGACAGCCGCGGCAGCGTGCCGTGATCAATCGAAAAGTCGATCCCGAGCGGCGCGGGGTCGAGGATCAGCCGGCCGGCCAATGCTACCGGAAAGGACGGGACCAGCCCGGAGGGCCAGGTCTCAAAGGGTTGGATCGCGAGGACCCGCCCGTCGGCGTCGGGCATGATGGAAACAGTGGCCAGGCTGGCGTGAGCCATCAGGGCCGGTAGCGGCTTCGTGTATGTCAGGTCGATCAGGCTATCGCTTGCCCAGCGTGTCTGGCGGTGGCCCGGGAGGACGATCTGGGCTTCCGCCTCGGCCAGGGCCGCGGCCAGGGCGGCGTCTTCATTCTCGCGCGAGGGTGAGCTGAAATCGATGTCGAGCCCGATGCGCACGGCGCCGGCGGCATCCAAGCGGCGGACCAGTTCGGCGTGAACACTGCGAGGCCAGGGCCATACGGCCATCTCGCCGAGGCTCTTACTGTCGATGCCGACGACAACGAGGTCACCCGACGCCGGCCGATTGGCCGCGGCGAAAAGGAATTCCTGGTAGATCCGGTCAACCGGTCGAAACAGGCCGAATATCTCGAGGCCGAGACAGAGGGCAAAAACGGCAAGGCCGCCTTTGTGCAGCGTCCAGCCCTGCTGCCCGGCATCCGGGCTGCGCCTGCGCATTCGGGTCATGTGATGTCCCGGGAAAGAGCGGTGAATTCTGGCAAGGCCGGCCCGGCGCTGGGCTCAGCCCTTGCCATTGCCATTGCCATTGCCACCGTTGCCCCCGCCACCGTTGCCATTGCCGGGGTTGCTATTGCCACCTCCCGGGCCACCTCCCGGGTTGCCGAGGCCGCCATTGCCATTGCTGTTGCTGTTGCCATGGCCATTGAAGCCAGTCTGCGCGTTGCCGCCGGCGTTGCTGTTTCCGCCGCCAAGGCCGCCGACGTTGCCGTTGCCGTTGCCATTGCCGGCGCCGTTGCCGGCACCCAGGCCGTTGCCAGCACCCAGGCCGTTGCCGCCGGCGTTGCTGTTTCCGCTGCCAAGGCCACCGACATTGCCATTGCCATTGCCATTGCCGGCGCTGTTGCCCGCACCCAGGCCGTTGCCGCCGGCGTTGCTGTTTCCGCCGCCAAGGCCGACGTTGCCATTGCCATTGCCGGCGCCGTTGCCGGCACCCAGGCCGTTGCCGCCGGCGTTGCTGTTTCCGCCGCCAAGGCCACCGACATTGCCATTGCCATTGCCATTGCCCCCGCCGTTGCCGTTGCCGCCGGCATTGCCGCCGGAACCGAGGCCGCTGGTGCCCTGGCCAACGGATACAGCCTGCCCGACACCGCTTTCCGAGCCCTTAATGCCGCCCGTTCCGAGGCCGTTTTTAGGGCCATGTCCGAGGCCATTCGTGCCGGTTCCGCGGGCGCCGGCGCGGTCGCCCGCCCGCCGTTCGCCGGTCTTGCGCCCGTCGCCCGCGTCGACGAAGGCCGCGAGGCTGAACTCGCCGGGGAAAATGTCTCCCGGCTTGGCGTTCATCAGGATCGTGGCGGCGTGGGAGTATTTCTCGCTCACGGCGCGAATTGTCCGGCCATTGTTCCGGATCTTGATCCTGGAGCCGGAAGCGGCCGCGTCCTTGCCCTTCTTCTCCGCGGCCGACACGGCCTGCCCGGCGCCGACCTTCTCCTTGGCCGCCGTGTCGTCATTGTCGTCGCCGTCCTTGTCGGCCAGTTGGCCGGCCGCGGTGCCGCCGGCTGGCGGGTTTGTGGCATCCTGGCGCTCGATCTGGAGTGTCGCGCCTGGCGAGTTGTGGATTCGGGCCACATCGCCGGCGCTCAACAGACCATTGCCGGTCGTCAGGGGCGAGGCCACGGCCACGAGGCCTTCGGTTACGCGAACACTGGCATTGTCGCTCGCCGCGTCGACGCGAAAGGTCGTGCCTTTCACCACGGCGGCGAGAAAGGGCGTCTCGACGCCGAAATCCTTGAGCTCGGCCGCGCGCTGCTTCACCTTGTAGATTGCGGACCCGATGCTTTGCACGATCCGGTACGCGGTGCCGGCCTCGGCTGTCTTGGGCAGAGTAAGCTTTGTCCGGGGGCTGAGGGTGATCCTGGAGGTGCCGTGGGTGAGCACGGCCCGGGTATCGGCATCGGTCGCAATTTCATCGCCGCCGCCAAGGACCGCGCCCGGCTCCAGCGCCAGGCGCACGCCGTCGGCGCGCGTGATCGTCCCTGTGCCGTCGACGCTCTGGACCTGCCAGGCGGGATCGGCCGCGAGAGCCGTCTGGCCGGCCACCAGCAGAGCCACCAGCCAGGCGGTGGCGAGCGCCATCCGCAGGTGCCCGGCGCCATCCCGCAGGATGGCGCGGGAACCGGTGTTCTGATCTCGGCAAAGGAACCGCATCGTTTTCCTCCAGTACTCGGTCTGGCAGTACTCGGTCTGGCCAGGCCGCGCCGGGTCCGACCGCTCCACCAAAAAAGGGGAAAACACGCTATGCAGTCAAAATAAAATAATTCGTATTTTTATTACTAGTTTACGAAAAGTATTTACTTATTTAATATTCATTTATCTAAAATTTTATATAAATCCCGGCCTTAAGATTTGGGCGCGGCGCGGCGCCACGGAAAAGGGGACTCGTGGTTAACCCTTTGTCAGGGGCCGGCGACTAGGCTGGCGGCCCGGTCGGGGGGCCGGCGCGGTTAAAGACCGGGACGGAGGCTTGGCCCGGGCGCGCCAATTTTGGGGGGAATATGGTTAACCGTGCGCATGGCCGTGTAGGGCGCGTTTTTCTGCGGTTTTTCGGTAAGACCTTTTCTCTGCCCGGCGGCCCCGGCCGGAAAAGTCCCGAAAAACCGCCGGGTCGGGCGGCCCGCCGGGTCTGTGGCCTGGCTCTCGCTCTCTGCCTCGCCCTCCTCGAGGCGGTCCCGGCCATGGCGCAGCAGGCGGTCAACTCTGCCTCACCCGGCCAGATCGACAAGCGCTTCGCGGTCGAACCGACCCGACCGATGCCCACCGGCCCGGACATGGCGCCGACCGGGCCGGCGCCGGGGGTGCCGGACACGGCGCTCGGCTTCACGGTCAAGTCGCTCCAAATCCAGGGCGCCAGTATTTTGACCGATGCAGATCGCGAGATGTTGGCGGATTTGCTGGTTGGCAGAGAACTTACGCCCGCGCGCCTCAATGAGGCTTTGGCGGCGCTGACACGGCTCTACCGTGAAAAAGGCTATTCGCTCAGCCGGGGTGCGCTGCAGGACACCGATCCCGTGGCCGGTAGCGTCACGCTCCGCGCGATCGAGGGATATATCGACAATATCGTGATCGAGGGCCAGGTCGAGGGCTCGGCCGCGCTGATCGAATCCTACCTCAGGGCAATCACCGGCAGGGCGCCCATTGGCAATCGCGAGCTGGAGCGCGCCGTGCTGCTCGTTTCCGACCTGGCGGGCGCTACGGTCCGGCCGCTCGTCGAACCATCGGAAACAGGCGAGGGGGCCTTTAACCTCGTGCTGCTGATGGAACATCGCGACAGTTCCGGCTTCGTGCAGTTCGACAATCGGGGAACCCGCTTCAACGGGCGCTTTCAGCTTTGGGGCGGGGTGACGCTGAACTCGCCGCTGGGTTTCTACGAGAGTGTCGATGTGCGCTACGTTACGGTAACCCAGACCGAAGAGCTCCGGTTTGCCAGTCTCTTCTACCGCCAGCCCCTGGGCGGCGACGGGCTGGTGGCGAGCTTCGCCGCCAGCCACGGCGACAGTGAGCCGGGTTTTACACTGGAAAATCTCGGCGTGGAAAATGTCAGCCTTCGGTTCGAGCTCGGCCTTTCCTACCCGATCATTCGCTCCCGGTCGGAAAACCTTTATTTCAATGGCCGGTTCACCTATCGCGATACCGACAGCGAGCGCTTCGAAGAGCTGCGTCTGTTCAAGGACCATCACCGTGTCCTCGGGCTTGGCCTGTATTACGGGACGCGCGATCCGTGGGACGCAGATCTCAGCGCCAGTTTCGAAATCAGTCAGGGCCTCGACGCCTTCGGCGCCTCTGGCCGTGACGGCCTCAATCTGAGCCGCTTTCGGGGACGGTCGGATTTCACCAAGGCGACGGTGTTCCTGTCCCGTTACCAGCGGTTCTGGGAGCGTGTCGGCCTTTACTGGGCGGCGCGCGGCCAGTGGGCGGCCCATCGCCTGCTGGAATCGGAACTCGCGGGATTTGGCGGCAGCCGTTTTGGCCGCGCCTACGACCCGTCGGAAATTCTCGGCGATGACGGCGTTGGAACCGAGGTCGAGCTGCAACTGGACGCACCCGCCTGGGAGCCTTATCTCACGGGCGTGACCTTTTACGGGTTCTATGATGTCGGCGCGACCTGGCTCAAAGGCGGGCTCGGGCGGCAGTCGATGGCATCCGCGGGGGCCGGCCTGCGCCTGGGGCTCGGCGCCCATCTTTACGCCACGGTGGAGGGCGCCCAGCCATTGACCCGGCCGGTCTTCGCCGAGGGCAGCGCTGGTGACGACCCGCGGGTCTTCTTCACCCTGCGCGCCTATTATTAGTCCCCGCGCATATCAGCCGGCCGGACAGCGCGCCGCGCGGCGGCCTGGCCGGGTCACTCGGCCAAGCAACCTGGCCAGGTGGCGGGGAGATGGTGGGCGCGGCTGGGATTGAACCAGCGACCTCTCGCGTGTGAGGCGAGCGCTCTCCCGCTGAGCTACGCGCCCGGCCCGGTGTCGCGCGCTGCCAGGGGCGGGCTGGGGTCCGCATATAAGGGGGCGGATTTTCCCCTGTCAAGAAATCGCCGTCCGGGGCGGCCGCCCGTTGCCGTCCGATCCCGCCAGACCCCGAAAAGCGGCCTTTGACCTCCTGAAATAGGGCTGTGTGCCGGCGCCCGATGTGATATGCCTCTCGGTCGGCGCCAGACTGCAAATGATTTTCATTTTCAGAGTGGCCCGAGATATGCTGGATCAGGCAGATCCCGGGTGAAGCCGGGGAAAGCGGGCTCCCGCGCGAGCCCGCAGGAGGGACATTTGGCGACCCTGAGCGAAAATACGGTTTGTCTCGCCGATCTGAGGCCGGGCGCCCGGGGGCGCATTGCCGCGATCCTGCTCGACGCGGCGCGCGCCGAGGTCGCTAATCGCCTGCGCGAAATGGGATTTATCGAGGATGCGCGCATTGTGGTCTTGCATGAAAGCCCGTTCGGCCATGACCCGATCGCGGTCAAGATCGACGACGTCCGCGTCGCGCTTCGCCGCGTGGAGGCAGCCTCGATACTGGTAAGCCTCGATGAAGACTGATCCGCAACCCGATATCCGGCCTCTGCGTCTGGCGCTGGTGGGCAATCCCAACAGCGGCAAGTCGGCCCTGTTCAACACGCTGACGGGCGCGCGCCAGAAAGTCGGCAATTATCCGGGTGTGACCGTGGAGCGCCGCGCCGGCGCGTTCACCCTGAAGGCCGAATCGGGCGCACCCATCCAGGTGGAAGCCGTCGACCTGCCCGGCACCTACAGCCTCGATCCGAAAAGCCCGGACGAACAGATCGCGCGGAACGTCATCCTGGGTGATCAGCCGGGCGAAGCCCGGCCCGATCTCATTCTTTGCGTTGTCGATTCGACCAACCTGCGCCGCCACCTGCGTTTCGTGCTCGAACTGAAGCAACTGGGCGTGCCGCTCGTCATTGCGCTGAACATGGCCGATCTGGCGGAACGCGACCGGATCGATATCGATGCGGCCGAACTGTCGCGCGAGTTGGGCCTGCCGGTGGTCCCCACCGTGGCAGTGCGCAAGGCTGGCGTCGGCGCGCTTCTCGATCAACTGGCGGCGAGCGCCGCCGAGCTGGCGGTCCGCGCCGTTCCCCCGCCGGGGAAGCCGCCCAGCCCGGCCGATCTGCCGTCACTGCAGCGTGAGGCGCGCGCTCTGGCCGAACGGGTCACGCTCTCGGAAGGGATCGAACACCGGCTGACCCGCCTTGCTGACACTGTGGTGCTGCACCGGCTCATCGGGCCGCTCCTCCTGTTTGCGCTCTTGTTTTTCATGTTCCAGGCAGTCTTTGCCTGGGCAGAGACACCGATGACCTGGATCGACGACGGCATCGTCGCCCTGCAGGGGATCACCGCAGCCACCCTGCCAGCCGGCTATCTCCAGAGCCTGATTGTGGACGGTGTTCTGGCCGGCGCCGGCAGCGTGGTGATCTTCCTGCCGCAGATTCTGATCCTGTTCGCCTTCATCCTCGTGCTTGAAGCGACAGGCTACATGGCGCGCGCGGCCTTCATCATGGATCGCCTGATGGCCGCGGTCGGTCTCAATGGCCGGGCCTTCATTCCGCTTCTCTCGAGCTTCGCCTGCGCCATCCCCGGCATCATGGCTGCACGCACGATCGCCCACCCGCGCGACCGTCTTACCACGATCCTGGTGGCGCCGCTCATGACCTGCTCGGCCCGGCTGCCGGTCTACACCCTGATCATCGCCGCCTTCATCCCCAGCGAGACCGTCTGGGGCGGCATCGGCCTGCAGGGGCTCGTCATGTTCACGCTCTATATCGCGGGGATCGTCAGCGCACTCGCCGTCGCCGCCGTGCTGAAGCGCACCGTGACGCGCGGCCAGCCACAGGCGCTTCTCATGGAACTCCCCAAATATCAGATTCCGGGCCTGCGCGACCTCGCCCTCGGCCTGTGGGAGCGGGCGCGAATCTTCCTCGTCAGGGTAGGTAAGATCATTCTCACGGTGATGGTCGTCCTCTGGGGGCTCGCCTCCTTTCCGGCACCGCCGCCCGGCGCGACGGATCCGGCCATCTTTTACAGTTTCGCGGGCCAGATCGGCCAGGCGTTGCACACGGTGTTCGCGCCCATCGGCTTCAATTGGGAAATTTCCATCGCCCTCGTCCCCGGCATGGCGGCGCGCGAAGTAGCCGTCGCCGCGCTGGGGACCGTCTACGCGCTGAGTGGCCCCGACGGCGCGGTAGTTGAAAGCCTGGCGGCCACGCTTCGGACGGCCTGGAGCCTGCCCACGGCACTTGCCTTTCTCGCCTGGTACGTGTTTGCGCCCCAATGCCTCTCGACCCTCGCCGTGACGCGGCGCGAGACCAATAGCTGGCGCTGGCCTCTGTTCATGGCGGCTTATCTCTTTGCGCTGGCCTATCTGGCGGCTTTCGTGACTTTCCACGCCGCCAGCTACCTGACCGGGCTCTAGCGCCGGGGGCTGTTGGCCTGGCGGGACGAAATAGGCTAAGCTCCGCTGGCGGAAAAGAAACTGCAAGAGAACGCGCGGGAGGCGCTGTCGCCCATGCGGCGGCCGGAACACCAGAAAACTGGTGGCACGAAAGACAACGGGCGTGGCGTCTGCCGCGCCAGAGGGCGGGTCGTGCTCGCGACCCTCTGCCTGATTTTCGCATCGGCCGGTACAGGCCTCGCCACGACGTTCCTCGATCTCGACGGCGACCTTCCCGGACTGCGTGCCGGAGAACTGACAGGCGACAGCCGCAATATCTCGCTACGTTACGAAATCACCGTCTCGGGCGTTTATGCGCTCTCGTTCGCGGCAGATATCGAACTTGCCGATCAGGCCTATCAGATGGAGACCGCGGCCGAGACCATCGGTGTCATCGGGGCGCTCTACTCATGGCGGATGAACGCGCTGTCGACGGGGCTGGTCGAGTCCGATCGCCTGCGCCCGCAGAACCATCGCACCAACAGTTTCTGGAAAAACAAGAGCCGCACCGTCTATCTCTCTTATGACGGTGAAGGCAATGTGACGACGAATGCGGTACCGCCGGCCTATCTGGACGAGCGCGACGAGGTGCCGCCGGAGATGATCCGCAACACAGTCGACCCGATGAGCGGTGTTCTGGCCGCGGTCGAGTTTCTGGATGACACACAGAGCTGCAAGCTGACGGTCCCGGTCTATGACGGGCGTCGGCGCTACGACCTCGTTTTTGACGAGGCGCCGCCAGCCCCGCTTGAGCGGCCCGGGATCGAGCAATTGAATGCGACCGACGTCAAGCCCTGCCGACTTCAGATGAATCAGATCACCGGCTTCTGGCGCAGCCCCGACGTCAAGGGGCGCTATCCGTTGGACGGCCGCGTCTGGATGGGCAAGATTCTCGAAGCCGTACCGCCGGTGCCGCTCAAGATCGAATACGAGGGTCGCCACGGGCTGGTGGAAATCCATCTCGTCCGGGTCGCCAGCGGGCAGTATTACCGCGACCTGCCGGTGGAGATAGAGGGCAGTTTTCTCGGCCTGTTCTGACCACCGGCCCGCTGCCGGCAGGTGCCTTTCCCTTTTCCTTTCCGATCTCCTTTGCTAAGTGTGTCAGGGCCTTAGATGGCCCGTAACCCTGTCTCATGGTCTCGTCCCGCGGCCTCGTCTTCTGAATAGGAATCCTGATGGCGGCATCCTCACTCGCCGTTCTTGTCTTGGCCGCCGGCGCCGGCACGCGGATGAAATCCGGTCGGCCGAAGGTTCTTCACGAGATCGCCGGCGCGTCCTTGATCGCCCATGTGCTGGCGACAGCGCAGGCGCTCGCACCCGAGCGCCTGGCGGTGGTGACAGCGGCTCATATGAGCGATGTGCGCGCCGCCGCCGCGCCGGCGGGCTCGGTCATCCAGGACTCGCCGCGCGGAACCGGCCACGCGGTTCTGGCAGCCCGAGATTTCCTGGACGGCTTCCGGGGCGAGGTACTGGTGCTGTTTGGCGACACGCCGCTCCTGATGCCAAGGACGCTGGAAAATCTGGTTGCGACCTTGCGCGGCGACGAATCCTGCGCGGTGGCCGTGCTCGGAATGGAACTCGACGAGCCCGGCGCCTATGGCCGGCTGGTGACCGGCGACGATGGTGGGCTCCATGCCATCATCGAGGCGAAGGATGCCAGCCCCGAGGAAGCCCGGATCAGACTTTGCAACTCGGGCGTGATGGCCTTCGACGGGTCCGTGCTGTTCGACTATCTCGCGAAATTGTCGGACGACAATGCCAAGGGCGAATATTACCTGACCGATCTTGTCGCCATCGCCCGCGCCGCGGGCCGGACTTGCCGCGTGGTGATGGCGGAGGACCCCGAAGAACTGCTCGGTGTCAATTCGCGCGCCGATCTCGCCCTGGTGGAGAGCGTCTGGCAATGGCGGCGGCGGGGAGAGTGCTTGTCAGACGGGGTGACGCTGACCGACCCGGCGAGCGTTTTCTTCAGCTTCGACACCGAGCTCGCGGCCGACGTCTCGGTCGAACCCCATGTGGTCTTCGGCCCCGGCGTGTCGGTGGCCGAGGGGGCGCGAATCCGGGCCTTCAGCCATCTGGAGGGCGCGCGCGTGGCGGCGGGAGCGGTCATCGGGCCCTACGCCCGCTTGCGGCCGGGCGCCGTCATTGGCCAGGGCGCGCGGGTCGGCAATTTCGTCGAGGTCAAGAACGCGGAATTACAGGCCGGCGCCAAGGCCAATCATCTCAGCTATATCGGCGATGCCGAAATCGGCGCAAACGCCAATATCGGGGCCGGCACCATCACCTGCAATTATGACGGGTTCGGCAAATCGAAAACGGTCATCGGCGCGGGCGCTTTCATCGGCTCGAACACGGCTCTGGTGGCGCCGGTCACGATCGGCCGAAACACCATCGTGGGGGCGGGCAGCGTGGTGACGAAGGATGTTCCCGATGACGCGCTCGCGGTGGCGCGCGGCCAGCAGAAGACCTTTCCCGACAAGGCCCGGCAGATCCGCGCCGAGAGAGCGGCCGGCCGCGGCGGTAACCGCGGTGGCGAGACGGAATAGTAATAGTATAGGAGCGGCAGGCCCGTATGTGCGGCATAATCGGTATTATCGCGCGCGAGGATGTGGCGCCCCATCTCGTCTCGGCGCTCAAGCGGCTCGAATACCGGGGGTATGATTCGGCCGGTATCGCCACCCTGACCAATGGCCAAATCACCCGGTGCCGGGCTGAGGGTAAAATAACCAATCTCGAGAAGCGGCTCGAAAAGACGCCGTTGAACGGTGTCATCGGCATCGGTCATACCCGTTGGGCAACCCATGGTGCACCCAACGAAACCAACGCCCATCCCCACGCCACCGATCGCGTGGCCCTCGTCCATAACGGGATCATAGAAAACTTCATGGAACTCCGCCGCGAGCTCGAGGGCAAGGGCCACCGGTTCGAGACGGAGACCGACAGCGAAGTCGTGGTTCAGCTCATCACCTTCTATCTGACCGAGGGCCTCGCCCCGCGCCAGGCCGTCAGCCGGGTGCTGGAACGCCTGACAGGTGCCTTTGCGCTGGCGATCATTTTCGCTGGCGAGCACGATCTCATGATCGGCGCCCGGCTGGGCAGTCCGCTCGCTGTGGGGTACGGGCAGGATGCGATGTATCTAGGATCGGACGCCCTGGCGCTGGCGCCGTTCACACAGCGCCTCAGCTATCTCGAAGAAGGCGATATGTGCGAGATCACCGGGGCGGGGGTAACCATGTGGGATCGCGATGGCCGCGAGGTGACGCGCGAGATCAAGCTTACGGCGAATTCCGGTGCCGCCGCCGGCCGGGGCAACTATCCCCACTTCATGCTCAAGGAAATCTACGAACAGCCCGCTGTCATCGGCGATACGCTGAACGCGCTGATCGATCCGCACAATCGCACCATTCACCTCCCGGATCTGCCCTTCGATTTCAGGGATATTTCGCGTCTGACCATGGTGGCTTGCGGCACCTCCTTCTACGCCGCCCTGACGGCGCGCTACTGGTTCGAGCAGCTCGCGCGCCTCCCCGTCGAGGTCGAGATCGCCTCCGAGTTCCGCTACCGCGAAGCGCCCATGGACGCGCGGGGGCTGGCGCTCTTTATCTCGCAATCGGGGGAAACGGCCGACACGCTGGCAGCGCTGCGCTACGCGCGGACTCAGGGCCAGGTGGTGGGCGCGGTGGTGAATGTGCCGGAGAGTTCGATGGCGCGGGAAGCGGATTTCCTGCTCCAGACCTATGCCGGGCCCGAGATCGGCGTTGCCTCGACCAAGGCCTTCACGACGCAATTGACCGTGCTGGCCTGTCTCGCGATCGGGGCGGGGCTGGCGCGAGGCACGCTTACGGCCGAGCGCGCCCAGGCCCTGACGGCGGCGCTGATCGAGGTGCCGGCCCGCGCGGCCGACGTGCTCAATCACGATGAGCGGCTGAAGGCGCTGGCCGAGGAAATCAAGGATCATCGGGACGTTCTGTATCTGGGTCGAGGCACGGGATTTCCCATCGCGCTCGAGGGCGCGCTCAAGCTCAAGGAAATCTCCTATATCCACGCCGAAGGCTATGCCGCGGGCGAGATGAAGCACGGTCCCATCGCGCTGATCGACGATGGCGTGCCGGTCATCGTGATCGCGCCCTCGGACCCGCTCTTCGAGAAAACCGCCTCCAACATGCATGAAGTCGTCGCCCGTGGCGGCCGGGTGATTTTTCTGAGCGATGCGGACGGGGTGGCGCGGCTGGGTCAGGACCATATCACCGCCATCGCGCTGCCCGCCGTCGATCCGCTGGTGGCCCCCATTCTCTACGCCATTCCCGTCCAGTTGCTCGCCTACCATGTCGCCGTTGCCAAGGGCACGGATGTGGACCAGCCGCGCAATCTCGCCAAATCGGTGACCGTGGAATAGACCGGGGGGACGGCGATGGAATTTCTCGACGAATTTTCTCTTCAGGACGGGATCGCCCTTCTCTGGTTCCTCGCCGCCTGGCTCGGCTATTCCCTCTACGCCGACCGCGACCGCGAGACGGGGCGCAACCTCATGCAACTTCTTGCCGGTTACAGGCTCGACTGGATGCGGGCCATGGTCCGGCGCGACATGCGCATGGGCGACCTGATGGGCGCGGGCAACATCATGCGCAGCGTCACTTTTCTCGCCTCGACCACGATTTTCATCATCGGCGGTCTGATCGCCGTCCTGGGAGTCAGCCACAAGGTGGTGGAAACCGTGACCGAGCTCCCCTTCGCCGTGCCGACGACACGAGCGGAGGTGGATATGAAGCTGATGATCCTGGTGACCGCCTTCGTTTACGGGTTCTTCAAGTTCACCTGGGCCCTGCGGCAGTTCAATTATCTCTCGATCTTCCTCGGCGCGGCCCCGCCCGCCAATTCGGATGACAAGACCGTCGATGACTACGCTCATATCGGCGCCGGGCTGATTGCGCTCGCCGCCAATCACCTGAATGGTGGAATTCGCGCCTATTATTTCGGGATCGCCGGGCTCAGCTGGTTTCTCAACCCGATCCTTTTCATGCTGGTTACCGCCTGGGTCGTGGCCGTGCTGTACCTGCGCGAGTTCCGCTCCAAGACGCGCCAGGTTCTGTCAGGACAGAAGCGGATTCTCTGACCCGGCCTCCGCTTTCCGCCAGCACTGCGCTGCGATATAGTCCGGCGCGTCCCCGCCGGGCGGGGCCCGGGCCGGTTGAAAGGTTGAACGAATGACGCAGGATTCCCAAAGCTACGACTACGATCTTTTCGTGATCGGGGGCGGCTCGGGTGGTACGCGCGCCTCGCGCATTGCCGCGGGCTTTGGCGCCCGAGTTGCCGTGGCTGAAGACATGTATCTGGGTGGTACTTGCGTCAATGTGGGCTGCATCCCCAAGAAGCTTTTCGTCTATGCCTCGCATTTCGCGGAGGATTTCGAGGACGCAGCCGGCTTCGGCTGGACGGTGGGTGCGCGGCAGTTCGACTGGTCGCGACTGATCGAAAACAAGGACGCGGAAATCCTGCGTCTCAATGGCATATATGATCGTCTCATCCGGGGGGCGGGAGCCGATATTTTCGATGGCCGGGCCAAAATCCTCGATCGTCACACGGTCGAGGTGAACGGCACGGCCTACCGCGCCAGATACATCCTGGTGGCCGTCGGTGGCTGGCCGCAAATGCCGGAGATCGAGGGCGTCGAGCACGCCATATCGTCAAATGAGGTCTTTTATCTGAATGAGTTTCCCAGGCGGATCCTCATCGTCGGGGGCGGGTTTATCGCGGTCGAGTTTGCCGGCGTGTTCAACGGGCTTGGCGCGAAGGTGACCCAGCTCTACCGCGGCCCCCTGTTTCTCCGGGGGTTCGACGACGACATGCGCGCCGGGCTGGCCGAGGAAATGGGCCGGAAGGGCGTGGATCTTCGTTTCAATACCGTCGTCTCGCGCATCGAGAAGACCGGGTCGGGACTCCGCGTTCACCTGACGGGCGGTGCCGGGGATGATACGGGCGGCGAATCGGTGGAGGTGGACCAGGTGCTGTTCGCGATCGGGCGACGGCCGCGGACGCAGGATCTCGGACTGGAAAGCGCGGGCGTCAAGGTGGATCAAAACGGGGCGATCCCCGTCGATGAATTTTCGCGCACCAATGTAGATAATATTTATGCTGTTGGCGACGTCACCGACCGGATCAATTTGACGCCGGTTGCCATTCGCGAGGGCCATTGCTTCGCCGAGACGGTCTTTAACAACAACCCGATCAGGCCCAACCATGAAAACGTGCCGAGCGCGGTATTCAGCCAGCCCGCTATCGGCACCTGCGGGCTGACGGAGGCGGCGGCGCGGGAGCGCTATGGCGAGGTCGATATCTATCGCTCCAGCTTCCGGGCGCTGAAGCACACTCTGTCGGGCCGGGGGGAGAAGTCGGTCATGAAGCTCGTGGTCGAGCCCAAATCCGACCGCGTGGTGGGCTGCCATATCCTGAGCCCGGAGGCGGCGGAGATCATGCAGGGGATCGCGGTCGCCATCAAATGCGGGGCGAAAAAGGCGGATTTCGACGCTACAGTGGGGATTCATCCGACCTCGGCCGAGGAGTTGGTCACCATGCGCCAGAAGATCGAGGCCCCCGCGGCAACGGCCCGATAGGCCGGCGGCCGGCGCTCCCGGCCGCGCGGGCTGCTTTAACGCTGGAAAAGCGGGTCAATCCCGCCTATACCCCCGGTTTCGGGCGCCCGAACCGCCGGCCCGGCCAGGCCGCCGGGCGAATTTTGGCCGGATGACGGCCCGATGAATTAAGGTAGCGAGCCCATGGCCCAGAAATGGACACCCCAGATTTGGCGCGACCTGCCGGCCCTGCAGCAGCCGGACTACCCGGATGCGGCCGCCCTGAGGGGCGTGGAGGCGCGGCTCAGGACCTATCCTCCGCTGGTTTTCGCGGGCGAGGCACGCCGGCTCAAGGCGCTCCTCGGCGATGTCGCGCGGGGCGACGCTTTCTTGCTGCAGGGCGGTGATTGCGCCGAAAGCATTGCCGAATTCAACGCCGACAATATTCGCGATACTTTCCGTGTCCTCCTGCAGATGGCGGTGGTGCTGACCTTTGGTGCGGGTTGCCCGGTGGTCAAGGTAGGGCGCCTCGCCGGGCAGTTCGCCAAGCCGCGCTCGCAGCCGACCGAGACCCAGAACGGCCTCGAACTGCCGAGCTATCGCGGCGACATGGTCAATGCCATGGACTTCACCGCCGAGGCGCGGCGACCCGACCCCGAACGGCTGGTGACGGCCTATAACCAGTCGGCGGCGACGCTGAACCTGCTGCGCGCCTTCGCCCAGGGCGGCTATGCGGACCTTCATCAGGTTCATCGCTGGAATCTCGGCTTCATCGAAGCGAGCAGCCAGGGCGAGAAATACGCCGATCTGGCCGACCGGATCAATGAAACCCTGGCCTTCATGGCGGCTTGCGGCCTGACCTCGGAAACTGCGCCCCAGATCCGCGAGACGGAGTTCTTTACGTCTCACGAGGCGCTGCTTCTGCCTTACGAAGAGGCGCTCACGCGGGTGGACAGCACGTCCGGCGACTGGGTCGACACCTCCGCCCACATGGTCTGGATCGGTGACCGGACGCGCCAGCTTGACGGCGCGCATGTGGGATTCTGCCGTGGCATCGCCAATCCCATTGGCGTGAAAGTCGGGCCGAATCTGGCGCCGGACGAATTGCTGCGTCTGATCGACATACTCAATCCCGCGAACGAACCGGGTCGGCTCACCCTGATCTCGCGCATGGGGCGCGACAAGGTTCAGGAAGCGCTGCCGAAGCTGGTTCGCGCGGTGGCGCGCGAGGGACGCCATGTCGTCTGGTCCTGCGATCCCATGCACGGCAACACGATCAAGTCCTCGAATGGCTACAAGACCCGGAGCTTCGATGCGGTCATGGCCGAGGTAAAGGGCTTCTTTGCCGTCCACCGCGCCGAGGGGACCCATGCGGGGGGTATTCATATCGAGATGACCGGTCAGGACGTGACCGAATGTCTCGGCGGCGCGCAGGAAATCAGCGAACAGAGGCTGGCCGACCGCTACCACACGCACTGCGATCCGCGACTGAACGCAAGTCAGGCGCTGGAACTGGCCTTCCTTCTGTCCGAAGCGCTCAAGGCCGAGCGCGTCGCCCGGACGGGGGACGTGCGCCAGGCGTCCTGACCGCGCCGCGCCGGGTCCTTTTCCGCCATGTCGGATCGCCTCGTCATTGTTGCCGCCCAGCTAAACCCGCTCGTCGGGGATATGGAGGGCAATATCGCGGGGTTGCGCCGTTGCCGCGAGGACCATGGCGCGGCCGATCTCATCGTGGCGGGCGAGCTGGCGATCTCGGGGTATCCGGCGGAAGATCTGGTGCTCAAGCCCTCCTTCCTCGAGGCCGTTCGCCGCGCGGCCGAGACCCTGGCGGCCGAGACCGGCGATGGCGGTCCGGCCCTTCTCGTGGGTGCGCCCTGGCGCCTCGAAGACGGTGACGAGCCGGGCGTCCCGGCGGGCGTCTACAACGCCGCGCTGCTGCTCGATGGTGGCGAGATTCGTGCCGTCCGTTGCAAGCACGAACTGCCGAATTATGGCGTCTTCGACGAGGTGCGCGTCTTCCGGCCCGGCCCCCTGCCGGGGCCCGTCAGATTTCGCGGCACGCGGCTTGGCATCATGGTCTGCGAGGATATGTGGTACCCGGATGTGGCGGAATGCCTCGCCAAATCGGGTGCTGAAATTCTCCTTGTGATCAACGGTTCGCCCTTCGATGCGGGCAAGCGTGGCCAGCGTCTGGCGCTTGCCGCTGACCGGGTGGCGGAATCCGGCCTGCCCCTCTTATACGTCAATCAGGTAGGCGGCCAGGATGAGCTGGTTTTCGACGGCGCCTCATTCGCACTCAATGGCGATGGCGCGCTCGCCTATCACGCACCGAGCTGGGTCGAGCGACGGGACCCCATCACCTGGACACGCCCTAGGGGGCGGGCGGGCTGGCAGTGCGCCGGTGCTGCGAAGGCCGAAGCCGAGGACACCCTGCCGGCGGTCTACCAGGCGCTCGTTCTGGGCCTGCGCGACTATGCGCGCAAGAATCGCTTTCCCAGCATGCTGATCGGACTGTCGGGCGGTATCGATTCGGGTCTCTCGGCCGCGATCGCGGTGGACGCGGTTGGTGCCGACAGGGTGCACTGTGTGATGATGCCGTCGCCCTATACCAGCCAGGAAAGCCTCGAGGACGCGGCTGGCTCGGCCGAGCTGCTTGGCCTCAATTATCATACCATCGATATCGCGCCCGCCATGCGTGCCTTCGCGGAGATGCTGGCTCCTGCTTTCGAGGGTCAGGCTGTGGATGTCACGGAAGAAAACATCCAGGCCCGCGCGCGGGGCATCACGCTGATGGCGCTGTCGAACAAGTTCGGGCATCTCCTGGTATCGACCGGCAACAAGTCCGAGATGTCGGTCGGCTACGCGACGCTTTACGGCGACATGGCCGGCGGCTTTGCGGTGCTCAAGGATGTCTACAAGACACTCGTTTACGCGCTCGGCCGGTGGCGCAATACGCATCATCTGGCCGGATTCCTCGGGCCAGCCGGCGCCGTCATTCCGGATCGCGTGTTCACCAAGGCGCCGTCGGCCGAATTGCGCCCCGATCAGACCGATCAGGACAGCCTGCCGCCTTATGAGGAGCTGGACGCCATCCTGAAAGAGCTGATCGAGAAGGACGCGGGGCTCGATGACATTGTCGCCGGCGGGTTCGAGCGCGCGACAGTGCTGCGGGTCTGGCACATGCTGGAAAACGCCGAATACAAGCGCCGTCAGGCGCCGCCCGGCGTCAAGGTCACCGCGCGGTCTTTCGGCCGCGATCGGCGCTACCCCATAACCAACGCCTTTCGCGGCGGGGTGTGATGGTGCGCCTGCGTTTCGCGCCAAGCCCGACCGGACTGCTTCATGTGGGGAACGCCCGGATTGCCCTGGTCAACTGGATGCTGGCACGCCGGGAAGGGGGCACGTTCTTTCTGCGTCTCGACGATACCGATGCCGAGCGCTCCCGCCCGGCGTTTTCCACGGCGATTGTCGAGGACCTTCACTGGCTTGGTCTTGATTTCGAGGGGCCGGTCCATCAGTCGGAACGGCTCGACCTTTACCGCGAGTGCCTGGACCGGCTTGTCGCCGCGGGGCGGGTGTATCCCTGTTTCGAATCCCCGGAAGAGCTCGAATTGCAGCGCAAGCGGCTTCTCGCTTCCGGCAAGCCGCCGATCTACAACCGCGCGGCACTCCATCTTTCGACGGCCGAGGTCGAGGCGTTCGAGGCGGAGGGCCGCCGGGCCCATTATCGTTTCAAGTTGTCGCCCGGCACTATCGAATGGCAGGACATGGTGCACGGCCCGCTTCGTTTCGAGGCGGGCGACCTGAGCGACCCGGTGGTGATCCGTAGCGATGGCCGCCCGCTCTTCACCTGGTCATCCTGTGTGGACGACGCCGATATGGGGATCACGCATATTCTGCGTGGCGACGATCATATCTCCAACACCGCGGCCCAGATCCAGATCTTTGAAGCGCTGGGTAATGCGGTCCCGAGCTTCGGGCATCTGCCGTTGCTGCTCGACGCGCGCGGGCGCAACCTGTCCAAGCGGGACGACAGCCTCAGCCTGAACGCCCTGCGTGAAACCGGGATCGAGCCAATGACGGTGGCGAGCTATCTCGCGCTCATGGGAACGTCGGCCGCGATCGAGCCCCGCCCGGACCTCGACTCGCTGATCGCGGATTTCGATCTCGGGACGTTCTCGACAGCGTCGCCGCGCTTCGATCCGGACGAACTCGTCCAGCTCAACGCGCGGCTGCTGCACGCGCGACCCTTCGATGACGAGCTGCGCGAACGGCTCGAAAGAGAGGTCGGCGGCGGCCCGGTTCCCGAGGAGTTCTGGCTTGCTGTCCGGGCCAACCTGACCACGATGGCCGATGCGGTGCCCTGGTGGCGGGTGTGTTTCGCCGAGATCACCCCCGTCATGGAGGATCCCGACTTGTGTGCCGCCGCGGTGTCGGCGTTGCCGGCCGCCCCCTGGCATGCCAGCACCTGGTCGCAAGAATCCTGGCAGGCCTGGACCGCGCGTCTGTCGGAAGAGACCGGCAGAAAGGGTCGCTCCCTGTTCTTGCCGCTGCGCGTGGCGCTGACCGGCGTTGCACATGGACCGGAATTGCGGAATTTGTTACCCCTTATCGGCTATGATCGCACGCGGGCCCGGCTGTCGGGCCATGTGGCCTGATCGGAAGCGGCAACCTGCGCGCGGCCCGGGCAGGGCAGGCACTCGACCACGGCCGGAAAAATGACAGAAAATCGCGTCTATATTTACGACAGCACGCTACGTGACGGCGCCCAGACCCAGGGCGTCGATTTCGGCCCCGGCGACAAATCGGCTATTGCAAGTCATCTCGACGAGCTGGGGGTCGACTATATCGAGGGTGGCTGGCCTGGCGCCAACCCGACCGACGACGTGTTCTTCCGCGACCCGCCCAGGCTCGTGCGGGCGCGGCTGGCGGCGTTCGGCATGACTCGCCGCTCCGGACGGAGTGCCGCCAACGATCCGGGCCTGACGGCGGTGTTGGGGGCGGGCGCAAAGGTTGCCTGCCTCGTCGGCAAGACATGGGATTTTCAGGTCGAGGTCGCGCTCGGTGCCGGGCTGGACGAAAATATCCAGATGATTCGCGACAGTATCACTCACGGTGCCGAACGGCTCGAGGAGGTTATGTTCGATGCCGAGCATTTCTTCGACGGGTATCGCGCCAATCCCGACTACGCGCTCCGCTGTGTCGCCGCCGCCTACGAGGCAGGTGCCCGCTGGATTGTACTGTGCGACACCAATGGCGGCTCCCTGCCGGAGGAGGTGAGCGCGATCGTCACCGAAGTGACCAGGCATGTCCCCGGCAGTCATCTCGGCATTCACTGTCACAACGATACCGAAACCGCTGTCGCCAATTCGCTCGCCGCCGTCCGGGCGGGGGTGCGTCAGGTGCAGGGGACGATGAACGGGCTGGGTGAGCGCTGCGGCAACGCCAACCTGGTTTCGGTCATCGCCAATCTGACGCTGAAGATGGGGTTCGAAACCGGTGTCGATCGCGAGCGCCTCAAACTCCTGACCCATGTCTCGCGCCTGATCGATGACCGGCTCAACCGGCCCCCCAGCCGTAACGCGGCCTATGTCGGCGAATCGGCCTTCGCCCATAAAGGCGGTCTGCATGTTTCCGCCATCCTCAAGGATCCCCGGTGCTACGAGCACGTGCCGCCCGAAAGCGTCGGCAACCGGCGCAATATCGTGGTGTCCGACCAGGCCGGCCGGGCCAATATCCTCAGCCGCTTCGCCGAGATCGGGCTCGAGGTCGACCCGGAGGACCCCAAGGTGGTCGATCTGGTGGACCTGGTCAAATCCCGCGAGCACGAGGGGTATGCCTATGATGGGGGCGAAGCCAGTTTCGAGCTTCTCGCACGTCGGACCCTGGGCACCGTGCCGCAATATTTCAAGCTTAACTCGTTTCGGGTGATGGATGAGCGCCGGACCAATGCCAACGGGGCGCTGATCACCTTGTCCGAAGCGACGGTCAAGGTGGACGTGAACGGGGAAGAGTTCATGACCGTGGCGGAAGGCGTGGGCCCGGTCAACGCACTCGATTTTGCACTCAAGAAGGCGTTGCTGCCTTTTTATGCCGAACTCGAAGACATGCGGCTCGTGGATTACAAGGTCCGGATCCTGACACCCGAATCCGGTACCGCGGCCGTCACGCGTGTGATGATCGAAAGCGCCGATCGTGCCGGCCGGCGCTGGGCGACGGTGGGGGTTTCGGCCAACGTGATCGACGCGTCCTACAACGCGCTTCACGACAGCATTACCTACAAGCTGTTCCGCGACGGGGCAGGGGCCCGGGCGGCCTGACGGCGCATGGCCACGACCTCCCCGGAGCAGACTGCCCCCGTGGCGCCGGCGATCATCCTCGTCGAGCCCCAACTGGGCGAGAATATCGGATTCGTCGCCCGCGCCATGCTCAATTGCGGCCTGACCGAATTGCGGCTCGTGGCGCCGCGCCAGGGTTGGCCCAACGAAAAGGCGCGCAAGGTCTGTGCCGGTGCCGATTCTGTGCTGGACGGTGCGAGCGTGTTCGCCTCGGCCAGGGATGCGGTTGGAGATCTGTCTTACGTGTTGGCGACGACAGCGCGGCCGCGTGATACGGCACAGGATATCCTGGACGGCGGCGAGGCAGCCGGCCGGCTGGTGGCGACGGGCATGATGGGGGCGAGGAGTGGCATCCTCTTTGGGCGGGAAGCGACAGGACTTGTCAACGACGACCTCGTTCTCGCCGATGCCCTCATCGAGATTCCACTGAATCCGGATTTCGCCTCACTCAACCTGGCTCAGGCGGTACTGATCGTCGCCTATGAATGGTTTCAGGCAAGCCGGCAGGGAGGCGGCCGCTCGCGTCATCCCGACGGCCGGCGGGATGGCGCCGGGCCGCAGCCGCGCCAGCTAGCCAGGAAGGCGGATTTCGAGGCGATGCTGGCGCATCTCGAAACCGAGCTCGATGCCTGCGGGTTCCTCCGCGTGCCGGAGATGCGGCCCGTCACGGTGCGCAACATCCGGACCATGCTGACCCGTGCCGGGATGAGCGATGCGGAAGTGCGCACCTTTCGGGGCATAATTGCGGGCCTTGCCCGCCTGGGCCGCGCCCGTGTCGAGGATGACGTTCCCCCGGCCCGCGAAGATGAAAAGTAAAACATTGTTATATCAGATGAATTTCAGGCCCCCGGGGGCCCATTTGGGGATTTGACAAGCGCCCGCGGGCTGGGGTATTACGCGCCTTTGTTTTCGCCCGGCGGCAAGGCGCGTTCCGGCCGGGCACTCTCATGAAAGGCGATGAGCCAGCCGATGTCGAAACGGCAACAGTCAAAGTACAAGATCAACCGCCGTCTCGGTGTCAATCTCTGGGGCCGGCCGAAGAGCTCCTTCAATCGCCGCGAGTATGGCCCCGGCCAGCACGGCCAGGCCCGTCGCCGGAAGCCTTCGGACTTCGGCCTTCAGCTCATGGCGAAGCAGAAGCTGAAGGGCTATTACGGCAATATCACGGAAAAACAGTTCCGCCGGTATTTCGCCAGGGCCGAACGCCTTCGTGGGGATACGGGCCTGCGTCTCATCCAGCTTCTGGAAGCACGCCTGGACGCCGTGATCTATCGGATGAAATTCGTGCCCACGGTGTTTTCCGCGCGGCAGTTCGTCAGCCACGGGCACGTGAAAGTGAACGGCCAGCGGGTCACGATTCCGTCCTACGCCGTCTCTCCCAACGATGTCATCGAGATTACGGCGAAAATGAAGGAAAACCCGGTCCTGCTCGAGGCGGTCGGCTCGGCCGAGCGCGACGTGCCGGAATATGTTCAGGTCGATTACGACAAGATGACCGGAACATATGTCCGGATCCCCGACATAGAGGAAGTGCCCTACCCGGTCCAGATGGAGCCGAATCTGGTGATCGAGTACTATTCGCGCTAGGCGTTCGATTTTTACGCGCCGCCCGTCTGACGGTGATGGCGCGCGGATCTTTCGGGGGGAAGATCCGGAAAGCCGCCCCATACGGGGCGGCTTTCATTTTGGGCATTCGGTCAGTGTTCAGGCGTCTGTGCTCCGGGTTCGAGCACCGGTAGCAAGGCGAGGGGCTCTTCGTTAGAATGACGTCACGAGAACGGGCCAGCCGGTCCGTTCGCGCGCACCTAGCCAGGGAGAGAAGCATGAAGATCGAGGGGTCGGTCGCCCTCGTGACGGGGGCCAATCGCGGCATCGGACACGCTTTTGTCGAGGTGCTCCTGGCACGGGGCGCGGCCAGGGTTTATGCCGCCGCGCGTCATCCCGACCAGCTTGATTTCACCGACCAACGGGTCGAGAAAATCGGGCTCGATATCACCGATCAGGCGCAGATCAGCGCGGCGGCGGCGCAGTGCGATGACGTCAACCTGCTGATCAACAACGCGGGCGTGCTTTACACCCAAGGCTATATTACCGGCTATGACGAGGCCCATCACAAGAATGAGATGGACGTCAACCTGTGGGGGACCTGGGATATGTGCCGGGCCTTCGCGCCCGTCCTGCGGCGCAACGCACCCGCCGGCATCGTGAATATCTCCTCGATCGTGGGCAAGGTCGCCATGCCCATGATCGGCCCTTATTCGGCAAGCAAGGCGGCACTATGGGCCTTGACGCGCGGCATCCGGGCCGAGTTGTCGCGGGATAACGTCCTGGTCATGTCCGTCTTCCCCGGGCTGACCGATACCCGAATGGCAGAAGCCATAGATGCGCCCAAGACGCCCCCGGCCGAAGTGGCGGGCACCGTTCTGGATGGCGTCGAGGTCGGGGAAGAGGACGTGGTCGTGTGCGAGAACGCCATCGAGATCGAGGCTGGGCTCAGGGCCGACCCCAAGGGCGTCGAAAAGGACCTGGCGAAAGCGCTTCCCTGATCAGGGGTGGCAGGATCCGGCACGGGAGAGGACAGCCATGAAGATTGACAACTGTGTGGCGCTGGTAACCGGCGCCAATCGGGGGATCGGCAAAGCCTTCGTTGACGAGTTGCTGGCGCGCGGCGCGAAGAAGGTTTATGCGGCCGGTCGCCGCCTGGAGGAGATCGAGGCCCGCGACCGGGTCGTGCCGGTTCGGATCGACGTGACGTCGGAACAGGATGTCAAGGCTGCCGCCGCGGAATGTGGGGACGTCAACCTGTTGATCAATAATGCCGGGGTCGTTCAATGGAAAAACAGTTTTGAGGACGGGGCGCGGGAAGGTCTCGAACAGGAGATGGCGGTCAATTACTGGGGGTCGTTGGCCATGTCGCGGGCATTCGCCCCGGTTCTTGAGGCCAATGGTGGCGGTGCGCTGGTCAATATCCTGTCCATCGCGGCCCTCATGACGTTTCCGTTTGCGACCACTTATTGCGTCTCCAAGGCGGCGGAGCATTCCATGACCCAGTCGTTGCGCGGCGAGCTGGCGGGGCAGGGCACGCTTGTCGTCTCGGTCTATCCGGGTCCGGTCGACACGCGGATGATCAAGGATTTGAGCGGCGAGAAACTGCCTCCCGCGGAGCTGGCGGCCACCGTGTTCGATGGGATCGAGGACGATGTGGAATATATCGTGCCCCGGCTCGCGCGGGAGATCGTGGAGAACAACTTCGCTGATCCCAAGGATGTGGAGCGCCAGTTGACCGAGGAATTTTTCGCCTCCTAGGCGGGCCTGTCGCCCGCAGTCGGCCAGAGTCCGACGGGCCGTTTCTGCCCCTGTTGGATAGGGAAACACGATGAAAGTAGCGGGAAAAGTGGTCCTGGTGACGGGGGCCGCCGGCGCGATCGGAACGGAACTGATCCGCGCGGTGATCGAGCTTGGTGCCGCCCGCGTGCATGCGGCCGACCTGCCCGAAGCGCTCGCCAGGGCGGATTTCTCCGACATCGACGCAGGCGGCGAAATCCGGATCAACCGTGTGCCACTGGATGTCGGCGACCGCGCGCAGGTCGACGAACTCGCCTCGAAGGCAACCAATCTCGGCCTGTTGATCAACAATGCCGGTTATTGCCGCTGGCAGGGGGCGCTGGCCCTGCCGGATCCCGACGCGGCACGGCGCGAGATGGTGGTGAATTACTGGGGGCCAGTCCATACCTGCCAGGCCTTCGCGCCGATCCTGCGCGAGACGGGAGGGGGCATCATCAATGTGGGCGCCTTCGCCGGGCTCGCGACGTTGCCGGCGGCTGGCAGTTACAGCGCCTCCAAGGCGGCGCTGCACGCTTTCACCCAGGCGCTTCGGGCGGAACTCGCGCCGCAGGGGATTCCGGTGGTCGAGGCGTTTCCCGGCCCCGTGGACACAACCGTGATTGCCGGTGCGCCGGACTTCGCGCCGGCCTCGCCGACGGCGGTGGCCGACCGCATCATCGAGGGATTCGAGGCGGGCGAAGAGGATATCTTTCCCGATGACTGGTCTTCCGCCGGGGTCGTCAGGCTGCGGGCGGACCCGAAGGCGGTGGAGAGGGATTTCGCCCGCTTCGCCGCCGTGCGTCCCGACTGAGTACGGCTGCGATCGGACCGGGCAGCGATGGATTTCACGCTCTACTGGTTCATGCTGCCGGTCGCCTTCATCATCGCGAACCTGGCGATGCTGACCGGCATCGGCGGATCGGCCCTCTTCACCCCGATTTTTCTCGTCGTCTTTCCGCTTCTGGGGCCCGCCTATCCGCTCGAAAGCGCGGCGGCGGCGATCGGGGCTTCGCTGCTGACGGCGACCTTCGGTTTCTTCTCCGGCTTTCTCGGATATGTCCGGCGTGGGCTGATCGATTTCCGGGCGGTGCCACCCTTCGTCTGGGTCGGAGTGCCGCTGGCCATCGCCGGCGCCGTCGCCGCGCAATTCCTGAACTCCGACGCGTTGCGAGGCGGGTATGCGCTCCTCATGGTGGTGCTCGCGATCGTCATGTTGCGCCACCGAAAGCCCGTCGTGGAGGAAATCGAGGCGCTGGCCGGCTCGGGCGCGGCGGCAGGCCGGCTTCGTGATACCCGGCGCATCGTGTCGCGCGATGGCACGGTCTACACTTTCCCGGTGCCGCGCCAGGGGCGGGGAGCCTACGCCACCGCGCTGGGCGGTTTTCTCACCGGGTTACTGTCGACCGGGATCGGCGAGGTTGTGATGCCGCAATTGCTGCGCGCGAACCGCGTCCCGTTTCCGGTCGCCGCGGCCACTTCGGTCGTGATCGTTATTCTGGTTCTTCTCGCTGCCTCGATCACGCAGATGACGGCACTGGCCCTCCGGGGGGGTGCGGCGGCCGTGCCGTGGGATCTCGTCTGCTATACGATTCCGGGCGTCCTCCTGGGCGGGCAGGTGGCTCCCCGGCTACAGGGGCGTGTCTCCAGGCGTGTGATGGAGAGCGCGATGGGCGTGACGTTCCTTGTCATCGCTGTCGCGATGATGTGGATCGCCATCCGATAGAAGCAAGGAAGGGGTGCGCGGCACGCGAACCGCCGACGCTGCCCGGTTACTGGAGTTCGACCGCAACGCCCCGTGTGGTCAGAAGCTCGGTCAGCTCGCCCGTTTCAAACATTTCGCGGATGATGTCGCATCCGCCGACGAATTCGCCCTTGACGTAAAGTTGGGGAATAGTGGGCCAGGTACTGAATTCCTTGATACCCTGGCGCAGTTCATCATTGGCCAGCACATCGACGCCCTTAAACTTGACGCCCAGCACTGTCAGGATCTGTACGACCGCCGCCGAAAAACCGCACTGGGGGAAGACGGGGTTGCCCTTCATGAAGAGCACAACGTCGTTCTCGGCGATTTCGTTCTGGATCGACTCGGGAACCGTCAGCGTCATGGAGATTCTCTTCCTTTCCTTCTGGGCGCGCCGGCCCCGACCCTCAGTTCAGGCCGTTTCGGGCGCGGCAGTTTGCAGGGCCAGCGCATGGAGTTCGCTTCCCATTTTTCCCTGGAGCGCCTGGTAGACCATCTGGTGCTGTTGTACCCGGCTCTTGCCCTTGAAGACGGGCGAGACAACCAGCGCCGCGTAATGGTCGCCGTCGCCCTTGAGGTCCTGTATCTGGACTTCGGCGTCGGGGATGTTCTCGCGGATCAGTCGCTCCAGCTGGGCGATGTCCATGGCCATGGCAGACTCCGGTGATGGGCGAGGCCGTGGGCCTAGCTGCCGCTCATGTAAGCGGGAAACCAGGTCTCGAACGCCTCGATCAGCCTGTCTATGGATATGGTGCATTGATCGGGGAGTGTCAACGTCGCCCCGCCCGTCCGGCCGACAATTTCAACCGGGACTTTTGCTTTTTTCGCCAAAGCCATTAAAGGCTCTGTGGTCTTTACCGATACCAGATAGCGCCCCTGGTCCTCACCAAAGAACCGCGCGACCAACGGCACGTTCGAATTGGCCAGTTCGATGCGCGCACCGAGCCGGGCGGCGATGGCCATGTCGGCCAGGGCGCACAAGAAGCCGCCATCCGAGAGGTCGTGGCACGCGGTCACGAGCCCGTCCGTGATGGCGGCGCGAACGAAATCGCCGTTCCTTTTTTCTGCCGACAGGTCGACGGGCGGCGGTGCACCCTCCTCGCGGCCCAGGATGTCGCGCAGATACAGGCTTTGTCCGAGATGTCCCTTCGTCTCGCCAACGAGCACGAGGGTCTCGTCCGCCCCGTATGCCGCGCCCACCCGTCTGCTCAGATCGGGGAGGAGTCCCACGCCGCCGATCGCCGGCGTGGGGAGGATCGCCTCGCCGTTGGTCTCATTGTAGAACGAGACATTGCCCGAAACGACGGGGTACTCGAGCGCTTCGCAGGCTTCGCGGATGCCGTCGATGCATCCCTTGAACTGACCCATGATGCGTGGCTTTTCGGGATTGCCGAAATTCATGTTATCGGTGATTGCAAGCGGCGTGGCGCCGACGGCGGTCAGGTTGCGCCAGGTTTCGGCTACTGCCTGCGCGCCGCCGAGGCGCGGGTCGGCCTGGCAGTAGCGTGGCGTGCAGTCGGTCGTGATCGCGAGTGCCTTGTTGGTGCCGTGCACCCGAACCACGCCCGCGTCGCCGCCCGGCCGGCCGATCGTGTCGGCCCCCACCATATGATCGTACTGTTCCCAGATCCAGCGCCGGCTGGAAAGGTGCGGGCCGCCCACAAGCCTGAGCAGGACGTCCCCGGGATCCTCCGGCGGCGCGATTGAGTCGGCCGCGATTTCGTCCTGAGCGGGCGTTTCCTCCCACGGGCGATCATATTCGGGCGAGGCGGCGGCAAGAGGCTGGATCGGCAGATCGGCCGCGATCCTGCCATCCTTGCGGATCACCATGCGTCCGGTCTCGGTCAGATGGCCGATCACGGCGAGGTCCAGTTCCCATTTCCGGAAGATCCGGCGGGCGAGGTCCTCCTTGCCCGGTTTGAGTACCATCAGCATGCGTTCCTGGCTTTCAGACAGCATGATTTCATAGGCCGTCATGCCGGTCTCACGAACGGGAACGCGGTCGAGATCGAGCTCCACGCCAAGATCGCCCTTGGAGGCCATCTCGAAGGAAGAGGAGGTCAAGCCGGCAGCGCCCATATCCTGAATGGCGACGATGGCGTCGGTGGCCATCAGTTCCAGACACGCCTCCAGCAACAGCTTTTCGGTAAACGGGTCGCCCACCTGGACCGTGGGGCGCTTTTCGTCCGATTCGTCGTCGAACTCGGCCGAGGCCATGGTCGCGCCATGGATCCCGTCCCGCCCCGTTTTGGCGCCGACATAAACGAGCGGATTGCCCGGTCCGGCGGCGGCGGAATAGAAGATCCGGTCACGATCGGCAACACCCACGGTCATGGCATTGACCAGATTGTTGCCGTTATAGGCACGATGAAACTCGCATTCCCCGCCGATCGTTGGCACGCCGATACAGTTGCCGTAAAAGCCGATGCCGCCCACCACGCCGTTGACGAGATAGCGGGTCCGGGCATCGCCCGCATCGCCGAAACGGAGCGCGTTCATGTTGGCCACCGGCCGGGCGCCCATGGTGAAGACGTCACGCAGGATGCCGCCCACCCCCGTCGCCGCGCCCTGAAAGGGCTCGATGAAGGAGGGGTGATTGTGGGATTCCATCTTGAAAATGGCCGCCTGACCGTCGCCGATATCGATGACGCCCGCGTTCTCGCCGGGTCCGCAAATGACCCAGGGAGCCTCCGTCGGGAGCGTCTTGAGCCATTTCTTCGATGACTTGTAGGAGCAGTGCTCGCTCCACATGACGGAAAAAATGCCAAGCTCGACGAGATTCGGGGTGCGCCCCATGATGCGGAGCATTTCCGCATATTCGTCGTGGCTCAACCCGTGCTCCGCCCCAATTTCGGGCGTGACTTCAGCGCTCGTAACGGTCCCCGTCATCGCCTGTCACCGGTCACGACAGCGCCGCCACGAGGCCGTCCAGCATTCGCTTGCCATCGGTTCCCCCCAACGCCGGCTCGGCGAGCCGCTCGGGGTGCGGCATGAGGCCCAGTATATTGCGCCGCTCGTTATAGATGCCGGCGATATTGCCGAACGAGCCATTCGGGTTGGCCGCCGCCGTCACTTCGCCTGAAGGCGTGCTGTAGCGGAAGGCGATACGACCCTCGCCCTCGAGCGTGCGCAGCGTATTGTCATCGGCATAATAGTTGCCGCCATGATGGGCGATCGGCATGCGGAGGGCCTCTCCCCGCTTCAGTCCCGCAGTGAAGACACCGCCAGTATCCTCGACGCGCACGTGTACATCGCGGCAGATGAATTTGAGGTTCGCATTGGCGAGCAGCACGCCGGGCAGGAGCCCGGCCTCGGTCAGGACCTGAAAGCCGTTGCAGATGCCGAGCACGGCCACACCCGCCTGCGCGCGCCGCCCCACCTCCTGCATCACCGGCGAATGGGCCGCCATGGCCCCGCAGCGCAGGTAATCGCCGTAGGAAAACCCGCCCGGCACGACGATCAGGTCGACCTCGGGCACCGTCCTGTCGCCGTGCCAGACCATGGCCGGCTCGCGGCCCATGCTGGCCCGCAGCGCCACCTGCACGTCCCGATCGCAATTTGAACCGGGAAAGACGATCACCGCCGCTTTCATGCGATCTCGATGTCGTAGGTCTCGATCACGGGATTGGCGAGAAGCCGCTTGCACATGGCCTCGACCTGCTGCCGCGCCGCCTCGGTCGATCCGGCCGCCACGTCCAGCTCGATGAATTTGCCCTGGCGTACGTTTTCGACCCCCTCGAACCCCATGCGGCTCAGCGCGTGGCCGATCTCGCTGCCCTGGGGGTCGAGCACGCCGCTCTTGAGCGTGATCCGGATACGGGCCTTCATGCCGCACTTTCCGGCAGGATGCCGAGCCGCCGGGCGACCTCCTGATAGGCCTCCGCAACGCCCCCCAGATCGCGGCGGAATCGGTCCTTGTCCATCTTCTCGTTGGTCTGCATGTCCCATAGCCGGCAATTGTCGGGGCTGATCTCGTCCGCGACGACAATCCGCATTTCATCGCCGTTCCACAACCGGCCGAATTCGAGCTTGAAATCCACAAGGCGCAGTCCAACGGCAAAGAAAAGCCCCGACAGCAGGTCGTTGACCCGGAGCGACATGGACATGATCTCGTCGAGGTCCTGCGGGCCGGCCCAGCCGAAGGCGGTGATGTGTTCCTCCGCGATGAGCGGATCGCCCAGCTCGTCGTTCTTGTAATAGTACTCGACGATCGAGCGGGGCAGGACGGTGCCTTCCTCGATTCCGAACCGCTTGCTGAGGGAGCCAGCCGCCACGTTGCGGATGACCACTTCGATCGGGATGATCTCCACTTCGCGGACGAGCTGCTCGCGCATGTTGAGGCGGCGCATGAAGTGGGTGGGAATCCCCACGTCCTGAAGGCGTAGCATCAGGTACTCGGAAATCCGGTTGTTCAGGACCCCCTTGCCATCGACAATGGCGTGCTTCTGGTTGTTGAAGGCCGTGGCGTCGTCCTTGAAATACTGAACGATCGTGCCGGGTTCCGGTCCCTCGAAAAGGACCTTGGCCTTTCCTTCGTAGATGCGCTTGCGCCTCGCCATACCTGGGGCAATCCTCGAAAAACTCCGGTGCCAGGGCGTCGGCGCCGAAAACCAGCGATAGGGACCGGTACACGGGCCCGGCCGGACAGGCGCATGATATAGCAACTGCTGGGCCGCAAAACAACGGGGCCGCGTTGTCTCCCGCCGCAGAATCGTCTGGCGCAAGGTATGATTTTTCCCTTTAATATCAAATATCTGGGAAATACCGGTCCGCCCGGCCCCGGTGCCGGAGAAAGGCCGGAGAAAGGCCGGAGAAAGGCCCGACAAGGGACAGCGTCCGCGGGGCGCGGGCGACCGCTCACGAATCTGTCAGGAACGGCAGCCAATTTTGTTGCGGGCGGGCGGCCGAGTTTATGGCATAAATTCACAAGTAAAGTCCTGGCGGTGCCGGAAGCGAGCCATAAGAGGAGGAGGCCTGCGCCGTCGGCGCATCCGCGCTACCCTGTCGGGCCAACCGGCAGAGGCGAACTGACACAGCAATATGCCCGAAGGCCGGTCGACACAACGAGGCCGATCAGGCCAGCAAGGGCCGGCCCGGGCCGAAACACGTCTGGCGGGCAGTGTCCCCTGCCGCCAGACCGGATCCCGGCCTTGGATGACAAGGTGGATCCGGCTGCCGAAAGGTGGCGGGAACAAACGGGGGCAGAGGAGCGAAAGCATGACGATCAGTTTTAACCACAAGAATTTCCTGAGAGCATTTCGACGGAGCTCAGTAGTCGGCGGTGCCGGTCTCCTGGCGGCGTCGTTGCTCGCCACCGGCGCATCAGCGGCGGAATTGACGCCCGGCTATGTCATCAATTCCGGCAACCTGGATCAGGCGCTGGAATCCACTTTCGACGGGACGAGGGTGGCGGATATGTTGCCGGAACGGATGCAATGGCTGGTTCGCAACCAGGGCCTGACCATCCCGCTGGGCACGCCGCAGGATAAACTGCCGTTTCCAGAGCGAATCACGGAAGCGACCGAAAAATATGCGGGACAGGCCCGGCTCAAGGACAATCTGATGCTTGAGAATTACCGCGCCGGCATCCCCTTTCCCGATGTCGACCTGAACGATCCCCAGGCCGGCGCCAAAGTGGTCTGGAACCACATTCACGGACGCCCGCGTAACGGCGACGGGAGTGACGGGACCGATATTCTCGTCCTGATCGACGGTGAAAGCGGGAGTTCCCGCCTGCAGCGCTGGCATTACACGCGCTGGTACGGGGCTGGCCGGATTACCGATGAGGTCCCGCAGGTCGATCCGCCGATCCTGTACAAGGAGCTTCTGTTCGCCCGCACTCCCCTGGATATCCGGGGGCTCGGCACGCTGACCATCCGGTGGAACGAGGACCGGTTCGACGCCATCTGGGCCTATGTCCGCACCGTCCGCCGGATTCGCCGGCTGTCGGGCGGCGCCTGGCTGGACGCCATTGGCGGCACTGACTTCCTGCGCGACGACATCGAGTTCAATGCCCTGCCGGCCTGGTACGAGGGCTTCAAGGTTGTTGGCACGCGCCGGATCCTCGCCATGACCTGGCCCGACGGCGCCAGCGAGGGCCAGGTGCGCCAGATGCGGGGCTATGCGCCAGAGGGGGACACCCTGGGCGCGCAGATGCCGCTACATGACGTCAAGACCGCGCCCTACTGGAATCCGGTGATCAAGTGGATTCCGCGGGAGGTCTACGTCGTCGACGCGCTAACGCCGATCGAACATCCCTACGGCCGGAAACTCGCCTATTTCGACACGGTGAACTACAACTACTACGCCACCGAGACGTTCGATAAAAAAGGTGAATTCTGGAAATGGCAGATGCAGTCTTTCGCCCCGGTGCCGTCAACGGATGGGTATGTCACCTCGGAAGGCAAGCCGGAAATCTGGCTCATCGTGCAGTCCGACAACATCTATGACTTCCAGCGCATGCACGGGACCATTTACGCGGCCGATATCGAGAATCGCAGCGTGAATGACCTGGCCCTCGCGGAAGAGGATGTTTCTGTCGCGGTTCTGGAACAGGCGGGCCGATAAGCCCGCCGCCGGTCCCTCCCCGGGGGGACGGTCGGAACACCGAGCCCGCCGGCCATTGCGCCGGCGGGCTTTTTTTCAGGCCAGGCTGATGGGCCGATAGGGCACCGTGCCGGGGCGGGCGGCCGAAAAGAGCCAGATGGGCCTCCGGTTTGGCCGGTCGGCCGCGGGCAGGGCCAGCAGGCTTGAACTGCACGTACCGAAATCGCGCCCATCGACCGCGTTCTCGAAAAAGATCGACAGCGCGCCCGCCGGGCCTTCTGCCGGATCATGTCCGGTATCCGCCATGAGCCGTTCCCAGCTTCGCCAATCGCCGGATTCGGGGTCGGGCACGGGAGCTGCTTCAAAGCGCGGCAGGTATCGGGCGATTCTGGGTGATGTGGGATCGTTGAGATCGGTTTCCGCCAGCATCGAAAATCCGTCCGGCAGACGCCGGACCTCAATACCGTTTTCCTCGGGGCCTGTGTTGCGGAGCCAGAACCCGTCGCGGTTGTCTATGAGGACCAGATTGAAAGTCCGATAGGCAGTCGGCTCGAGGGCCGCCAGCGCCTGGGCGGCCGCGGCGGCGTCCGCATGATCGAGGGCGTCGAGCACGATCTCGCCCCGGGAGCGTTTGTTCGGGGCCGGGCCCAGCGATTGCGCGCGGTTGAGGATGCAGGCGACCAGCCCGTGATTATTCACGCCGAGCCAGGTGCCGCCGGCCAGAAGGTCGCGCCCGGCGACCACCTCGGGCCGCTCGGGCCAGTGGCGCGCCGGCGAGGACCAGGGGCGATCCAGCATTTCGTCACGGTTGGCGGCCAGCAGGGCTGGCCAGGCATGACCCGGACGGCGGAGAAGGAGGACTGTGCACATGATGCTTTCGATAGTGCGGGGGCATCGTTATAACAGCAAGAGTCGAGTGCCGGATTCGGCCGTCCCAAGGTTGCCGGCGGCGCCCCGTCCCGGGGCCCGGCACGGGATACGAAAAACTCAAGCAGCGGAAAGCAAATGAGCGGTTTTAACGAGCGTGAAAAAGGCCAGATGGCCAAGATCCATCACGACGAAGAGATGCATTTCCGCGCGGTCCAGCGCCGGAACAAGCTTCTCGGCCTGTGGGCGGCGGAACTTCTGGGAAAGTCGGGCGCGGACGCCGACGCCTACGCGCGCGAGGTGATTGAAAGCGATTTCGAGAAGCCGGGCGTTGACGATGTGATCGAAAAGATCATGAAGGATTTCGAGCAGTCGCCTGTGGATATGACGGAAGAGCGCTTGCGCAAGCAGCTGGACCGGTTTTTCGCCGAAGCGGTGGAGCAGATAAAGGCTCAGTAGCCGCCGGCTGCGGGTGGCTAGGCCCGGCCGAACACCCGCTCGAAGATCATATCGACATTACGGGTATGGTAGGCGGGATCGAAAAGCGCGTCGATCTCGCCAGCCGAAAGCCTGGCCGCCACATCTGGATCCTGCTTCAGAAGCCCGGCGAACGCTGTCCCCGTCTCCCAGCACGTCATGGCGTTGCGCTGAACAAGCTCGTAGGCGTCCTCCCGGCTGACGCCCGCCTGGGTCAGGGCCAGAAGGACTCGCTGCGAATAGACCAGGCCGCCGAGGCGGTCGAGATTGGCCCGCATCGTCTCCGGGTAGACCACGAGGCGTTCGATGACATTGGCCAGGCGCGCGAGGGCGAAATCGAGCGTGACCGTAGCGTCGGGCGCGATCATGCGCTCCACTGAAGAGTGCGAAATATCCCGCTCGTGCCAGAGCGCGATGTTCTCCATGGCGGGAACCACGGCGGATCGCACGATTCGGGCCAGGCCGGTCAGGTTTTCGGTCAGAACAGGGTTGCGTTTGTGCGGCATGGCGCTCGAGCCCTTCTGGCCCGGCGCGAAGAACTCCTCCGCTTCGCGTACCTCGCTGCGCTGAAGGTGACGGATTTCCGTCGCGAGATTCTCGACCGACCCGGCGATGACGCCCAGCGTCGCAAAAAACATGGCGTGCCGGTCGCGCGGGATCACCTGCGTCGAGATCGGCTCGGGCCGCAGGCCCAGTTTTTTCGCAACATGTTTTTCGACATGGGGGTCGATATTGGCGAAGGTGCCGACGGCGCCCGAAAGGGCACATGTGGCGATTTCGGCGCGGGCCGCCTCCAGGCGCTGGCGCGCCCGGGCGAAGGCGGCGAAATGCCCCGCCAGCTTGAGGCCGAATGTGGTGGGCTCGGCATGGATGCCGTGGCTGCGTCCGACACAAACCGTCATCTTGTGTTCGAAGGCGCGGCCTTCGATCGCATCCAGCAACGCGTCCAGATCGGCCAGCAGCAGGTCGCTGGCGCGGACCAGTTGCACCGCGAGGCAGGTATCGAGGACATCGGACGAGGTCATGCCCTGGTGCACGAATCGGGCTTCCGGCCCGACATGCTCGGCCAGATTGGTGAGGAAGGCGATGACGTCGTGGTGCGTCTTGCGCTCGATCTCGTCGATCCGCCCGACTTCGAACCGGCCTTTTTCCCAGACTGCCCGGGCGGCTTCTTTCGGGATGACCCCCAGTTCCGCCTGGGCGTCCGAGGCATGGGCCTCGATTTCAAACCAGATCTGAAACCTGCTTTCAGGCGCCCAGATATCGGCCATCTGGGGCCGGCTGTAACGGGGTATCATGGATTGGCCATCCTGACGGAAGGGTGGGAACGGACGGCTCTTCTGATACCACGATTATCCGCGGATTTGAAAGTTTCAGGAGAAGGCGGCGGCTGTGGCGTGGTCCCCGGCCGATTGCGGCCGGGTCGGTGTCAGATTGGCGAGAAACTGGGCGGCGCTGCGCGCCCAGGTAAAGCGGAGCGCATAGGCGCGGGCCACCTCGCCCGGGATGTCGAGCGCCGCCAGTGCCGCCCGTCCGAGGTCATCGTCCAGGATGCCGGGCGCCGGATCGTCGGACCTGTGCTCCGCCAGCACGTCGCGCGGGCCGGTCACGGGATAAGCCGCCACCGGCACGCCCGAGGCCATCGCCTCGAGAAGGACATTGCCGAACGTATCGGTCAGGCTGGGGAAAACGAAGACATTGGCGGCCGCATAGTGCCGGGCCAGCTCTTCGCCATGCTTGGCGCCCGCGAAATGGACGTCCGGATAAGCACGGCGCAGTGTTTCGAGCTGGGGGCCGTCGCCGACGACCATCTTGGTGCCGGGCAGGTCGAGCTCGAGGAAGGCCGTGATATTCTTTTCCACCGCCACCCGCCCGGTATAGAGAAACAGCGGCCTTTCGAGCGGAAGGAATGCGGTCTCGCGGCATTCCGGGCGCGGGTGGAAGATTTCCACATCCACGCCGCGGGTCCAGGGGACGAGGTTCTCGAACCCCCAACCGGCGAGTTCCTCCCCGACCGAAGGAGTCGCTACCATGGTCTGGCTGGCGGTGCTGTGGAACCAGTGAAGAAACCGGTAGCTGAGACGGATTGGAATGCCGAAACGGGCGTGGACGTATTCCGGGAACTTTGTGTGGAAGGATGTCGTGAAGGCCAGATCTCGCCGGCGGCAGACGCGCCTCGCGGCGAGGCCGAGCGGCCCTTCCGTCGCGATGTGAATGGCCTCAGGCGCGAAAGACCCGATGATCCGCGCGATCTTCCGCCCCGGCAGAAGCGACAGCCGGATTTCCGAATACGTGGGGCAGGGGATGGAGCGAAACTGGTCCGGGGTTATGAGGAGGATTGTGTGTCCGGCTTTTTCCAGTTCCCGGCCGATAGCGTCCAGCGTGCGAACCACGCCGTTGATCTGGGGAAACCAGGCGTCGGTGACAATCAGAACGCGCATCAGGACTCCGTGCCGAGTGGTGCGGGATGGTGGCGTGCCAGGGGGACAGGAATCTCCTCCGGGCCGGATATCGGCGCCTCGCCCGAATCGCCCGAATCGCTCGTCGCCGCGGGCTTCTTGTCTTTTTTCCGCTTCTTCCGCCTGACTTCCTTGGGCGACAATCCGGCACTTACGAAATCCGGTTCGACCCACTGGATGATCTCAAGCCGGCCATCGTAATGCTCGACGAGTGCGGTGCAGCTTTCTACCCAGTCCCCGTCATTGCAGTACAGAATGCCGTCCATGTCGCGAATCTCGGCCCGGTGGATATGGCCGCACACCACGCCGTCGAAACCCCGCCGCCGGGCTTCCTCGCTCAGGCTGTTTTCGTACTGGCTGATATATTCGACCGCGTTCTTGACCCGGTCCTTGAGGTAGGCCGACAGCGACCAGTATTTGTAACCGAACCGGTCGCGCAGCACGTTGAACCAGTGATTCAGCGTCAGGGCCAGATTGTAGGCCATGTCCCCGAGCACGGCGAGCCACTTGGCGTATTTTACGATTCCGTCGAACTCGTCGCCATGAATGACGAGGAGCCTGCGGCCGTCCGCTGTGGTGTGGACGGCTTCCAGCATGAAGTGAATTTCGCCGAATTCGATGTTGCAGTAGTGACGCGCGCCCTCGTCGTGGTTGCCCGGGACATAGATGACGCTCGTGCCGTGCTTGGCCTTTTTGAGGATCGCCTGGATGACATTGTTATGGCTTTGCTGCCAGTACCAGTTGCGGCGCATGCGCCAAAGATCGACGATATCGCCCACGAGGTAGAGAAAATCGCAATCGTGATGCTTGAGGAAATCGTGGAGAAACGCCGCCTTGCAGCCCCGGGTGCCGAGATGCGTGTCCGAGATCCAGATGGTCCGGTATTTTTGCTTGAGCGGTTTTGCGGCCATGGGTCACCTGCCTGTGCCACCCCCGGGGAAAAATCGTGCTGGGTCAAATTCTTGTGGCTTCGAGGCGCGCGCATCCTAGATATGGATGGATGTTAGTTATGTTACGGATTGCATAATCTTTGATGACAGTGAGCGGTTTCGCGCGAACCTCGTGGCCGGGACGGTGCGCGCAGGCTATACCTCTGCTCCTTGCGGGCCCGGCTGTTATTGACCGGGAAGGGGGAAGCGAAGGTGCGAGATTATCCGGAAGAGGCGGGGGCGCCCGTCCTGCCGCGCGACCGCCGGCTTGCGATCATTTTCAATCCGACGGCCGGGATGCGCGCCCGCGCGAGGCTGACCCCGGTGCTCCGCCGGCTCGAAGCGGCGGGCGCGAAAGTTGACCTGCGGGCAACCGGCTGCCGGGGCGATGGCGAGCGTATCGCCGCCGGCATCGGACGACAGGACGCGGACGTGCTTGTCGTGGCTGGCGGAGACGGGACGCTGAACGAAGTTCTCAACGGCCTTACAGCGGAGAGCCCGCCCCTCGGCGTCATTCCACTCGGCACGGCCAACGTGTTCGCGGCCGAAATCGGGCTTGGCACCTCTGCTCGCGATGTGGCCGAGACGCTCCTGCACGGACAGGCCTGGCCTCTCCGGCCGGGCCGGGTGAATGGCCGGCGTTTTCTGATGATGGCCGGGGCCGGGTTCGACGCCGATGTCGTCCAGGGCGTGCACCCGGGTCTGAAACGGCTGCTTGGAAAAGGCGCCTACGCGTTTCAGATCATGAAGGAATTCGCGATCCTCGACCCACCCCGTCTGACCTGTCGGGTGGAAGCACAATCGGTCGATGTCGCCGCCTGCATCCTGGCCAAGGGAAAACATTATGCCGGGCGGTTTGTGCTGGCGCCGCGCGCCGACATCGCGCGCTCCGATTTCGAGGCCGTTCTGTTCCGGCGGGGCCGGCGCCGCGACGTCCTGCGGTACCTTCTGGCGCTGCCGTTCGGGCGCCTCTGGCGCGTGCCCGGCGTGGAACTCCGCCGCGTAACCATGCTGGAGATTACCGGGCCGGCTGGCCTGCCCGTCCATGCCGACGGCGATATCGTGACCCGTCTGCCGGTCACGGTCGATATGGCGCCCGAAACCTTTTACGTGCTGCGCGCGACCCGCACGCCGTAGGGGTCCACTCAGTCCTCGTCAAGATCGCGTGGATAGGCGAGATCGGTCAGGCGGCCCGTGCCTGGCGTCAGGGTGGCCCATGCCGTGATGCCAAGGTCGAGGCAGGCGAGGGCACAGGTCGGGAATTTTTCACGAATCCGGGTGACATCGGCCGGCTCTCCCTGACCGGCCAGTTCCGCGGCCAGATCGGCCAGTCCCGGATTGTGACCGATCAGAAGAACCGTGCCGGTCTGCTCATCGAGACGCTGCAGGCACCGCAGAAGCGTGCGGGAGCCGGCCATGTAGAGCGAGTCCGTCGTCTCGATCCGCATCGACGGGGGCAGCAGCCCGATCATGTTGGCCAGGGTTTCGCGGGTCCGGAACGCGGCTGAACACAGGACAAGATTTGGCCGATAGCCCCTGGCTGCCATATACTGCGCGATCTGGCGGGCGTCGCGAATGCCGCGCGGGGTCAGCGGGCGTTCCGAATCGAGCTCCCCGGCGCGTCCCGGCCGGGCCTTGGCGTGACGCAAAATGTAACAAATCTTTCTTGATTCCGTCACAATATGGGCTCCGTAGACAGCGATGCTCCCAGCGCCCGGCAGACTGATCGTTCCTGCCGTGGCCACACAATACGCGCGCCACGCGCCCGTCGGAAGGGGGAGCGGGCCGGGGCGGGGCGACCAAAAAAGGGGTCGAGGCTTGACGGAAATGGAAAAGGGCGACGTGACGAAACTCGCGCCGGAAGAAGATTACAGCGTACCGTCGCGCACCGAGCGGTCGCCGGACCAGGAGCAAAGCCGCTACATCGACCGGGAACTTTCCTGGCTCGCCTTCAACGAACGCGTGCTGGATGAAGCCCATAATCCCGACCACCCGCTCCTCGAACGGCTGCGCTTCCTCTCCATTTCAGCCAGCAACCTCGATGAATTCTACATGGTCCGCGTCGCTGGGTTGAAAGGCCAGGTCCGGGCGGGCGTGAAGGAGCTTGGCTTCTCGGGGCTGCTGCCGCAAGAAACGCTTGAACAGATTCATGCACGCGCCCTCCTGCTTATCCAGCGCCAGCAGGCCTGCTGGCTGACCTTGAAGACGGCTCTGAGGGCGGAAGACATCTCCGTTATCGAGCCGGAAGAGACGACCCCCTCGGATCGCGACTGGCTGGGTAATTTTTTCGACGAGAATATTTTCCCGATGCTGACGCCGCTGGCGGTGGACCCCGCGCACCCGTTTCCTTTCATGCCGAATCTCGGCTTTGCCATCGCGCTTGAATTTGTGCGCTCGGCTGATGGCGAGAAACTCAACGCGCTCATTCCCGTGCCCCAGGCCCTGGACCGGTTTGTCTGGCTGCCGGGAGACTCGCCCCGTTGCCTGCCGCTCGAACGTGTGATCGAGATGTTTCTCGGCCGGCTCTTTCCCGGCTTTGAATGTCGGGAAATCGGCTTTTTCCGCATCATCCGCGACAGCGACATCGAGATTGAAGAAGAAGCGGAAGACCTTGTCAGCAGTTACCTGTCGGCCCTGAAGCGCCGTCGGCGCGGATCTGTCATTCGTCTCAAGATCAATGCCGGCATGGCGCCGCAGCTTCGCCGACTGGTGTTCGACGAATTGGGCGTGAACGAGCAAGACGACGTCTTTGAGCTCGATGACCTGCTCGGGCTCCGCGACCTGTCGCAACTGATCGTATCCAATCGGCCGGACCTGCTTTTCAAGCCCTATAATCCCCGGTTTCCCGAGCGGATCCGCGAGGCCAACGGCGATTGTTTCGCGGCCATCCGGCAAAAGGATTTCGTCATTCACCACCCTTATGAGAGTTTCGACGTGGTGGTGCAGTTCCTGCGCCAGGCGGCAGCCGATCCGCATGTCATTTCGATCAAGCAGACGCTTTACCGTACGAGCCAGAATTCACCGATCGTCCAGACCCTGATCGAAGCGGCCGAAAGCGGTAAGTCCGTGACGGCGATGGTGGAGCTCAAGGCGCGGTTCGACGAGGAGGCCAATATCCGCTGGGCCAAGGACATGGAGCGCGCTGGCGTTCAGGTCGTCTACGGCTTCGTGAACAAGAAAATTCATGCCAAGCTGTCGATGGCCACCCGCCGGGAGGGGCTTGGGATCCGCACCTATGTTCATTACGGCACGGGCAACTACCACCCGGTGACGGCGAAGATCTACACGGATCTCTCGTACTTCACCTGCGATCCGGTGCTGTGTCGCGACGCGGCCCTGATTTTCAACTACATGACCGGCTACGCCGAGCCCGAAGGGCTTGCCAAGGTTTCGATCTCGCCCATTGACCTGCGCGAGACGCTCTATGAGTTGATCGACGACGAGATCCGCAACGCGCGGGCTGGAAAGCCGGCGCAAATCTGGGCGAAACTGAATTCACTGGCGGACCAGGGGGTTATCGACAAGCTGTACGAGGCCTCGGAGGCGGGGGTCGAAATCGATCTCGTGATCCGGGGGATCTGTTGCCTGCGGCCGGGCGTGCCGGGCCTGTCATCCAATATCAGGGTGAAGAGCCTGGTCGGCCGGTTCCTCGAACATTCCCGCATTGCCTGTTTTGCCGCCAGCCAGCCGCTCCCGAGCCGGCAGGCGAAGGTCTTTATCTCGTCTGCCGACTGGATGCCGCGTAATCTCAACCGACGGGTCGAGGCTTTCGTCCCGGTGGAAAACGAGACGGTGCATGAACAAATTCTCGACCAGATCATGGTCGCCAACCTGAAGGACAACGTCCAGAGCTGGAATCTGCGACCCGACGGCGATTACGAGCGGGAAAAACCGGGGGATGACAGATTTAGCGCGCATAACTACTTTATGACCAACCCGAGTCTCTCGGGCCGCGGCAAGGCCCTCACGGATGGCGGAGCGGTCCCGCGTCTGATCCTGGACAATGACTGAGTGAACGACCCCGATTTTCTGGCGCCCGATTCGCTGGATCCCCCGCCCCTGGCCGTCATCGACATCGGCTCGAACTCCGTCCGGCTGGTGATCTTCCAGATGCTGGGGGCCTTTCCGGTCGTCCTGTTCAACGAAAGCCTGTCCTGCCGTCTCGGCAAGGGGCTGGACAAGACCGGCCGCCTCAACCCCGACGGCGTCAAAATGGTCTTTGACAATCTGCCGCGGTTCCGCGCCGTCTGTGATGCGATGGATGTCTCGCATATGACGCCGCTCGCCACGGCCGCGGTCCGCGACGCGTCGGACGGCGCCGAATTCGTCCGCGCCGCGGCCCGGATTCTCGGGACGGAAATCCAGATACTGACCGGCGACCAGGAGGCGGTGACCTCGGCCGAGGGTGTGCTGCGCGGCATTTATGATGCTGACGGAATTGTCTGCGACATGGGCGGCGGGAGCATGGAACTGGCCATGGTCGAGAAGGGCACGGTCGGTGAGACGGTCACGCTGCCGCTTGGCTCCATGCGCCTCGAACAACCCGGCAGCGATCGCCGGCGGAAGATGCAGGACCACGTCGCCCGGGAGCTCGCGGGCGTATCCTGGCTGGACCAGGGTTCCGGCCGCAGCGCCTATCTTGTTGGCGGCGCGTGGCGCGCGCTGGCCCGCGCGCACATGCATCTGTCGGGCTATCCGGTAAAGATGGTGCACAATTATGCCTTGTCCGCCCAGGAGGCTCGCGAGGCTGCCAATGTCATGCTGACCATCGAAAGCGCCATTCTGGGCGCCGTGCCGCGGATGAGCCGCAAGCGGATCGAGACCATGCCGTCGGCCGCCATCGGGTTGCTTGGGGTGCTCGACCACATGCGGCCGCGCCAGGTGGTGTTTTCCACCTACGGGTTACGCGAAGGCCGCATCTTCGGGCACATGCCGCCCAACGGTCCCGAGCACGACTGGTTCCTGGCCGCGGCGGCGGATTATGCGCGGCGGACAATTCATGAAAGTCTTTCGGCCGATGTTCTTGTCAAATGGGCTGAGCCGCTTTTCGAGGATGCCTCCCGCGCGCATCGCCGGATTTTCCTGGGCGCCTGCCATCTGAGCAATCTTGGCTGGGCGGATCACCCCGAGGATCGCGCCTATCACGTCATGAACCGCTGTCTCAGGATCGCCGTGCCGGGGCTCGATCACCCGTCCCGGGCCTTCATCGCGCTCGCGCTGTTCCGGCGGTACAATGGTGAGTTGAGCGACGAACGCCTGTCGCGCCTCGATGGGCTTTTGTCGGTGGCCGAAAAGAACGAGGCGGTCACCCTTGGCCTCGTCCTCCGATTGGCGTATTTCATTTCCGCCGGAGACTCGCGGGTGCTCGCCGCCACCCGGCTGCATCGGGCCGACGGCAAGCTCGTCCTCAGCGTGGGCTCGGTGGCCCAGCCGTTTTTGGGGGACGTCGTGCACCGCCGCCTGGATGATCTGGCCAAGGCACTCGGACTCAACCCCGTCCTCGTCATCGAGGGTGAGGGCGGGAGGGCGGATTCCCGGCGCGCCTGAGCCAAACGCAAACCAGAGGGAGAGGTTTCTTGGGAAAGATTGATACCCGGTTGACGGAACTCGGCATTACCCTGCCGCAACCGCAAAAAGCGAAAATCGCCAAAATTCTCGGTTATGCGATGACGGGCAATTTACTCATGATCTCGGGCCAATTGCCGCAATGGGAAGGCGACATTCGCTTCAAGGGCAAGGTTGGCCAGGAATTCAGTCTCGCCGAGGGGCAGGAGGCGGCCCGGCTCAGTGCCCTCAACGTCCTGGGTCAAGCCTACAAGGCGCTCGACGGCGATCTCGACCGGGTGCGCCGCGTGGTCAAGGTCAACGGCTTCGTCAATTGTACGCCCGACTTCGACGAGGTCGCCCAGGTCGTCAACGGCGCTTCCGAACTGATTATCGATGTTTTTGGCGACGCTGGACATCACGCGCGGGTTGCTGTCGGCGCGACCACGATGCCGTTCGGTGTTGCGGTCGAGATTGAGGCGATCATGGAAGTGTCCCCCTAGAACGGGGCCGGGGGCCAACGCTCAGAAATTCCAGGAAATCGCAAAGGAGCCGAACCGGTCGCCGGCGGTCTGCGTGTCGAATTCGCGCGACCGCCAGACATGCGTGTAGGTAAGACGGACCCCGTAGATCCGGACGGCGAGCCCAGCCTGATAATCGGCCACCAGAAAATTCTTGTTGACGTTCAGGCTGTCGGAAACGGTGTTGCCATCCAGAAAGATATTGTGGCCGACCGCCCGGGCCCCGGCTCCGGCGAAGAGATACCAGGCGAACCCATCCTGGGGCTGCAGCACGCTGGAGCCCGCCAGATTGGGCTGGATGCGGTGTGTGCCGAAATCGTCGGCCAGATCGTCACCGAGGCGCAATGTCACTTCGCCGCCGGCATAGGTGAAGATATTGCCAAGGCTGAGGTTGGCGCCGGGGATGATGTCCAGTTCCAGCCCCTCGGCAGACAGAGCTCCAAGGGGCGGGCTTTGCCAGAGAGCGGCCCGCCATTTGGTCCGATAAAGGAAGACCAGCCCCGGTTCGGTCTTGAGCTGGTTTTCCCAGCCGTTCGGTCTCGGGCTGTTGATGACCTTGTGCCAGTTGATCTGGGTTTCATCCGCAAGGGAGCCGGGGCCGATCACGCCGAGATCAATTTCGATTTCGTCGATGCGGCGGTCGCCGCGCCGCTCCGTCAGGATCAGCCCGCCATAGAGCCAGCCGGCATAAGGCCGGTCATCGGGAATGGGATCGGTCCGGCTGATATCCTCGGGCGTATACATGTTCTGGCCGATGGCACCGCCCACCCATCGGGCGCGGGCAAGTCCGTGGTCAGGCGCAAGAAGGTCGATCAGATGCGAGAGAGGTCGTGTCCAGGCTGGGAACGCCTCGACCGGGGAGACCCAGGAGAGGCGCAGCCCGTTCGTGAAATGCCGGTCGGTCGCGCCGGGGATGAATTTGTCGTTCTCGACCACGAGATTGAGCGAGGTCGGCGCGGAATCCACCTCCGGGTCCGCGGCGAGAGCCGGCGCCACTCCTGTCGCCAGTCCCATTGCCAGTCCCATTGCCAGCGCGATCTTCGCGCTCCTCAGGGCTGCGTCGCGGCCGCTGACGTGGCCAAGCGGGGAACGGGGTGTGGAACGGGGCGGCGTCAATTCCGGCCTCCTTCGCGTTGTCCGGGGCGCCTGTCGCGATCTCGGCTCCTGCCGGGAACCTTGAACGGAATTTGCGACAATTCTGTGATCGGGGGCAGTTGCGGCGCAAGCCCCAGGGTGACTTGAGGCGGACCTAAAGAAGTCCCTTTGACTTCAGGGAGACGTGGCCCGTCCGCGCCACGATGATATGGTCGTGAACCGTCACGCCCAGCTTCGCGCCCGCTTCTGCCACTTCGCGTGTCATGTCGATATCGGCGGGCGAGGGGGTCGGATCGCCCGATGGATGATTATGGACGAGGATGATGGCCGACGCCCCGATTTCGAGGGAGCGACGGATGACCTCCCGCGGATAAAGCGGCGTGTGGTCAATGGTCCCTTTCTGCTGAACCTCGTCGGCGAGAAGTGCGTTCTTCTTGTCGAGGAACAGGACGCGGAACTGCTCGATATTCTCGAAGCCCATCGAAACCCGCACATAATCCAGCACCGCGTTCCATGAGGAAAGGACGGGGCGTTTGTAAACCTTCTCTCGGGCCATGCGGATGGCGGCGGCCTGGGCCACCTTCAGCGCATGGGCCGCCTGCGGTCCGATGCCCTTGATTTTCTGGAGTTCCGCCGGGCTGGCGGCCAGTACGCCGGCGAAGCTGTCGAAACGCCTGAGAAGCGCCTTCGCCGATGGCTTCACGTCACCGCGCTGGATGACCGGGAACAGCAGCAGTTCCAGCAGCTCGTAATCGCTGACCGCGTCGCTGCCCGATTTCATGAATCTGTCGCGCAGTCTTTCGCGATGGCCCGCCTGGTCGGGCCGCGAGGGCGGGTCACCTTTGCTCATAGGGTGGCGCGTGCCAGTTCCGGGGCGAGAGGGTGAAGATTTCGCAACCGGCCGCCGTTACGCCGATGGAATGCTCGAACTGGGCGGAGGGCTGCCGGTCACGCGTTACCGCGGTCCAGCCGTCCTCGAGGACCTTAACCTCGAACCCGCCGGCATTGATCATCGGTTCGATGGTGAAGAACATGCCTTCCCGTATTACGGGGCCTTGTCCCGGCTCGCCGTAATGGAGAATGCTCGGCGGCTGGTGGAAGATCCGGCCCAGCCCATGACCGCAAAAATCACGCACGACGGAAAACCGGTTGGCTTCGGCATGGGTCTGAATGGCGTGGCCGATATCGCCAAGCGTCGCACCCGGGCGCACAGCCTCGATCCCCTTCATCAGGCATTCATAGGTGACCTGGACCAGCTTGCGCATCTTCACACCGACCTTGCCGACATAGAACATGCGGCTCGTGTCGCCATGCCAGCCATCCAATATGGGCGTCACGTCGATATTGACGATATCGCCGTCCTTGAGCCGCTTGTCGCCGGGAATGCCGTGACAGACGACGTGGTTGACCGAAGTGCAGACGGATTTGGGAAACCCCTTGTAGTTAAGCGGCGCCGGGCGGGCGCCCGCATGAACCTGAAAATCGTGGCACAGCTGGTTCAGCTCTTCCGTCGTGACGCCCGGCCGGACATGGGGGGTGATGAAGTCAAGCGTCTCCGCCGCCAGGCGACCTGCCCGGCGCATGCCCTCGAATTCTTCGGGGCCGTGGAGCTCGTATTCGGAATCTCGCGCCGTCCAGGGCGTTTCCATGCCTGATTACCTCTCTGTCGCGTCCCGGGATCGGTCCGGGCGCACCGGGCTGACGCATAGAATTAAGGACTAACCGGCCCGTCGACAAGGGTTGTCGGCTCCGAAACCGCTGAAACGGGGCCTCCCGGCGGTGCCGACCCGTCAGCCCGGCGGGCGATCGGGCCAGATCACCGGTATCGGATCGGTGATCGAAAGGGCGGTCAGGCTGAGGTCGCACTGATAGGCGAGGAAGGCCACCCCTGCTTCGCGGGCGGCCCAGGCGGCGGCGGCATAATCGGGATCGATATCGCCGGCCACGGCGAACCGGTCGCAATCCATGCGCTGGACCACGTAAAGGACAACCGCCCGGTGTCCGGCCCGGGTCATGGCGGCGAGTTCGCGCATGTGCTTGGCGCCCCGGCGGGTCACGGTGTCGGGAAACTCGGCCAGCCCGCCCGGTGCCGTGCCGTTACGCCGCAGATGTACGTTCTTGACCTCGAGATAGGTATCGGGTCCCCTGGCGCTGCTCAGCAGGAAGTCGATCCGCGAATTCTCGCCATAAGGCACTTCCGCGCGAAGCGTGCCGAACCTGGCGAGGGGCGCGATCCGGCCGCCGTCGAGCGCTTCGCGGACGAGCCGGTTGGGGTGATGGGTGTTGATCCCGACAAGCCCCGAAGCGGTCTCGATCATCTCCCAGGAATAGGGCAGCCTGGCCTTGGGGTTGCGCGCGGGGGCCAGCCAGACCCGCGCCCCCGGCGTCGTCAGCCCCGTCATCGCGCCCGGGTCCGGGCAATGGACCGTCACGGGCGCGCCATCCGGCGCCGAGTCGAGCCGGACATCGGCCAGGAATCGCTTGTAGCGCCGGATAAGCCGGGCCGGGATCAAAGGCTTGTCGAAATCCATGGAAAGATCGTCCCGAAACGCGGCGGAGCATGACGGTGATTGGCGGGCACGTCAAACCGGGGCAGCGACCGGATCGAAATGGCTAGAGACACCGACAGTGTCTGGCTAGAATGCGCCGCAACCGGGCAGGCATTGGGGTCGCCGGCCCGGCCCCGCCACCTGACCCTGGTGCCTGACCACGCCACCCCTGACCCGGAGAAATCGATCTCATGAATGGCAGCGTTCCTCCGGCCGAAAGCAAATCCGCCACCGTTACGGCGGCGATGGTGATCATCGGGAACGAGATTCTGTCGGGCCGCACGGCGGACAAGAACCTCAACTACCTGGCGACCAAGCTGACGAAGGCCGGGGTGCGGCTGATGGAAGTGCGCGTTGTGCCGGACCTCGAGGAGATGATCGTCGAGGCGGTAAATGCGTTGCGGACGCGCCACGATTACGTCTTCACCACGGGCGGCATCGGTCCCACCCATGACGATATCACCGCCGGCGCTATTGCCCGGGCCTTCGGTGTCCGGCTGATCCGTCATCCCGAGGCGGAAGCCCTGCTGCGCGCCCATTACAGCGAGGATCGGCTGAACGAGGCGCGTCTCTCCATGGCCGACACGCCCGAAGGGGCCGATCTCGTGACCAATCCCGTCAGCGCCGCGCCCGGGTTCCGGATGGAGAATGTTTTTGTCATGGCGGGCGTGCCCACCGTGATGCAGGCCATGACCGACGAGGTGGTCCCGAGGCTGCGCGCGGGCGCGCCGGTGCTCAGCCAGACGGTCGCCGCTGATCTCGGCGAGGGAACGGTGGCGGCGGGGCTTGCCGATATTCAGACCGCCTATCCGGCGCTCGATATTGGCAGCTATCCGTATTTCCGCGACGGCAAGTTCGGGACCTCGCTGGTCGTGCGCGGGACCGAGCGCGCGGCGATTGCGCGCGCGGCGGCCGAGATCGCGGCCCTCGTGACCGACCTGGGCGCAGCGCCGCAGATCGGCGAGATCGAGTAAGGCTGGCGGCGGGAACCGGTCCGGCTGCCAGGCTGTCAGGCGGTCAGCCAAGCTGTCAGCCAAGCTGTCAGAATGTCACGCTGTCGCCGGAACGGGCGTCGAGCCCGCCCGGCGCGTCCGGCGCACCCGAAGCGGGCGGCACGCCATCGGGTGACAGCGCCCCGGGCGCCGTGGCGGGCCCGCTGCTGTCGGGCGTCTCGATGAAGTATTTATAGCCGAGGACCAGCACAGTCAGGATGACGAGCCACGTCACCAGATTCTGCAATGCCTTGCCCGGCCCGCCGTGAAAGAGAAAACGCCAGCCGCCGCGCGAGAAAAGAAAGATCAGTATGGCGATGAGGGCGACGAGGCCCACCCAGTGAAAACCCTGCATATCTCGCTCTTGCTCGATTGATCCGGAATATCCTGCCAGTGCCGGGCCATCCGGCGATCACCCATCTACCCCTCGACAGGATCGGTTCGTCAACCTGATTTTCAGGATGGCGGCGGCCGGGCGGGCGGACCTGACCCGTTCCCCGCCTGTTTTTCTTCTTCTTGGCGGCCCGGAGGGCCCGTGGCATGGTGCCGCTCCGGCGCCGGCCTGCCCGCTTGGCGGAATTGGTAGACGCAACGGACTTAAAATCCGTAGGCCCGCAAGGGCCGTCCCGGTTCGAGTCCGGGAGCGGGCACCAGGCATCGCGCGGGACGGGGCCGAGATTGAACGACGGAAATCCGGGCGACGCTAGTGCCGCCCGCGGCGCGGTCTGCCATACTGCCGGACCGCCATTTCGAAAAGAGCCGGAAACGAACATGACAGATTCTTCCCTTCGCCACTACGGACGGCAATGGCCGGCCGCCCTGGCCGCCGTTTTCATCCTCACAACCGGCGCGGCCGGGGCACAGGCCGGCGACGTTGCCGGCGGCACCCTTCTGACCGCGGAGAACTGGGACGAGCTCAAGAGCAAAACTCTCGAAGGCCATGCCATCGAGGGTCTGGTGCCGGAACCGTTCAGGTTTCAGATGCGCGAGCAGGGGCTGACCCTGGAACTGGTCGAAGCCACTCCCTATCCGCCCGATCCGGGGTTCGAGGCGGCAACGCGCCAGTATGCGGGCGACGTCACGTTCGACCCCGAAACCGGAGAAATTTCGGGCTGGAAGGCGGGCGTGCCGTTCCCGGATGTGGATGCGCTCAACGATCCGCACGGCGCCATCAAGGTGGTCTGGAATACACAGCGCGGCCGGCGGCGCGGCGACACGCTGTTTCAGGACAAATACGCCTTCCTCCTGATCGACGGCAATGCCGGTCCCGACCGCGTTCAGGTCTGGGAATACCGCCGCTTCGATATGAAGGGACGTTATGCCCTCGGCGCCGATCCGGTTCTGGGCGACGGCTCGATTCTCGAGAAGGAAATCAACATTGCCCTCCTTCCCCAGGACATCAAGGGCGTGGGCACCTTTACCATCCGGTATGACACCGGCCAGGTGCACGACTCCTGGGCTTATATCCGTGATCTGCGCCGGGTGCGCCGGCTATCGGGCGGGTCCTGGATGGAGCCGATCGGAAGCACAGACATCATGGGCGATGATTTCGCCGGGTTCAGCGCCTATCCGACCTGGTATGACAAATACGAAATTATCGCCAAGACCCACGCGCTGGTCGTCGCCAATGCCGTGGCGCCCGCCTGGATTCCGGAGGGCAGCACGGTGGCGGAGCAGTTCCCCCATCTGGACCTGACCACGCCGCCCTATTGGACCGTCCGCGACCGCTGGGAAATCCGGCCGGTTTACGTCATCAACGCGATTGCGCCGGACGGTCACTCCCAAAGCCGCAAGGTGCTCTATGTCGATACCGAGACCTGGAACATCTATTACAACTTCGGCTATGACCGGGCGGGCGAATTACAGAAGATTTTCCTGATCGCCAATTATCCGTACCCCTATGTCGATCAGCCGGGCAGCGCGATTTATGAATCCTACGCCATGGCGATGGATTTCCAGCGCAATCACGCGAGCCTTTATGCCGGGCCCGAGGAATACATGATCAGCGGGCCCTTGCGCGAAGAGGACGTCTCGCTGGCGACGCTGGAAGCCGGCGGGCGCTAGCGTCGGGCCTGGAATAACCATGGCTTTCGAAAAAGCTTCACCACGCCGGCGGGGACGGGCCATCGCCGGGGTGGCCCTGCTGTTCGTGGCCTGCCTTGCCGCGACGGAATTCTACCTCGCGACAGAGGCGGGCTCCGGCGGGCGGGAGACGGTCTTCCTGGGGGAAAAGCCGGCCGGTGGGGCGCGCCATGTCCGGCTGCGCGAATGGCAGCCGCGCACCACCTATCTGGCGCCACCGCCCGAAATCCGCCGGCGCAACCCGGGACCGACCGGCGCGCGGGTGGCCGATTTCTACCGTCTCGAGACCGACGATGAGGGCTATATCCGGCCGGTCGGCACGGGCGGAGACGGCGGCCTCACCCTGGCGTTTCTCGGGGGCTCCACAACCGAATGCCTGTATGTCCTGCCGGAAGGCCGCCTGCATGCCGTAGCCGGTGCGACGCTGGCCGCGGCGCTCGAGCGTCCGGTGGCGGCGCTGAATGGTGCCAAGTCCGGCAATAATGCCCTCCACAGTCTCCATCTGCTGACGGGCAAGATGTTATCGCGCCGGCCGGACGCGGTTATCGTGATGCATAACATCAACGATCTGGCCGCGCTCGCGCGGCTTGGCACCTACTGGAACGGGGATGGCAGCCTGTCCCCCCTCATTGCGGAGAAAACCGGCGCCGGCGCCGCCTTCAAGGCGCTGCGGGATGCCCTCATCCCCCATACCTACCGGGCGTTCAAGCGCCTGACCCGCTCCCCCGCCCGTGAGGCCGAACCGGCGCCGCCGACCGCCGCTCAGGCACCGCTGGGACTCCAGGCGGGCGAACTGCACCGCTGGGCGCACGATTTCGAGCGTGCCCTTCGCCAGCTCGTACGGGTCGCACAGAGCTGGGACAGTCGGGCCGTGCTGGTCACCCAGGTCGTGGCTCATGGCGATGCCTGGGGTGGACGGGCCGGCCAGGGCGATTACCTCGCGCCCGGCCGCCTGGCCCGCCAGGGGTTCACGCCCGAGAGCTTTCGCGCCGCCCATGACCGCTTCAACGAGATCATTCGCCGCGTCGCAGCCGAGGAAGAGGCTTATCTTGTGGATCTCGCTGCGGGCGAGGGCTGGGATGCAAGCCTGGTTTACGATCGGCTCCATTTCACCGATGCGGGCGCACGTCGCGCCGGCCGCGCCATCGCGGAGGCTCTCATTCCCGCCTTCCACGCGCGCCCGCCGGATAACGAGTGAGCGCCGGCATGCCGGGCGGGGCATTTTTCCGGCGCTGGACGGGAGGCGTTCTCATGGCGGGATTGTTGGCGGGTTGTCTGAAGGTGCCCGATTCGGAGAAGATAGATTTCACGACACTCGTACCACCCGACCGCCCCAACTGGGCGCTCGCCTGTCCGCCTGAAGAGTGCGCCGGACTGGCGGGGACGGCCACGCCGATCATGCCCCTCACGCCCGATCGTCTCGCGGCTCTCGCCGACGAGGTCATTCGTGCCGGTCCCGACGTCGCGTTTCTTGGCCGCGTTCCCGACCGCCTGCAATATCACTATGTGCAGCGCTCACGATTTTTTGGCTTTCCCGATCTCGTAACCTTCGAAGCGGTCCCGGTCGCCGGCGGGGCAGGGTTCTATCTCTATAGCCGATCAGTCTATGGCTACGGCGATCTTGGCGTGAACAGGCAGCGTGTGCAGGATCTGGTCGGCCGGATTGCCGCGAGGGCAGGCCAAAAATAAAGGGGGCCGCTTTTCAGCGGCCCCGTCATCTGTCCGGTCTTGCCAGACGGTGCTTTTAGCCGTCCACCGTCCAGGTCTGGCCCCGACGCAGCAGGGCGTTCAGGTCACCCGGCGGTGTTCGCTTGTTGCTCTCGGAAATCTGATCGTAGACGACCTTTTCATAGCTCGGCGCCGGATCGCAGTAGAGCACGCCGATTGCCACCGGGAAGTCGTGTCCCCAGGCGTTGGCCAGCAGGGTTGCGATCGTCCGGTTGGTCTCGTCATGGACCAGGATATCGCCCTCGGTGATGCCGTCCTCACCGATCCTGACCACTCGCAGTTCCAGCCGGTCCCGGTCCAGATAGATACCCTTGTCCCTGTTCTGCCCGAAAATCATGGGTTCGCCATGGGTCAGGATCAACTGGCGCTCGGCCGCCACGGTCTTGTCGGTGAAATCGGTAAACGCACCATCGTTATAGACGATGCAGTTCTGGTAGATTTCGATAAAGGACGCGCCCTTATGATCGTGGGCGCGCTTGAACACTTCCGGCAGGTGCTTTTGGGCGGTGTCTATGGACCGTGCCACGAACCGCGCGCCCGCGCCCAGCGCGAAGGCGCACGGGATGACGGGCGCATCGACCGAGCCCAGCGGCGTCGATGGGGACCGCGTGCCGAGGCGCGAGGTTGGCGAATACTGACCCTTGGTCAGGCCGTAGATCTCGTTGTTGAACAACAGGATCTGCATGTCGACATTGCGCCGAAGGACATGCAGCAAGTGGTTCCCACCAATCGACAGACCGTCGCCGTCTCCGGTGATCAGCCAGATATCCAGCTCCGGATTGGCGAGCTTGACGCCGGTGGCGAAGGCCGGCGCCCGGCCGTGGATGGTATGAAACCCGTAAGTCGACATGTAATAGGGGAAACGGGACGAGCAGCCGATACCGGATATGAACACGTAGTTCTCGAACGGCGTGTCGAATTCCGGCAGCGTGCGCTGCATCGCTTTCAGAATGGCGTAGTCGCCGCAGCCGGGGCACCAGCGGACCTCCTGATCCGAGGTGAAATCCTTGGCGGTGAGGGGGCGTTCGGCGGTCATCCCAGTTGCTCCAGATTCTCGAGAATGGCGGCCTCGATTTCAGCCACCTTGAAGGGCTGGCCCGAAACCTTGCTGACACTGATGGCGGGCAAGGCATATTCGGCGCGGACCAGCTTGACAAGCTGCCCTGCGTTCATCTCGGGCACGATTACCCGTTCGTAACCCTCCAGCAGGTCCTTGAGATTGCGCGGCAGGGGCCAGATGTGCCGCAGGTGAATATGGGCGACGTCCGTCTGTCCCTTTTCCTGCAGGACGGTGACCGCGCGATGGATGGGCCCGAAGGTGGACCCCCAGCCGAGCACTGCCAGCTTGCCCGAGGACGGGCCAAGCGCCACGTCCTGCTCGGGGATGTCGTTGGCGATGCCGTCGATCTTGCCGATCCGCGTGTCCGTCATTTTCTGGTGATTGGCCGCATCGTAGGAGATGTGGCCCGAATCGTAATTCTTCTCGATGCCGCCGATACGATGCTCGAGCCCGGGCGTGCCTGGTATCGCCCAGTTGCGCGCGAGCGTCTTTTCATCGCGGAGGAAGGGGTGGAAGCCCTCCGGGTCCGTCCTATGCGTTACCGGAAACGGCGCATAGCTGTTGACATCGGGGATGAGCCAGGGCTCCGACGCGTTCGCCATGTAGCCGTCGGTCAGCAGGATGACCGGTGTCATGTATCTGGTTGCAAGCCGGACTGCCTCGATCGCGACGTCGAAGCAATCGGCCGACGAGCGCGCGGCCAGCACCGCCACGGGGGAATCGCCGTTGCGGCCCCAGACAGCCTGGAACAGATCGGACTGTTCCGTCTTGGTAGGCAGGCCGGTGGATGGCCCCGCGCGCTGCGAGTTCACCACCACGAGCGGCAGTTCGGTCGAGATGGCGAGCCCGATGGCTTCGCCCTTGAGCGCGATGCCGGGGCCCGAACTCGAGGTGACACCCAGGGCGCCTGCATAGGAGGCGCCGATAGCGGAGCAGACAGCGGCAATTTCGTCTTCCGCCTGGAAGGTCACGACGTTGTACTGCTTGAGGCTCGAAAGCGTATGCAGCAGGCTGGAGGCCGGCGTGATCGGATAGGAGCCGAAAAACAGTTTGAGTTGAGCCAGTTGGGCGCCGACCACAAGGCCCCAGGAAAGCGCCTCGGCGCCGGTGACCGCGCGGTATACGCCGGCCTCGGATTCCATGCGCGGCACATGGAACAGCGTCACGCTGGGCGGCACCTCGCCCGCTTCGCCGTGAATATGGCCGGCGTTGAGGGCCGCGATATTGGCGTCGGCCACCTGCGGATTGCGCTCGCGGAACTTGCGGTTGATGCCATCGATGATGGGCTGGCGGTCGCGGCCGAACATCCAGAGTGTAAGGCCCAGCGTCCACATGTTCTTGCAGCGCAGCGCGTCGCGTTGCGCGAGCCCGGTGTCCTCGACCGCAGCCAGGGTAAGCTTGGAAATGTCGATGGCCAGCACACGGTGGTTGTCGAGACTGCCATCCTCGAGCGGGTTGCCCTCGTAACCCGCCTTTTTCAGGTTGCGGTCATTGAAGGCGCCCGAATCGACGACGACGAGCCCGCCCGGCTTGAGGTCGCCCAGATGCACCTTGAGTGCGGCCGGGTTCATCGCCACCAGCACGTCGGGCGCGTCTCCCGATGTCATGATTTCGCGGCCGCCGAAATTGATCTGGAAGGCCGAGACGCCGAATGTCGTGCCAGCGGGCGCTCGGATTTCCGCGGGGTAATCAGGGAAAGTCGCAAGATCGTTGCCGAAAAGGGCGGTCGAGAGCGTGAACTGCGAACCCGTGAGCTGCATGCCGTCGCCCGAATCGCCGGCAAACCGTACGACCGCCGAATCGACCTGCCGACGTTCAAACTGATCCTGGGGGGCTGTGCCTTCCATCTTTTTTCCTCTTGGCGGGATTCGCCGCCCTTGCACCTGACGCTCCGGGCCTGTCGGCTCCGCCTTTTTCGGGAGACGGCGGGTTCGGGAACCCCCGACCCGCGCCGGGTTCGAGAAACTTTCGGGCTGCCGGCCTGTCAGTTCGCCGGTGCTCGCTCCTGCCCGCCGCCTGTGGTCGCGGCTGTTATCCCATGGCACACCGGAGATCCGGCCGCCGGTCCAGCGTTCTGGATAGGGTATAGATACTGACCCAAGCGGCCCGGTGCAACTCCCTTAAAGCGCTAAAGAACCTATGGAATTAGCCGGTTTCCGGGCCGGCCGGGATCCGATGCCGCCTCAGCGGATCGCGAAGGGCCGGGCCGGCGAGCCGGTTGCGCCCTTGATCGCGATGGGTGCGAAGGAAAAGGCGAAGACATAGGTCTCATCCTCGATAAGGGGGGTGAAATCCATGTTTTCCATGATGTGGATGCCGTGCCGGATGAGGAATTTCTGATGGTTGGGCGCGAAGAGCTCAGGGTCCTCCGGGTTGGGTATGGCTTCGACCGACCAGTTGTCGGTGCCGACCAGCACGACCTGGCGCGCCACTACCCAATCGCCCGCCTTGTCCGACAGGCCGGGCGAACCGCTGTTGAACTTGTCGTTATCGACTTTCCAGAGTTCGCCCCAGCCGGTGTTGTAGAAAAGCGCGTCGCCCGCCCGGATATCGTCTTCACTCAGCCCCTGCCGCTCGAGGGCAGCCCGGATATCGGCCACGGTAATCTCTTCCTCGATCTCGATCATGCGGCCCTTGAGTCCGGCGAAGTCGAGAAGGACGCCACGTGTGAAGATGGGGGTCACCTTTTCGACGCCAAGCTTGGAAAACCCGTAGGGACCGGCGATATCCGAGTGGCGGAAACCGTTGTAGTAACGAAGGTCGCGCTTGTCGCCCTTTTCTCCCAGGTGCGTGGCCATGTGCGCGAGCGAGTCGAACTGGGTGCCATCCTGGGTGATATGTCCGGACACGTAGTCATCGTTCCAGACGAGGGCGTTGCGCCCGACCGGCTGGTTGAGCGGGGCATGTACCGAGACGCTGGTGAACTTCCGCGGGTTGGGCGGCAGGTTCATAAGCGGCATCTTGTCGTCGAACTCCCGGCCAAGATCGTAGAGCTTGCCGGTCTCGATCAGGGCAGCGGCTTCCAGCACCTTTTCGGGCGTCAGGAGGTTCATGTTCCCGCGCTCGTCCTCGGCGCCCCAGGGCGACGGCCACCAGGGTTCGAGACGGGCCGCGTCGGTTTCGGGATCGATCCCCGAAGCCCGGGTGTCGTCGCCCGGCGTCTCGTCCGCCATACCGGCCGTTGATCCCGGGCCTGCCGCCATGAAAAGCCCCGCCACGAGGCCGAGGGACAGCATGAGTTGAAAGAGGGCGTGCCGGGATCGTGAAGGGGTCTCGCTCATTGGATCGTTGCTCCTTGGTTGACGCGGTCTGTAAGTGCCCGTCCCGGCACCGGTCTTGGGTCCTGCCCGGTTTATCGCCTCTTTGGGGCGGCGCGCGAAGGGGGTAGTCTAGCGGGCGGCGCCGTCGGGGACCATGGCCGGATGCGCGCCGCGGCTCAATCCCCGGCCGGGCGGCCGGGCATACGCGCTGAAATCGGAAGGGGGCGGATATGACGCGGACGGAAGACGCGGCGGGGGCGGAGGCAAGGGAGCTGGGCGAGGCGCTGCGCCGGTTACTGGGGCCGGACAACGTTCTGGACGACACCGAGGCGCGCGAGTTTTTCGCGCAGGACCTTTCCAATCGCCGCCTCGCCCGGCCGGCCCTGGTTATCCAGCCCGAAACGGTCGAAGACCTCGCCGGCGCCGTCCGGACAGCGACCGGCACCGGGTTCGCCGTCGTGCCGCGCGGTGGCGGCATGTCCTACACGCTTGGCTATCTGCCGGCGGTGGAAAAATCCGTCTCGGTCGATCTGCGCAAGCTTGACCGGATCGTCGAGATCAACACGGACGACATGTACGTGATCGTCGAGGCCGGCGTGACCTGGGGACAGCTTCACGCCGCGCTCGATGACATCGGCATGCGCACGCCGTTCTGGGGCACGCTGTCGGGATATCACGCGACGGTGGGCGGATCGCTCGCCCAGGATGCAGCCCTCTTCGGGTCAGGCCAGTTCGGCACGGCCGCCCAATCGGCACTGGGCCTCGAACTGGTCCTTGCCAATGGCGAAATTCTGCGCACCGGGTCCTGGGCCAACCGGCGGTCGACGCCTTTCTATCGCCACTGGGGGCCCGATCTGACCGGGCTTTTCCTCGCCGATACCGGCGCACTCGGAATCAAGGCGCGGATCAGTCTCCAGCTCGTCCGCCAGCCGCCGGCCATGGCGGCCGCATCCTTCGGCTTCAATACCTTCGAGGAACTGGTGGCGACCCAGACAGAGGTTACGCGGATGCGCGTGGCCTCGGAATGCTTCGGCTTCGATCCTTATTTTAACGAAGGGTTCGAGGCGTCCGGCATCACGTTGAGCGAGGGATTCGAAATTCTCGGCAAGATTGCGGGATCGGGCCGCGGGTTGCGCGGGCTCGGCGATCTTTTCCGCGTGACCCGGGCCGGCAAGCGGGTCCTCCGCAAGGTGAACTATTCGCTGCACGTGACGGTCGACGGGCATGACGACGGGGCAGCGGGCCGCATGATGGACTCGATCCGCCGGGTGGCGCGCGAAAACGGCGCCTGGGAACTGACCAACGCCATTCCGACGGTGATGCGCGCGCACCCCTTCCGACCCATTCGCTCCAACCTGCTTGGCCCGAAGGGACAGCTCTGGATGCCGATGCACGGGATTTTTCCGCTCTCCCGCGCCCAGGCGGCGGTGGACGCGACCGAGGCCTACCTGGCGGAGAACCGACAGCGCATGGACGAGCACGGCGTAACGACCTCGTATCTGACAGCGGCCAGCGCCAACATGTTCCTGCTCGAGCCCAGTTTTTATTGGATCGATGCGTTGGGGCCCTTGCGGCTCAGCGTGATCGAGCCCGAGTTTCAGGAGAAATGGAAAACCATCGGGGCCAATCCGGCGGCGCGCGATCTGGTTATCGAACTGCGCCAGGGGATTGCCGATCTTCACGAGGCCCTTGGCGCCGTGCAGCAGCAGATCGGCAAATACTACGCCTTCAGCCGCAACATGGTGCCGGAGAGCTGGGAGCTTCTCCAGGGGCTCAAGCGTCAGCTCGATCCAAGGGGTCTGATGAACCCGGGCGCGCTGGGCCTTGGCTAGGGCCCCGGCCATGCGCGATTTCCAGCAGCCCGGCCGGTCACCGGTCCACGGGACAAACGGGATGGCGGCCACGTCCCATCCGCTGGCGACACTGACGGCCGTGGCCATTCTGGGCTATGGCGGCAATGCGGTGGATGCCGGGATTGCCGCTGCCGCCGTCCTCGCCGTCGTCGAGCCGCAATCGACGGGCGTGGGCGGGGACGCGTTTGCGCTCTTCGTGCCCGGCGGGACCGGCGAGGTGGTGGCGCTCAACGGGTCAGGGCGCGCGCCGGCGGCGATCGACGCCGAGGCACTCCAAGGCCGGTTCGGCCGCCATATCCCGCCCGATAGTCCGCACGCCGTCACGGTGCCCGGATGCGTCGCCGCCTGGGACCGGCTGCGCCGTGATTTCGGCACCATGGACATGGCGGACCTGCTGCAACCGGCGATCAGCTATGCCGAGGACGGCTATCCGGTGGCCGAGCGCATAGCCTTCGACTGGGCGGAAAATCGCGAAAAGCTGTTGCGCGACGACACGGCGCGTCGGGTCTTTCTCGATGCGTCAGGGGCCCCGCCCGCGATGGGCAGCCTTCACCGCCAGCCCCTGCTGGCCGGAACACTGCGCGAGATCGCTGCCCATGGCCGCGCAGGGTTTTACGAGGGCCGGGTGGCCGAGGATATCGTCGAGACGCTGCGCGCGCGGGGCGGGGTTCACACGCTCGAGGATTTCGGGACGGCCGAGGCGGCATATGTCTCGCCCATACAGACCCGTTATCGCGGTTATGACATTTTTGAATGTCCGCCGAACGGGCAGGGCGTCACGGCGCTCCTGATGCTGAACCTTCTGAGCCGGTTCGATGTTTCGGCGATGGATCCGCTGGGCGCGGAGCGGTTTCATCTCGAAGGCGAACTGACGCGCCTCGCCTTCGAGGTGCGTGATGCCCATATCGGCGATCCGGAAACGAGCGATGTGCCGGTGGACGAACTGCTGTCGCCGGCCTTCGCAGACCGGCTCCTGGGCGGGTTCGATCCGGACCGCGCCGGCGCCGGCGGATCGGGGGCGCCTTCAGCAGGCGATTTCCCGGTGCACCCCGAGACAGTCTATCTCACCGTGGTGGACGAGGATCGCAATGCACTCTCCTTCATTAACTCGATCTTCTTTTCCTTCGGCTCGGGGATCGTCAGCCCCCGATCGGGCGTCGTGCTGCATAATCGGGGCGCCGGTTTCGTCCTCGAGGCAGGGCATCCCAACGGCCTGGCTCCCGGCAAGCGGCCGCTTCACACCATCATCCCGGCGATCGCCATGAAAGACGGGCGCGCGGCCCTGTCCTTCGGCGTCATGCATGGCCAGTACCAGCCGGTCGGCCAGGTCCGCGTGCTGTCCAATATCCTCGATTACGGCCTGAACGTGCAGGCGGCGATTGATCAGCCACGCGCTTTCAATTTCGGCGGGCGCTACGATCTTGAGCGGGGCGTCGGCGAGGCCACGGCCGGGGCGCTTGCCGCGAAGGGCCACCGCATCACACGGGCCGCCGTCCCCTGGGGCGGCGCGCAAGCGATCCGGATCGATTGGGAAACGGGCGTGCTGACGGGGGGCTCGGACCCGCGCAAGGACGGGCTCGCCCTGGGCCATTAACGCAAGCGGGCTCTCAGTCGGGTGCGTAACGGGCGAGGAAGGTGCGTACCGCCTCGTCGACACGCTCTTCGAAATTCCGCCGATCCTCTTCCGTCTCGATATAGAGGAGGTGGCGGATATGGGGCGGTCCCATGACCATGCCGACGAACTGCTCGGCCGCGAGCTGCGGCTTTGCGACGGTGAGGCGCCCGGCCGCCGTTTCCGATCTGAGGAAATCCGTCAGCCGTTTCAGAATCCGCGCCGGCCCAGCGTTGAAGAACGTCCTGGTAAGCCCCGGAACCCGATGACCCTCGGCGAACAGGAGCCGTTGCAGGGCCAGCGCCAGGGGTGAAAGGACAAGATTGCCATGAGCGCGCGCGAAATGGCGAAGGACATCTTCGGGCGCGGCGCCGGCAGCGTGGCGCGTATCGAGCACTGCGATTACCGAGTTCCGGGCGCGGGCGATGATCTCGGCAAAGAGATTTTCCTTGGTCCGGAAATGGGCGTAGAGGGTGGCCTTGGACACGCCGGCCGTGTCGCTCACCCGGTCCATGCTGGTGCCCTCATACCCTCTCTCGAGAAAAAGCCGGCTCGCGGCATCGAGGATACTCTCCCGCTTGGCGCTGTCAGCCGGCGCGCGCGGGGTGCCGCTCTCTGTCGGCTGTGCTGCCACGTTGGGATACTCCCGTTTCCCGTTTCCGGCCGCGGGATTGGGATGTCATTCTGTTGACCCGGGGCCGGCGGCAAGACTAGACTAAACTGAACCGTTTAGTCTAGTCAGGTCTGGTTTCTTCCAGTTCAGCCGGGCGGAGATCATCGCCGCGGGGAGCCGCGCGGAAATTCCTCCTGGCGGGGAGCATTTTGCGATGAAGACACCTCCCAGGCCCGTCATCGGGCTCGTCGTTCTCGTCCTCCTCGCCGGGGCGGGCTGGGCCGCCTACCTTTTTCTTGCCAATTCGCCGACGGACGACCGGTTGACGCTGTACGGCAATGTGGACGTGCGCGAGGTCGATCTCGCCTTCAACGTGGAAGGGCCGATCGATGTGATGCATGTCGAGGAGGGTGACCGGGTCAGCCGCGGGCAGGTTCTGGCGGCGCTGGAGGCCGACCGGTTCATTTACGACGAAGCCAGTGCGCGTGCCAGGGTGCGCGAGGCGAAGGCCCGGCTGGTCAATGCCCGACGGACGCTCGCGCGTCAGGAAAAGCTGTTCCGCGGCGGCAATACTTCCGAGCAACGCCTGGACGATGCCCGTCAGGCGGTCGACGCTACCGAAGCGGAAATCGAGGCGCTTGAACAGGCGGCCGCGCTGGCCGCTTACCGGCTGGACCGCACCCGGCTGGTCTCGACGGTGGACGGCACGGTGCTGGTCCGGATCCGTGAACCGGGCGCCGTGGTCCTGGGCAATTCCCCGGTCTATTCCATCGCCATCGACGATCCGGTCTGGGTCCGTACCTATGTCGATGAGCCCAATCTGGGGCGGGTCTTTCCGGGGATGACGGCGCTGGTCACGACCGATACGGATCCGGAAGCTCCCTATGAAGGATGGGTGGGGTTCATCTCGCCCACGGCCGAATTCACACCCAAGACCGTCGAGACACCGGAACTGCGTACGGATTTGGTCTATCGCTTGCGGGTCTATGTGGCCAATCCCGATCGCCGTCTCCGGCAGGGGATGCCGGTCACGGTCGAACTCGTCCCCGAGGTTTTCGACCGTTCGGCCGCCGGGGCACGCGCCTTGGCCGCGCCGGCGGAGGCCCAACAACCGTCGCCGGAGACCCGCGATGACCGGCAGCCCTGAGAGCGCGGCGCTCGAGACCGAGGGACTGAGCAAGGAATTTGCCAACGAATCGGGAACCGTCACGGCGCTCCAGGGCGTGTCGCTCAGCATCGGCGCGGGCGAGATAACCGGCCTTGTCGGCCCCGACGGGGCGGGTAAGACGACCTTGCTGCGCCTGGCGGCGGGTCTGCTCACGCCCAGCGCGGGCGAGATTCGCGTGTTTGGTGAAGCGGTCCGGCCGGGCCGCGCCGGGCCTCGTGGCGCCGTCGGCTATATGCCGCAGCGCTTCGGCCTGTACGAGGATCTGAGTGTTCTGGAAAACCTTCGCCTGTATGGCGATCTCAATGGGCTGGCGCCGGCGGCCCGGCGGCGGAAGTCTGACGAATTGCTCGAGTTTACCGGCCTCGGCCCCTTTTCCCGCCGGCTGGCTGGCCGGCTGTCGGGCGGCATGAAACAAAAACTCGGCCTCGCCTGCACGCTTCTCAGCGAGCCCGACCTGCTGCTGCTGGACGAGCCCAGCGTCGGGGTCGATCCGGTTTCGCGGCGTGAGCTTTACGCCATTGTGCAAGATCTTGTGGCGGGCGGGATCGGCGTCGTCTGGAGCACCGCCTATCTCGACGAAGCGGAACGCTGCGCCCGTGTCATCCTGCTCGATCAGGGGCGGGTACTTGCGTTCGACCGCCCGGCCGCACTCACCAGAAAAATCGAGGGGCGCAGCTTCCTCGCCCCTATCGGCGACGGTCCGAAGCGCCACGTCCAGCGGCGGGCGGAAGAGCACCCGGCCGTGCTGGATGCGCTTATCCAGGGGCGGAACCTGCGTCTCGTCCTGCATGCCGGTGCGGCCCCGCCGGCGCCGGCCGATCTCGGCCTGACGAGAGAGATGCGTCTGGTGCCGCCACGCTTCGAAGATGTCTTCGTTACCCGGCTTCACGATGTTGAGACCCGTTCCGGAGAATGGCGCGCCGGAAGCGCGGAGGTGATGTCCGGCCTCGTCACAGGATTGCGCGATGCGAAAGGGCCGGTGATCGAAGTCAAGGATCTGACACGTGATTTCGGCCAGTTCCGGGCGGTCGACAAGGTGAGTTTTGCGGTCCGGGCAGGCGAGGTGTTCGGCCTGCTCGGCCCGAACGGTGCAGGCAAATCGACGACGTTCAAGATGCTGTGCGGCCTTCTGCCGCCAAGCTCGGGCGAGGCGCGGGTGGTCGGGCTCGACCTTGCCCATGCGGCGGCCGAGGCGCGGGCCCGGATTGGCTACATGGCACAGAAATTCGCCCTCTACGGCAATCTGACGGTGCGCCAGAATCTGGCATTTTTCGCCGGCGTCTACGGTCTTACGGGCCGACGGCGCGAGGATCGGGTGGCCAGCATCCTCGAGGAATTCAACCTCGCCCGCTACGGCAACCAGGAAAGCGGACCGCTCCCGCTCGGCTACAAGCAGCGTCTGTCGCTGAGCTGCGCTGTTCTGCACGATCCCGACATCCTGTTCCTGGACGAACCCACTTCGGGCGTCGATCCAATGACCCGGCGCGAGTTCTGGGCGCGCATCAACGCGATGGCGGATGCCGGAGTCACAATTCTCGTCACCTCGCATTTCATGGATGAGGCCGAATACTGCGACCGGCTGGCCGTGGTCTATCGTGGCCAGCTGGTGGCTACCGACACCCCCGACGGGTTAAAGGCGCGGGTCCGGCGCGACGACCTGCCGGACCCCAGCCTGGAGGATGCCTTTGTCGGGCTGATCGAGGCCTTTGACCGGGAGCATCCGTTGTGATCCGGGGCGACAAGAGATCGCAGAGCGGCGGTCGCGCCCGGCGCGTTCGCGCCCTGGTGCGCAAGGAATTTCGCCAGATCATGCGTGATCCGTCGAGCATCCTGATTGCCTTCGCCATGCCCCTCGTGCTGTTGATCCTGTTTGGCTACGGCGTCAGCCTCGATGCGAAGAACGTGCCGGTGGCGGTGGTGATCGAGGCGCCGACGCCGGAAGCGCATGACTTTCTGCAAAGTCTTGCGCAGTCGCATTATTTCCGCCCGCAGGTTTTTCGTGCGCGCCAGCCGGCCGAAAGTGCCTTTCGCGAGCGCGACGTGCAGGCGATTGTCGTGCTGCGCGAGAATTTTGCCCGCGACCTCGAGACTGCCCGGCGCCCCGGAGAGGCCACCGAAGCCGCTCATATTCAGGTCATCTTGAACGGGACAGATTCAAATACCGCCAATCTGGTTTCCGGGTATATCCAGGGCGCTTGGCAGACCTGGCTGGCGGAGCGGCGTCTGCGCGAGGGGATATCGGCCGGCGCGCTGGTGGAAATCCAGCCCCGCGTCTGGTTTAACCCCGAATTGCGCAGCACAAATTTTCTCGTTCCCGGCCTTATCGCTATCATCATGACGCTGATCGGTGCCCTGCTGACCGCGCTCGTGGTAGCACGCGAATGGGAGCGCGGCACGATGGAAGCCCTGATTGTCTCTCCCGTAAGTGAGAACGAAATTCTGCTGGGCAAGCTGATCCCTTACTTTGCGCTGGGGATCGGCGCGATGGCGCTTAGCGTAACGATGTCGATCCATGTCTTCGATGTCCCGTTTCGCGGGCATATTCTGGTGCTTGGGCTGGTGGCCGCGGTCTTTCTGGCGGCCGCACTCGGGCTTGGGCTTCTGATTTCGACAGCGACGAAGAACCAGTTCCTCGCATCCCAGATGGCGATCATCGTGACTTTCCTGCCGGCATTTCTGCTGTCCGGCTTCATCTTCGATATCACGAGCATGCCCGGATGGGTTCAGGCCCTGACCTATATCGTGCCAGCGCGATATTTCGTGGCCTGCATCCAGACTCTTTTCCTCGCGGGCGATGCCTGGTCCGTGCTGCTGCCAAACCTGCTGGCGCTGGCCGCGATGGCGGTATTTTTTCTCGCCCTGACGCGCCGCAAGACGCGCAAGACGCTGGAGTAGGGCGGATGGGAACAGTCCGGTCGCGGCTGCGCGCGCTGATCGCCAAGGAATTCCTGATCGTTTTCAAGGACAGGAAGTCACGCATCATTCTTGTGGCGCCGCCGCTCATCCAGATCCTGGTCTTCAGCTACGCTGCCACGTTCGATGTCTGGAATGTCCGGCTCGCGGTGTTGAATGAGGATTCCGGCCTCGCCTCGCGCGAACTCGTGTCCCGGTTCACGGCCTCGCCCAATTTCCGGCCCGTGAAGCGGCTCGCGCACAGGTCCGAGATTGCGCCGGTCCTGACCGGGCGCGAGGCGCTCATGGTCCTTCATATCGGCGAGACATTTTCGCGCGATTTGCATCTGGCGGCGGAAGCGGGGCAGGCCGATCCTGCCCAGGTGCAGATTCTGGTGGATGGGCGGCAGTCCAACACGGCCCAGGTCGCGGTCGGCTACGCCCGTACGATCGTCAACGATTTCGCCCGCGCTCGGGCCCGGGCGGCGGGGCTGAGCGGCCCGCCGGCCGCCCTCGACATCCGTGCGTGGTTCAATCCCAACCTCCGCAGCCAGTGGTTCATCGTGCCCGGTATTACGGCCACGCTCGTTTTGATCATCGCGATTCAGGTCACGGCGCTCTCGGTCGCGAGGGAGCGTGAGATGGGCACGTTCGAGCAATTGCTGGTCACGCCCCTCAGGCCGGTCGAGATACTCATCGGCAAGATGGCACCTGCCCTGGTGATCGGCATCGCCGAAGGGGTGGCTATCGTCACCATCGCGCACGCCTGGTTCGGCGTACCCCTCAATGGCAGTCTCTGGATCATGGCGGCCGGCATGCTCGCCTTCATCTTCGCCGTGATCGGCGTCGGGCTGATGATCTCCAGTATCTCTCAGACTCAGCAGCAGGCCATTCTGGGTGTGTTTCTGTTTGTCGTGCCCGCGGTCATCCTGTCGGGCTTCGCCACGCCGATCGAGAACATGGCGCAATGGGTCCAGTCCCTCACCTACCTGAATCCCGTGCGCTATATCCTGATCATCATGCGCGGCCAGATGCTTGAGGACATGCCGCTCCAGACCGCTGTGCAGAATATATGGCCGCTCTTCGTCATTGCTCTCGTCAGCCTTGCCGTGGCGCAGTGGATGTTTCGCCGGCGCCTGCAATAGGCGTAGGACGGTCCCACTCGGCCCGCACCGCGGGATCGGGTTCATCCGGCCGGTGCCGGTCGCGCAGCCCGACAAAGCTGTCGGCCCCTTCAAGCTGGCCCAAAGCCCAGACCGCCATCGCGCGCACCAGTGGAGACGGGTCCGTCAAGAGGGCGGTCGCAGACGGGATGAGGGCGGGATCACCTGAATTACCGATGGCAATCAGCACGTTGCGCACGAACCGCGCGCGCCCGGTCCGCTTGATTGGCGATTTGCGGAACACCTCGCGGAAAGCCGCCTCATCGAGCGCCGCCAGGTCGCGCAGCTTGGGGGCCTGCAGCTCGATCCTGCCGGCGAGGCGCGAGGTCGTGCCGGCTTGGGCGAATTTGTTCCAGGGACAGACGGCGAGGCAATCATCGCAACCATAGATCCGGTTGCCGATGGGCTTGCGGAATTCAACCGGAATATGCCCCTTGTGTTCGATCGTCAGATAGGAAATGCAGCGCCGCGCATCGAGTTTGTAGGGCGCCGGAAATGCGTTTGTCGGGCAAATGTCGAGACATCTGCGGCAGTTGCCGCAATGATCCTCGCCGGGCTGGCCGGGCTCGATCTCGGCCGCGATCAGAATGGCCCCGAGGAACAGCCATGAACCGAATTTCCGCGAGACAAGGTTCGTGTGCTTGCCCTGCCAGCCGAGCCCGGCAAGCTGGGCCAGGGGCTTTTCCATGAGCGGCGCGGTATCGACGAAGATTTTCACCTCCGTCCCGAGACTGGCCGCGATGTGCCGAGCGAGCTGCCTGAGCTGACGCTTCAGTATGTCGTGATAATCGTCACCACGGGCGTAGACCGACACGTTGCCGCACTCGGGCAAGTCGAGTAGACGCAGCGGCGCATCGGGTGGGGTGTAGTTGGTGCCGACCGCCAGGATCGAACACGCCTCGGGCCAGAGTCGCCGCGGCGCGCGACGGCGCGCCGCCGTGTCGGCCATCCAGGCCATGTCGCCCTGCCAGCCCGCCTCGAGAAAGGCAAGCAGCCCTTTTTCGGCGTAATCCGGCAGGCGCGCCGGTGCCAGCCCGGCGGCATCGAAGCCGTACCGGTGCGCCTCGGCAATCAGGGCTTCCGCCGTCCGCATAGCCAAGCTGCTTCCCGGTGTGTTATCCACCTGCGCCGGCCCGCCCTGGCGCGAATCGCCGGCAGAGTGGCGGTTCTGGACTAAAAAAGAAAGATGGGTAATGGCGCAAAATCCGGTCGCGATCGTGTTGCTGAGTGGCGGGCTTGATTCCGCCACCGCCCTGGCGGTTGCTCAGAGCGAAGGGTACGACGTGGCCGCCCTGACGTTCAACTATGGCCAGCGCCACATCCACGAGGTCCGCGCGGCCGAGCGTGTCGCGGCCAGCCGGGGCGTCGAGGATCACGTCATCATCAAAATCGATCTCCGACAGTTTGGCGGCTCGGCCCTCACGGCCGACATTCCGGTGCCGACCAATCGTGACGCCAGCGAGATGGCGAGCGAGATTCCCGTTACCTACGTGCCGGCACGGAACACAATCTTTCTGGCCTTCGCGCTGGCCCATGCGGAAGTGCGCGGATCGGGCGACATCTTTATCGGTGTCAATCGCGTCGATTATTCAGGCTACCCCGATTGCCGGCCCGAATTCGTCAGGGCTTTCGAAGCCATGGCCAATCTCGCGACCCGCGCAGCGGTGGCCGGGGAAATCCCGGTCCGGATCCATGCCCCCCTGATAGACTTGTCCAAGTCGGATATCATACGGCGCGGGCTCGAGCTGGACGTCGATTACAGTGAGACCACCAGTTGCTACAGTCCGGGTGTGGGCGGCACGGCCTGCGGGGTCTGCGATGCCTGCCAGATTCGCCTCAAGGGGTTTAACGAGGCGGGGATCGACGATCCGATCGCCTATATGACCGGCCAGGCGCGACGATGAGCTACGCGGTCAAGGAAATCTACTACACGCTCCAGGGCGAAGGGGCGAATACGGGCCGGGCCGCCGTGTTCTGTCGCTTTGCCGGGTGCAATCTGTGGTCCGGGCTGGCGCGCGACCGGGCAACGGCAGTCTGCCGGTTCTGTGATACCGATTTCGTCGGGACGAACGGGCCGGGTGGTGGCACTTTCATCGATGCCGCGACCCTGGCTGACCGGGTGCGGACGGTCTGGAACGCGCAGGCGGCGTCCGGCGCGGCGCTCCCGCTCGTGGTCTGCACGGGCGGCGAGCCGCTCCTGCAGCTCGACCGGACGCTGATCGATGCTCTGCACGGCGCCGGGTTCGAAATCGCGATCGAGACCAATGGTACCCTGGCGGCGCCGGCGGGGATCGACTGGATCTGCGTCAGTCCCAAGGCCGGGGCGGCGCTGGTCCAGGAATGCGGGCAGGAGCTCAAGCTCGTCTACCCGCAAGACGGTGCGCCGCCCGATAAATTCGCGCATCTGGACTTCGCGCATTTCTACCTGCAGCCCATGGACGGTCCCCGCCTGGACGAGAACACCCGCCTGGCGCTGGCCTACTGTCTTGCCCATCCCCAATGGCGCCTCAGCCTGCAGACGCACAAGCTCCTCGGATTTCCCTAGGCGATCGGGTCATGATGGAAGTTTTCGTATCAATCCGTTTCGAAGCGGCGCTCAGATTGCCGGAGGCGCCGGCGGGCTCAAAAGCCGGTCGGCTGCACGGTCATTCCTTCGAGGCCGAAATCTGGGTCGCCGGCGATGTCGGCGACCAGACCGGCTGGGTGATGGATTTCGCCGAGTTGCGCCGCCTCGTGGCCCCCGTGGTGGAGGCGCTGGACCATCAGTATCTCAATGATATTCCGGGGCTCGAAAATCCGACTGCGCCGGCGATCGCCGGCTGGATTTTTGATCGGCTGCGGCCCGATGTGCCGGGTCTGGTCCGCGTTGCGTTGCGCGATCCCGAAGGGGGCGCGGTGGTGCGGCGCCCCGACTGATCGGGCAGGGGCGGTATCAGCCGCGTCCGCGATAGGGTGCAACGCCCGTATCGGGCAGCCAGACTCCGTCGGGTGCGGGTCCGGTCTGGTAAAAAACATCGATCGGAATACCGCCCCGCGGATACCAGTAGCCCGCGATCCTGAGCCAGGTGCAGTCGCTTGCACCGACAATCCGTTCCGCGATCATCAGGGTGCAGGCCTCGTGAAACCCCGCGTGGTTGCGAAAGGAATGAAGGAAAAGCTTGAGCGACTTGCTCTCGACGAGCCGGGGGCCGGGCACGTAATCGACGACGAGATGGGCAAAATCGGGCTGCCCCGTGACGGGGCAGAGCGATGTGAACTCGGGACAGGTGAACCGCACGACATAGGCCGTGCCCGCGCGCGGGTTCGGAACGGTCTCGAGCGTCGCTTCCTCGGGCGCGTGCGGGATTTTGCCCGACCCGCCAAGCTGGCTCAGTCCACCATAGGTTTCTTCCGCCATAGGCTTATTCCTTTCCGGGTATGACCTCGTGATCCTCGGGCATGTTTTCCGCGTCACCGTCCCCGGCCTGACGGAAAGCGTGGACGAAATCCGCGAGGGTGCCGTCGGCAATCCGGTCGCGCAGCGCCGACATCAGGTCCTGATAATAGGTCAGGTTATGCCAGGTCAGCAGCATGGCTCCCAGAATTTCATTGGCCTTGACCAGGTGATGCAGATAGGCGCGGCTGTAATCGCGGCAGGCGGGGCAGGCGCAACCATCCTCGAGAGGCGCCGGATCGTCGGCGAAACGGGCGTTACGGATATTGAGCGCGCCCGCGCGCGTGAACGCCTGCGCCGTCCGGCCCGAACGGGTCGGCAGCACGCAATCGAACATGTCAACGCCCCTGAAGACCGCCTCCACGATATCGCGCGGCTTGCCCACGCCCATGAGATAGCGCGGCCGGTCGGCCGGCAAGCAGCGGGTCGTCTCGGTGGTGACCTCGACCATGCGCGCAAATCCCTCACCCACCGCGAGGCCACCGATCGCATAGCCGTCGAACCCGATTTCCTGTAATGCGCCGGCGGATTCTGCCCGGAGGTCTGTATAGACGCTCCCCTGCACAATGCCGAAGACGCCGTGTCCGGCCCGGTCCACGAAAGCCTCCCGGCAACGCCTCGCCCAGCGCATCGACAGGGCCATCGAGCGAGCGGCGGCGTCCTTTTCAACGGGAAAGCTGGTGCATTCATCGAGCACCATCGAAATGTCCGATCCGAGCAGATGCTGTATTTCCATGGCGCGCTCGGGCGAGAGGTGTACCTCGCGACCATCGAGATGGGAGCGGAACAGCACGCCATCCTCACTGATCCGCCGTCGCTGGGCGAGCGAGAATACCTGGTAGCCGCCCGAATCGGTCAGGATTGGGCGGGGCCAGTTCATGAAGGCGTGCAGACCACCCAGCGCCGCCACGCGCTCGGCCCCGGGGCGCAACATCAGATGGTAGGTATTGCCGAGGATGATGTCGGCGCCGGTTTCGCGGACCGATTCGGGCCGCATCGCCTTGACCGTGCCGGCCGTGCCCACGGGCATGAAGGCCGGCGTGCGCACGTCACCATGGGCGGTCCGGAGGAGGCCGGCGCGCGCGTCGCCGTCACGCGCCTTGATTGAAAAGGAGAAACCGGGTGTGGCCATCTGCTCGTCCATTGTGCCCGTCAGGCGGCCGCGGCATCGCGATGCAGGAGACAGGCGTCGCCATATGAATAGAACCGGTAGCCCCGGTCAATGGCGTGGGCGTAGGCGTGTCTGATCCGTTCAAACCCGGCAAACGCGGCCACCAGCATCATCAGCGTGGATCGCGGCAGATGAAAATTGGTGATCAGCAGATCCGCCGCGCGAAACCGGTAACCGGGGGTGATGAAGATCTCGCTCTCGCCGCTGAAGGGCCGGATTTCGCCGCTCCCGCCAGCCGCCGTCTCCAGCAGCCTGAGCGAAGTGGTGCCGACCGGAATGATTCGCCCGCCCCCGCGGCGCGTCGCATTCAGGGCTGCCGCCGTCTCGGCGCTGATTTCTCCCCATTCCGCGTGCATCCGGTGCTGGGCCGTGTCTTCGACCCGGACCGGCAGGAAGGTTCCCGCCCCCACATGCAGCGTCACGAGGCTGTGGGCGATGTTCCGTTCGGCCAGGGCCGACATGAGACGCGGGGTGAAATGGAGTCCCGCCGTGGGCGCGGCGACCGCCCCTTCCCGGGCCGCGAACAGGGTCTGGTAGTCCTCTGCGTCCTGTGCGTCCGGTGCGCGGTTGCGCTGGATATAGGGCGGCAGCGGCATGGTTCCATGCGCCTCCAGCCGGGTGCGCAGCAGTGGGAGGCTGTAGGGAAAGGACAGTGTGACCCCGCCAGCTTCCATTGGCTCGACCGCGACGATGTCCGCCCTGAAATCGTCACCGAAGATGACCTGGCGGCCCGGCCGGAAAACGCGCCCCGGGCGAACGAAGGCCTGCCAACTCTGGTGCTCAAGCCGCCGGTGCAGTGTAACTGAAACGCGTCGGTCACCGATCTTCCCGTTAAGTTGTGCGGGAATGACCTTTGTATCATTGAAGACGAGTCGGTCGCCTGGCTCGAGGCATTGGGGCAGATCGGTCATCACCCGGTCCGTTAGCGTGGCACCCACCTCGAGAAGACGTGCCGCATCCCGGGGTGAGGTCGGGCGTGTTGCGATGGCGCTTTCCGGCAGGTCGAAATCGAACAACGATACTTTCACGATTGGCGGTCCTTCGGATCAGATGGCGGAGTCTCGGCCGTCCCAAGGAGCTTCCGACCGGCGCGAAAGATGATCGGCGCCAGAACAACGACCATGGCGATGCGTGCAACGTGGTGCGTGGACACGAATGCCGTATCGACATTGAGTGCGAGGGCGGTCAGACTCATCTCGGCGACCCCGCCCGGCGCGAGGCTGAGCAGCATGCGGGCAAAACCGATATCGAACAGGCGGTCGGCGCCGTAGGCGAAGCCGATAGCGAGCGCGATCGTGACCAGCGCGGCGACGGCCGAGACCCACAGGATGCGTCTCACCGAGAAGAAGTCGACACCGACGAAGCGGCAGCCGATGGCGGTGCCGATAATTACCTGCGCGACGATGACCAGAAGGGCCGGCGGGTTGGCCGCCGTCCACCCCAGGATGTGGACAGCCGCGCTCAACAGCATGGGGCCGGTGAGTTGTGACGCCGGCAGGCGTATAAGTCGGGCAAGGGCGAAGCCCGCGATACCGGCGGCGCCCAGGATCGCGACATCCCCCGCCGTAACGGTCGCGCCGGGCGGGGTGAGCGTGGTGATTCGCTCAGCCCCCTCCCAAAGGCGCAGGAAAAGTGGGACCGTGGCCACCACGACGAGAATGCGGATGGCGTGGCTGAGCGAGATCACCCGGTCATCACCACCCATGCTCTGGCCCATCAGGACCATTTCGTTCAGCCCGCCCGGCGCGGCGGCGAAGAACGAGGTAATCCGGTCATACTTGCCAACCCGGTAAAAAAACCAGCGCGACAGGCCGCCCGCCCCGATCACGAAAACCAGCAGCACGCCCAGGGGCAGAAGCCAGGAAGAGGCGTCGTGCATTACATCGGGCGTGAAGGCGCTTCCGATAAGGACACCCAGGACGACGATCATCAGCGTGCGCAACCAGCTGGGCATGTAGAGCGGCACGCTCCGCATCGCAGCCACGGTCGCAAGACACAGCGCGCCCAGGAGCCAGCCGAGCGGCACGCCAGCCCAGGTGAACAGGGCGCCGCCCGTCGTGCCGATGGTCACGGCGATCAGAAAGTCTCGGGCTTTTTGGGTCACGCTTCGCTGTCTTTTCGGCCGAAGGGGCTAGGCAGTGGCGAGATGATCGACGAGCCGGCCGAGAAACTGGCGGCCGGCCTCGAACTGCTCGATCAGAATGAACTCGTCGGGTTTGTGGGCCTGGTCGATACTGCCGGGTCCGCAGACGACGGTCGGAATATCGGCGCGGTCGAAGAGGCCGCCCTCCGTCCCGAACGGGACCTTGAACGTTTTATTTTCGCCGGTCAGGTTCTTGACCAGGTCGACAATATCCGAGGTCTCATCGGTCTCGAGCGGCGGGAAATTGCCCTGAAGGGTGAACGAAATTCCGGCGTCCGGGTCCGTCTCGTGCATCCGTGGCAGAATTTCCGTCTCGACCCGCCCGGCTATTTCGTCAAGGAGCGTCATGGGGTCGTGGGTCGGCAGATTGCGAAACTCGAAGTGGATGTCACAGGTCCTGGGAACGATGTTGAGGGCCGTGCCGCCCTGGATCACGCCGACATGAACTGTCGTATAGGGAGGATCGTAACTTTCGTCGATCGGACCGTCATGCCGGATGCGGTCCCTGATCTCGGCCAGGATGGCCAGGACCTCGCCCGCGTGTTCGATGGCATTGACCCCCTTGTGGGTCAGGGAGGAATGCGCCTCGCGGCCTCGCACGCGGCAATGCACGGTTGTCTTGCCCTTGTGACCGTTGATGACCCGGAGCCCTGTGGGTTCCCCCACGATGCATGCCCACGGCCGATGAGCAAGATGCGCGGCCATGTCGTCAATGAGCCGGGGCACGCCGAGGCAGCCCACCTCCTCGTCATAGGAGAACGACAGATGCAGCGGGACGCGGCCCGGACGCTCGGCATACCGGTGCGCGGCTGCCAGCGCGAGGGCGATAAAGGATTTCATGTCGCTGGTGCCCCGCCCGTACAGTCTTCCGTTTGCTTCAGTCAATGAGAACGGATCGGTGGTCCAGTCCTGCCCGTCCACCGGGACCACGTCGGTATGGCCCGAGAGAATCAGGCCGGGACGATCCAGCGGGCCGAGGGAGGCAAAGATATTGGCCTTCGCCTCCGCGTCGTCATAGGTAAGCCGGCAGTTCGCACCCAGAGATTCGAGGAAGTCCTGAATGTACCCGATACAAACAAGGTTCGAGTATCGGCTGGTCGTGTCGAAAGAGATCAGCTTCTTCAGGATGTCTTTGGCGTCGGGTGAACTGCTGGGCATTTCCACTGCGGCATAGGGGGGTTGGGATGACCGGCTGGTCGAGCAATTCCGGGTCAGGGCGCGAACTGTTCGCGCAGGACACGTTCTTCGTAGTTCTGGTTTTTGTCAAAAAGAATGGTCAGTGAGATGGACCGGTCCTCGTAAACCTGGACCCATTCGACATCCCGCACTTCCTGATTGTCGGCGACGGCGCTGACCCGGCGGTGCTTCGCATCGAGCACCTCAAACGTCACCCGGGCCGTATCCTTCAGCAACGCGCCGCGCCAGCGGCGGGGGCGAAAGGCGCTGATGGGTGTCAGCGCCAGGACGCCCGCCCCCATGGGGACAATGGGTCCGTGGGCCGACAGATTGTAGGCGGTACTGCCCGCGGGCGTCGCGACCAGGATCCCGTCGCAGACGAGCTCATCCAGGCGGACCACATCATCCACCAGAATCCGGATTCGCGCCGTCTGGTGCCTTTCGCGCAGGAGCGATACCTCGTTGATGGCGAGCGCCTCATGGCGCGTGCCGTCCAGGGTGGTCGCCACCATCCGCAACGGATGCAGGGTTTCGGGCTTGGCGGCGAGGATGCGTTCCAGCAGGTCGCCGTCGGGCGCATGGTTGGTGAGAAAACCGACACTGCCCCTGTGCAGGCCGTAAATCGGCTGCCCCTTTCCCATGAAGCGATGCATGGCCTCCAGAACTGTGCCGTCCCCACCAATGGCGACCACGACATCCGCGTCTTCGCTGAAATCGCCATGACGCGCACTCAGTTCAGCAAGAGTCTCCTGAGCTTCCGGCGACTCGGCGGCGACGAAGGTTAGTTTTGTCGTTTGCGTCGTGGCAGAAGGCACTCGGACACTTACCCTTTGGCAGATTCGTTCGGCTCCGATCATCCGGGCCCGGCTGACCCGCACGCGGCTTGCCGGGGGAGTATAGTCGGGCGCGGGAGAAGCGCCAGACAGGACCCGCCGGCCGGCGCGGTTCGTGCGGATTTCAGCCCTTTTTCCGGATCAGCTCGACGATTTCCGCGTATCCCTCGCGCCGGGCGATGTCCAGTGCGGTGTCCCGGTCACCGTTGCGGAAATCGGTCGCGGCACCGGATTCCAGCAGCTTTTCCACGACATCCTTATGCCCGTTCCAGGCAGCGCGCATCAAGGGCGTCATGCCGAACCGGTCCTGATGGTTGACATCGGCCCCGGCCTCGACGAGCTTTCCGGCCGCCTTGGCATGGCCGTTGACGGCCGACCAGGTGAGGGCGGAAAGGCCGTTCTGGTCTGTGAAGTCCGGATCCGAGCCGAATTCGAGCATGACCTCGACCACCTTTTCGTAGCCGCGCCACGCCGCATTGATCAGCGCCGTCTTGCCCCCTTTATCCGTTGCCTGCGCATCGACACCGAGCGCGAGCAATGTGCGGACGCGCGCGATATCTCCGGTTTCGGCCGCGCGTCGGAGCTCCTCCTGCATTTCCCGTTTTTCTTCGGGCCGGGCCTGCGGCGGGGCCACCTCAGACATGATCTGCGCCCATTGGGCCGAAAGTTTGCGGGATTCGATCAGATCCTTGGCCGGCATGATCGGCTCCAGCAGCTCCTTGCCCTCACGCGCAATCTCATCTCCCGCCTGGGCGGCCTGGGTCCACCAGAAATGCGCCTTGGCAAGATCGCGTGGGGTGCCAATGGCGCGCCCGTGCAGAAAACCGAGAATCCGTTGGGCGGGTGCGTAGTTCTGCTCCGCCGCCTTCTGCAGCCAGGCGACCGCTTCTTGGGCGTTGGCCTCGGTGCCGCGTCCGATCAGCTCGCGGACGCCCACAGCGTACTGGGCCGGCGCATATCCGATCTCCGCGGTTTCGAAAATTCGTTCAAAGGATTTCCTGTCCGCCGCTTGCTGCCGGGCCCGGATCCGATCGAGCGCCGCGTCTTCAGGCCGCGCGCCCTCAAGCGCCGCTACACGATTGTCCTCGAGCCGGCGCATAACATCCCCCGCACGCGGATCGATGGCCGCGACATAGTCCAGGATTTCGCCGATATCGCGGGTTTTCGGGCGGGCGGGGCGGGGCGGTGCTTCGTAGATCCGTGTATCGCGCCCCCCGCTGGCCGCCCCCTGATCTGCGGCCGGAGTGGTGGAGGCGTCCGATTCCGGGGAACCGGCGCTCGCCGGCATTTCACCTTCGGCTGGCTGTCCGGCGCCCTCCGTACCGGATGCCTGTGTGCCCGCGTGCGCCGCCTCGGCCGCCGCCATGGCGCGACGGAAGGTCTCGGGGTCGATGATTTCCACTGCCATTTTATCGGCATCGGAGATCTGCGGTGACGGCTTTCCGGACTTTGTCCGGTCTTGGGCGGAAGGCGCGCGTGTTGCCGCGGCCGGATCTGCCGACGAGGTTTCGGCCCCGCTCGCGGGCCGGCTGGCAGTTCGGCCCTCCTGCCGGCGGCTGTCGGCACCATCTTCCGGGTCTCCCCGCTTGCCGGCAATCTGGGGGCGTCCGCCTGCTGGCGGGGACTGCGTCTCGTCCTCCTCTTCGTCCGGATCCGGTTCTGGGTCAGATTCGGGTAGAAGCGTGGCCCAGTTGACGCTTTCCGGTTCTTCGCTGTCTTCCTTGAAGAAATCAGGCCAGAACAGCCATAGGGAAGGCAGGCCCAGGACGAGCAGGGCGATCACCGAGCCATGGAGTAATCCCGAAAGAGTGATGCCACGCCGCACGTGTCTGCTCCACAACGAGGGTCCCGGATTGCCCGGGTGCTGTCATCCGCCGGTAGACGCCCCCGATTTTAGGCGAAAGGACCGGCATGCGACATGCTAAAGCTCGGGGAGCGAGGGATCAGCCGCCGGTCACGCTCATGTGGCGCTCGACCGGCTGCGCCTGACGGCGATCGATCACGAAATCATGCCCCCGGGGCTTGCGTGATATGGCCTCAAGGATCGCTTGCTCCAGCGGCCCGTCACCCTCCGCCGCGCGGACAGGGGCACGTAAATCGGCCTTGTCCGCCTGTCCGAGGCACATATAGAGCTGGCCCGTACAGGTCAGCCGCACGCGGTTGCAGCCTTCGCAGAAATTGTGGGTGAGTGGCGTTATAAAGCCGAGCTTCCGGCCAGTTTCAGCGACCTCGACATACCGCGCGGGTCCTCCTGTCCGATAGTCGATCGGACGGAGTGTCCAGTCGGCCTTGAGCCGGGTGCGGACCATGGACAGGGGCAGGTACTGGTCGAGCCGGGCGGTCCCGATTTCACCCATCGGCATGACTTCGATAATTGTCATGTCGAAGCCCTGATCGCCGCACCAGGCGAGCATAGCGCTGAGTTCGTCATCGTTGACGCCCTTGAGGGCGACGGCGTTGATCTTGATCGTCAGCCCCGCCCTGCGGGCGGCGTCGAGCCCGGCCAGCACCTGATCGAGGCTGCCCCAACGGGTGATTTCCCTGAACACGTCGGGCTTCAGCGTATCGAGTGAGACGTTGAGGCGCCGGACTCCGGCCGCCGCGAGGTCGTCGGCGAACCGCGCGAGCTGGCTTCCGTTCGTGGTCAGGGTGAGTTCGTCGAGCGTGCCGCTTTCCAGATGCCGCCCGAGGCGACGGATCAGCGTCATGATATTACGTCGGACCAGCGGTTCGCCGCCCGTCAGCCGCAGCCTTCTCACGCCAAGGCGGATAAAGGCGTTACAGACCCGTTCGATTTCCTCCAGCGACAGCACCTCCGATTTCGGCAAGAACGTCATGTCTTCCGACATGCAGTAGATGCAGCGGAAATCGCACCGGTCCGTCACCGACACCCGAAGATAGCTGACTTCGCGTCCAAACGGGTCAATGAGTGGTGCTGCGGGCATGGGCCTGGATTTTTCCTTGCGTCGGTTTGCTGGCGGATGTGGGCGGCCGCCGCGCTTGCCGACGGCGCGCTGCCCATGGCCCAAATTACGGAATCGGGCGGCGGTTTTCACCCCTGCCGGCGAAGGGTTATGTATCCCCTACGGGTCGCTCAGGCGTCTGCGCCCTGGCGGCGGCAGGGCAGGGTCACGGTGAAGCGCGCCCCCTGGCCTTCGGTGCTCTCGACGGAGATTGTGCCCCCCATCATTTCGGCCAGGAAACGGGAAATCGTGAGGCCGATCCCCAGCCCGCCGGGGCCGGCCTGAAAGGCCGACTGCTCGCCCTGGTAAAAGCTGTCGAAGATCTTGGCCTGCTGCTCGGGCGTGATCCCGACGCCCGTGTCCCAGACCGTGATATCCACCATCTCACCCTTGGGGCGGGCGACATCGATGCCGATCCGTCCGCCCTTGTCCGTGAACTTTACCGCGTTACCGAGAAGATTGACGAAAATCTGGCGCGCGCGGACCGGATCACCCAGGACATCGAGGCCGGCCGGGACCGGGCCGATCTCGATCTCGAACCCGCGCTCGGCCGCGTTGGCCGAAACCAGCTTCGCGGCCTCGTTGAGGAGGCCGTCAAGCGCCATGGGTTCCGATTTCGCACTGGCAATGGTGTCCGTCCCCTCGAGATCGGCAAGGGCGAGGATGCTGTCCACGGTTTCCAGCAGGTGATGGGCGGAACGCGCGATGTCGCGGAAATATTCCGAATATTTTTCGCCCAGTGGTCCGTAAATCTGGGTGAGGGACATCTCGGAGAAACCGATGATCGCGTTGAGCGGCGTGCGCAACTCGTGGCTCATCATGGCGAGAAACTCGGACTTCGAATGGGCGGCCGCCTGCGCGCGTTTCAGGGCCTCGTCAAGATCTCGGTTGCGCGCCTTGAGGCTTTCGAGCGCGACCTCCAGCTCTTCGCGCGCGCGAACCGCGGTATTTTCGGCCGCCACCTGCCGCGTTACGTCGGTTCCCGTACCGCGATAGCCGATAAACCGGCCCGAGTCCGAATTGAAGACCGGGACGCCGCTCAGCCTGATGCGATGGGTGTCGCCCGATCCGTCCGTGACGACGAACGCGGCGCCGCGGAAGGGTTTTCGCCGGCCGATAAGCCGGTCGGGCGCGCGGGGCCCGTCCGAATCGTCCTCGAACCGTCCGATTGCGCCAAGATAGCGCCCGGTCAAGGTTTCGGCCGGCTCGCCCAGCGTCTCCGCGATACGGTTGGATGCAAAGGTCAGATTCAAATTGTGGTCGGTCTCCCAAACCCAGTCCGAGGCCGAGCGGATCACATCTTCGTAGCGCGCCTGAGTCTGGGCCAGCCTGCGATTGGCTTCGGCGCGATCGGTGACATCGGTGTAAACGCCGACATAGGCCACGGTCAGGCCCGACGCATCGGTCAGCGGAAAATGGCGTCCCGAATAATAGGCCATGGAGGTGCCACGGGCGGCGACGTCATTCGTCACGATCTCGTCCGAAGCTTCGCTTTCGAGCCGCTCAAAAATCTCGCCCAACGCCGTCGGCGTTTCTTCGAGGACGTGGCCTCCGTTCTCTCCGTCGTCGTCGAAGATGCGCGCCGCCAGATCGTGAAAGGCGGGGTTGGCGTAAATCAGATGACCGCGCCTGTCCGCGATATAGAGCGGCGCGACCATGACGAGAAGCGCCTTGTACAACTCGTCGCTGACAAAAGTGCCTTCGTGAAGCGGATAGGACGCCTGATCCTGTCGCCGGCGCAGCGTGCTGACCTGGCGCGGGCCGCTCGGGGGCGGACGGTGAGCCCGAAGATCGTCAGCGTCGGTGCGCGCCGGCTGGTCCGGCCGCCGGGACGGCGCCTCATCGTCAGTGAAATTCACGTTGGTTCCCCCAAAACCAGATGGTAATCCGGCCGGCCGCACCGTACCGGCTGCCGTCGCGCGAATTTCGCCGCGGCCAGCGAGGGCGCAGTCTGTCGGAGGCGAGTCTTCAGGTCAAGAAATTGGTGCAAGTATCTGAGCACGCATTTAAATACCCTGTATCGGTCGTGGCAGCCTGGCCGGATCCTGGCGGGATCGTGGCGGGATCGTGACGGGCCTTGTCGGGATTTCGGCCACCCCTCATAGTCCGGCCATGCTGCGAGGTCGCACAGCCCGCCGCCCCGCCGCGGGCGGGGCCGAGAAGGAACCCCGGACGTGAGCGCGTTCGGCCTGGTGCTTGCCGGCGGCCGTTCGCGGCGCATGGGGCAGGACAAGGCGCGTCTTCGCCTCGGTGGTGAGACGCTTCTCGGTCGTACGCTGGCGCGGGCCCGGCGTCAGGTCGCCGGGCTGGTGATCGTGGCGGGCGACCGGGCGGGCGACCGGGCGGGCGATCGGGCGGAAAATTTCGCCGACAGCGGCGTGCCGGTCCTGACCGACGCCATTCCGGGATCGGCCGGCCCGCTCGCCGGACTGCTTGCCGGCCTGGATCATGTTGCTGGCGAGCGGCCGGATGTGTCCTGGCTCGCGAGTTTCGCCACCGATACGCCGTTTTTTCCACCAAATCTGGTGGCCGAGCTACTGGCCGCCGCATCGCGGCAAAACGTCCCGATCGCGATGGCCCGTTCCTGTGGGCGGGTCCATCCGGTTTTCGGCCTTTGGCATGTTTCTCTCAGGGCCGATCTGCGCGAAGCCCTGGTCGGCGAGGGCATCCGGAAAGTGGATCTCTGGACAGCGCGGCACGGGTCCGCGCTGGTCAATTTCCCGCTATCGGCCGGCCTCGATCCGTTCTTCAATATCAACACGCCCGATGATTTACGCCGCGCCGCGACATTTCTTGCGTCCGACGCCGGATAACGCCCGCCGTCATTCGTTCCGCCCCATCAGTCATTGTCGTCGTCGATCACTTCAAGCGTGATCACACGGGTGTTGATAAGTACTTTCCCGGAGTTCTCGAAGTTAACGGTCACCCTGTCGCCGATTGCCGACTGGACCTGACCGATGCCCCAGTCAGGCTCATCGGGATGGCGGACCCGGGCACCGGGCACGAGTAAGGGATTCACGGCGAAACTCCTGTCCTTTCTGTTTTGCCAATTCCACCCGTTTTCGTTACGAATGAAAACCAGGGGGAAAGGATACCATCCCTCGGGTCTGTCTGGGTTTGGTAGGAATCGACAGGCGCGGTATTCGCTGGGAGGCGCTCAAGTGGTGAGCCATTTCACGGTCGACCTGCGCGTGCTGGAACTGATCAGCTCGCGCCTCTGCCACGAGCTGATCGGGCCGATCACCGGAATTTCCACCGGAATCGAACTTGCCTCCGGCGGCGAAAACGGTGCCGATAGGGAAATACTGGAGCTGCTTGGCTTCAGCGCGGCCCAGGCCTCCGCCCGCCTGCAATTCTACCGCCTGGCTTACGGGCTGGGCGGATCGGACGACGAGAGCGTGACTCTCGGACAGATAACCCGATTATGCGACGGCATTGTCGGGGAAACCCGCGTCACATGCGACTGGTCCGCCGTCGGCAGCCTGGACGCCCGGATGCGCAAATCCGACGCCCGACTCTTTCTCAATCTTTTCGTGATCGCCTGCGACAGTCTGCCCAAGGGCGGCACTGTTTCGGCTCGTCCGTCGGAGCAGGGGGCGCGAATCGTTCTGGAAGCGGCGGGCGAGGGCGCCGGGCTTGCCGAGGTGGTCCCAGCTGCCTTTGACGGGCGCGTGGACGTCTCCACCCTGACGCCGCGCACCGTCCACCCCTATTTCACCGCCTGTCTGTTTGAGCGAACGGGTCAGACGGTGAAGCTCTCCGACAAACCCGGCCAGCCCGGGTTCGATTTTTCCCTCTCGAAAGCGCTTGCCTTCGGTCCGGAATAAGCTCCTAGGACGCGCGGCATACAGCGTCTTTTTTGCAATTTTTACGCGATTTTAATCGTTCCCGGCCAGTCTTGGCGCCGGATCGCCGAGAGTGCTGCCGGAAGGACCGGCCGTGCGAAATCTGGCGCTCCTGTTTCGACTTACCCCAGCCCCAGGCCCGGATGGCAGCTCCATGGACGACCTTCTCAGCGAATTCCTGACTGAAACCAACGAAAGCCTCGCGACACTCGATCTGGAACTGGTTCGGCTCGAACAAAATCCGAACGACCCGGAACTGATCGGCAGCATCTTTCGCCTCGTGCACACGATCAAGGGTACATGCGGCTTCCTGGGTCTGCCGCGCCTGGAATCGGTCGCACATGCGGGGGAGAACGTTCTTGGCAAAATCCGGGACAAGGAGCTGGAGGCAGATTCCACAGCCGTCACCCTAATTCTCGCGTGTCTGGACCAGATTCGCGATCTTCTTGCGACGCTGGAGCAAACCCAGGAAGAGCCCGAGGGGGATGACAGCGAACTGATCCGTCGGCTTAACGATTTCGCCGACGGCAAGGGCGGCGCCGACGGGACGGTCGAGACGGCAACCCAGACGGTACCGGCGATCGAGGGGACGACGGCTGAAGCATCGCATCCGGCGTCGGCCAATGATGGAGACTCGTCGCAAATCGGCGAGATTGCCGCCGCCTGGCGGCGCCGCGCCGGCGAGGATGACCAGATTCGCACTTTCTTCGAAAACGAGATCTGGGCCGAACGCTTCGCCGCCATGGCCGCCTTTGTCATCCAGGGGGGTGATTCGTATTCGCCGGCACGTGCCGCGGCCGATTTCTCCGATGCCGTGGGCGCCGGATTCAACGATCTCATTTTTGACCAGCTTGTCGATCATCTGCGGGCCGCCGTTTCCGAGTCGGGCGGTGACCGGGCGAGTGTCGACGAGGCAGCAATTCATTTCGAATCGCTGCAGGATGCGTGTCTCGGCCGGGCACCCGCCGCGGAACCGGGACCGGTGGCTGAAACCGTGTCAGCGCCCGAACCGGCGCCGGCGGCCCGCAAGGGCGCAGCAACGGGGCCGAAGGACGCGAAGCCCGCCAAGGAGGTCGCCGAGGCCGAAGGCGGGCAGAAGGAATCCAGCCTCGCCAACCAGTCGATCCGCGTACGGCTGGATCTTCTGGAAGACCTGATGAACATGGTGAGCGAGCTGGTGCTGACCCGGAACCAGCTTCTGCAGCTCCTGCGCACCCATCAGGAGAGCGAATTCACCAGCCCCCTGCAGCGGCTCAACCACGTGACCTCCGAGCTGCAAGAGGGCATCATGAAGACCCGCATGCAGCCCATTGGCAATGCCTGGGCCAAGCTGCCCCGGCTGGTGCGCGACCTCTCGCTCGAACTGAACAAGAAAATCGACCTCCAGATGGTCGGCGCCGAAACGGAACTCGATCGGCAGGTACTGGACCTGATCAAGGACCCGCTGACCCATATGGTCCGGAATTCGGCCGACCACGGCCTTGAGACCACCGCCGAGCGGCGCGCCGCCGGCAAGCCCGAAATGGGACGCATCATCCTCAAGGCCTATCAGGAGGGCGGCCACATCATCATCCAGATCGCGGATGACGGGGCCGGCATCAATGTCGAGCGGGTCAAGGCAAAGGCGCTGCAGAACGGGCTTACGACCGATGCCGACCTGGAAACGCTTTCGGACCAGCAAATTCTCAGCTTCATTTTCAAGCCCGGCTTCTCGACCGCGGCTGCGGTAACCAGTGTTTCCGGCCGCGGCGTCGGCATGGATGTGGTGCGCACGAATATCGAGAAAATCGGTGGCAATATCGAAGTCAAGTCGAATACCGGCAAGGGCTCTGTCTTCACGATCAAGATCCCGCTGACCCTGGCCATCGTCTCGGCCCTGATCGTCGAGTGCAGCGGTGAGAAATTCGCCATCCCGCAGCTCAGCGTGCTGGAGCTGGTCCGGGCATCCTCGCGGTCGGAGCACACGATCGAGCGGGTCAACCAGACCCGGGTCCTGAGGCTGCGCAACCGGCTTCTGCCCCTGGTATCGCTCAGCGACCTTCTTCAACTCGAGGACGGGCGGGAGGTCAATGATGAGGACGACACCTTCGTCATCGTCAGCCAGGTCGGCACTTATTCCTTCGGCATCATCGTCGATCAGGTTTTTGATACCGAAGAGATCGTGGTCAAGCCCGTGGCGCCGATCCTCCGGGATATCACGATCTTCTCGGGCAACACGATCCTGGGCGATGGAAGCGTTATCATGATCCTCGATCCCAACGGCATCGCCGCCGCGACGGGCGAGCCGACGATGCGGGCGGATGATGGCGATATCGCTGACCAGGACACTCAGGATGGCGGAGAGAAGACGCCGCTTCTGATTTTCCGGGCCGGCAACCGGACTCCCAAGGCGGTGCCGCTGGGCCTGGTAGCGCGGCTCGAAGAGGTGGATTTCGAATCCATCGAGGTCACCAACGGGCAATCGGTGGTTCAGTACCGCGACCGGCTGATGCCGTTGCTCACCGTGGACCCGACCCACGAACTGACCGGCAAGGGCAAAAAGCCGTTCCTGGTTTTCGCCGATGAAGAACGAAGCATGGGTCTCGTCGTGGACGAGATCGTCGATATCGTGGAGGCCCCGCTCAACCTGCAAATGTCCGGCGAACAATCCGCCATTCTCGGCAGTGCGATCGTCGACGGTGCGGCGACCGATGTCATTGACGCCGGTTATTTCCTCACCTCCGCCTTCAAGGACTGGTTCAGCCGGGCGCGCGGTTCGGCGGCGAGTGGGCGGCGCGGCAGCGCATCCGGCCAACGAAACCTGCTGCTCGTCGATGACAGCAGCTTCTTCCGTAACCTGCTCTTGCCTCTCTTGACGACGGCGGGCTATCGGGTGACTTCCGTCGGCTCCGCGGCGGAAGCCCTCGCTCTCCAGGAACAGGGCAAGCAGTTCGATGCCATCATCAGCGACGTCGAAATGCCCGACATGGACGGATTTGCCTTCGTCGAGGCCGTGCGCAATGGCGACAGGTGGGCCCACACACCGGTGCTGGCCCTGTCTTCCTACACCTCGCCGGAAGATTTCGATCGAGGTCGGGCTGCCGGGTTCACCGACTATATTTCCAAGTCGGATCGCGACAGCCTGCTTGATGTTATCGGACAAACGCTGTCGCAGGCCGTAGGAGGCGTATGATGAGCGACGACTTTCACGAAAAAAATAATGTCCTTCACGAAGATGGAAGCAGGGGCACGAGCCAGTTCGTCACGCTCTATGTGAATGATCAGCTTTTTGGAATTCCCATCCTGCAGGTTCAGGATGTCCTTGGCCCGCAGCGCCTGACGCCGATCCCCCTCGCCCCGAAACAGGTGGCCGGCGCGTTGAACTTGCGCGGCCGTATCGTGACAGCGATTGACGTGCGCAAGCGGCTTGGCCTGCCGCCGCGTGAAGGGAACGAAAAGGGGATGAGCGTCGCGGTCGAGATTGGCACGGAGCTCTATAGCCTGGTTGTCGATTCGGTGGGCGAAGTCATGAAATTGCCGACCGAGGATTACGAGGCGGCGCCGCCGACCCTCGATCCGGTATGGCGGGATATCAGTGATGGCATCTTCCGTCTCAAGGGCGATTTGCTGGTCGTGCTCGATGTCGAGCGATTGCTGAATACACAGCAAAAAGCCGCGTAATTGGGCCTGGGTTCTCTTTGGGGGAATAGATGAAATCCTGTCTTGTTGTCGATGATTCGAAAGTCATCCGTACTGTTGCCCGTCGTATTCTCGAACAATTGGACTTTTCAATTACGGAGGCGGCTGACGGAAAAGAGGCGCTGGACGCCTGTTCCGGCCGTATGCCGGACGTCGTGCTGCTGGATTGGAACATGCCGGTCATGGACGGGCTGGAATTCCTCAAGTCCCTGCGAAAGACGCCCGGCGGAAACACGCCGGTCGTCATTTTCTGCACCACTGAGAATGATCTCGGCCATATTCGCACCGCGCTCGAGGCCGGCGCCAACGAATACATCATGAAGCCCTTTGACAGCGAAATTATCCAATCCAAGTTTGCCGAGGTAGGCATCCTGTGAGTTCCTCCCCGTCCCCCAGCACCCCTGCCGGGGCTGGCCGCAACAAGGCTGGACAGGCGGTGGAAACGTCGTCCGACGCCTACCGTGTGATGGTGGTGGACGACTCCACCGTTGTGCGGGGTCTGATCGCGCAAACCCTTCGTCAGGATCCTGACATCGATGTGGTGGTCACGGCCCCGGATGGCGCGGCCGCATTGCGCCTGCTCGACCGCCACGATATCGAAGTTATCGTTCTTGATATCGAGATGCCGGTCATGGACGGACTGACGGCTCTGCCAAAGCTGAAGGAAAAGAAGCCGGATCTCAAAATCATCATGGCCTCGACGCTGACCCGCAAGAACGCGGAAATCAGCTTCAAGGCATTGTCCCTGGGGGCGTCCGATTACATCCCCAAGCCCTCGACCTCCCGCGAGGTCAGCGGGGGCGTGGATTTCAAGACGGATCTGGTCAGCAAGGTCAAGGCGCATGGCCGGCGGGGACGGGCGAGAACCGGCGGCGGCGCACCCTCGCCGGCACCCGCGTCCGCGCCGGGTGCACCGTCCCGCACCTCGGCCATGCCGACGATGCAGGGGCGCGAGGTTTCCCTTCGAGCGTCCCTCGTCCACAGTGTGAGCGCGCTGGCCATCGGCAGTTCAACCGGGGGCCCACAGGCTTTGTTCAAGCTTTTCACCAGCCTGCCGGCCGATCTCGGTCTGCCGATTTTCGTCACCCAGCACATGCCGCCGACATTTACCGAAATTCTCGCGCAGCATATTACCAAGCAAACGCGGTTTCTGGCCGAAGAAGGGCGCGATGGGGTCGAGGTTGTGCCGGGCCAGGTCTACGTGGCACCGGGCGATTACCATATGGGCGTCGAAATGACGGACGGGAAGGCAGTCATTCGTCTGGCTCAGGATCCTCCCGAGAATTTCTGCCGGCCGGCCGTCGATTACATGTTCCGCAGCCTGCTGAAGGCGTATGGCAACCATATTCTGGCGGTGGTGCTGACGGGTATGGGGCAGGACGGGATGCTGGGCGCGCAGGAGATCGTCAAAAAGGGCGGGACGGTCATCGCCCAGGACGAAGCAACCAGCGTTGTCTGGGGCATGCCTGGCGCGGTCGCGACAGCGGGGGTCTGTTCGGCAATTCTTCCCATCGAAGAAATTGGTGAATACATGGGCAATTTCGCCAAGCGGCGGAAACTTGGATCAACGTCACCGGTCGCCGGAGTATCTCTCCCATGAAACCTGAACACGTCGACATCGTCGCCGCTCTGGTAAAGCGCACATCCGGTCTGATCCTCAGCCGCGAAAAGTCATATCTGGTGGAAAGCCGCCTCATTCCGCTGGCGCGGCAGTGGGACGAAACCACACCGGACGACCTGGTGGCCCTGTATGCGGCCAAGAAGGACGCGAAACTCGAAAAGGCGATTACGGAGGCGATGACCACCAACGAATCGTTCTTTTTTCGCGACAAGACACCGTTTGACCAGTTCCGCAGCCTGATTTTGCCCTACCTGATCGAGAACCGGCAGGCCCGGAAGACAATCAATATCTGGTGTGCCGCCTGCTCGAGCGGGCAGGAGCCGTATTCGCTGGCGATGATCCTGCGGGAGGAGGCGGCCAGGCTTCAGGGCTGGCGCGTCAAGATCCTGGCAACAGACATATCCGAAGAGGTCCTCGGGCAATGCCGCGAGGGCGTCTACAACCAGTTCGAGGTGCAGCGCGGCCTTCCGGTCCAAATGCTGGTGAAGTATTTTAACCAGGAGGGCGAGAAATGGCGGATCGATCCCTCCCTGCGTGAGCTGATCGACTTTCGCTATTTCAACCTGCTGGATGCCAATTATGGGCTGGTCAAGTTCGATGTGGTTTTCTGCCGCAACGTCCTGATCTATTTCGATCGGGAAACCAAGGGGGCGGTGCTGAGCAAAATCAGCAAGAATCTGGCCGATGACGGGAAGCTGTTTCTTGGCGGTGCCGAGACCGTCATGGGCGTGACCAAGGATTTCGAGCCGGTTTCGGGCCAGCGCGGCATTTATGCCAAGTCGGGTGTGGCGGCGGAGCATCTCGCGAAGACGGCGTGAGCTTCGCCCGCAGGTCGAACCCTGCATGAAAAAAGCGGGAAAGGAATTCCCGCTTTTTGTTTCAGGCCTGTGGTCAGGGTCTGCCTCGCGGCCGGGGCATTACCCGTTAGCGGCCGCCGCCATTTCCGGCGCACTGGCGTGGCCTTCACCCGGATCGCGCAGCACGTAGCCGCGGCCCCAGACGGTCTCGATGTAATTTTCGCCGCCGGTTCCCGCCGCCAGCTTCTTGCGAAGCTTGCAGATGAAGACGTCGATGATCTTCAGTTCCGGCTCGTCGATGCCGCCGTAGAGGTGATTGAGGAACATTTCCTTGGTCAGGGTCGTGCCCTTGCGCAGCGACAGCAGTTCCAGGATACCGTATTCCTTGCCTGTCAGGTGAATGGGCTGCCCGTCGGCCTCGACGGTGCGGGCATCCAGGTTAACCAGGAGCTTGCCGGTGCGGATGACCGATTCGGAATGTCCGCGCGCGCGCCGGACAATGGCGTTGATACGGGCGAGAAGCTCTGCCTTGTCGAATGGCTTGGTGAGATAGTCGTCGGCGCCGGTGCCGAGGCCGCGAACCTTGTTGTCAGGCTCGCTCAGGCCCGACAGGATCAGGACCGGAGTTTCAACCCGCGCGCTGCGGATGCGGCGCAGCACCTCGTAGCCGTCCATGTCGGGCAGCATGAGGTCGAGTATGATGATGTCGTAGTCATAAAGCTTGGCGATTTCGAGCCCGTCTTCACCAAGGTCGGTTGTGTCGCAAACGAAGCCCTCCGACTTCAGCATCGCCTGAACCGTTTTGGCGGTCGGTGAATCGTCTTCGACGAGCAGTACACGCATAGCTTGAATCCCCTGTGATCCCCTAGTGTGGCGCGCCGGTTCACCGGCCTTTAACCATGGCGCCAGTTTGGCGGGCCGAGGTTAACAATTCGTTTAACGAAGCTTAACACGTATCTCGGCCCGAGACCCGATTTTCGTCCATTTTACAGTTCCTTAAGCAAGCAACACCAGAATGGGCCCGAAAAAAGATTTGTTGTCGCCTGTTCTCGCCGCAGGGCAGGGCTTAACTTTTACCGAGGTTTCCGGCGTGCAGCTAGCCGTCAATACGCTTGTTGACGATATCAACGAGATTCCCAGCTACCAATATTACGGTCGTGTAACTGCCATCCAGGGCATGCTGGTCGAGGTTGGCGGGGCCGAGCGCTCGCTGACGATCGGCGCGCGCTGCATAATCCGGGCCCGGAACGGGCACAACGTTCCCTGCGAGGTGGTCGGCTTCCGCGATAGCCGGGCCCTGCTACTGCCCTTCGAATCCGTGGAGGGAGTTGGCCTGGGCTGCCGGGCCGATATCGGGGCAGACGCGCCTACCATCCGGCCAACGGACCGATGGCTTGGCCGCGTGATCAATGCACTGGGAGATCCGGTGGATGGCAAGGGGGCGCTGGTGTCAGGGCTCCATGGCTATCGCTTGCGCGGCTCGCCACCGCCGGCCCACGCTCGCCAGCCGGTCGGTGAAAAGATCGATCTCGGTGTTCGCGCGATCAACACATTCCTGTCCTGCTGCCGCGGTCAGCGCATGGGGATCTTCTCGGGCTCCGGCATCGGCAAATCGGTGCTCCTGTCGATGCTCGCGCGGTACACGAAATCGGATGTGACGGTCATCGGCCTCGTCGGGGAACGGGGGCGGGAAGTTCAGGAATTTATTCGCCATAATCTGGGGCCGGAAGGCCTCGCGCGGAGCGTTGTGGTCGTGGCGACTTCGGACGAATCGCCGCTGATGCGCCGCCAGGCGGCCTATACCACCCTGGCTGTGGCGGAGTATTTCCGCGATCAGGGCCGCGACGTGCTTTGCCTGATCGACAGCATCACCCGCTTTGCCATGGCGCAACGCGAAATCGGCCTGTCCGCCGGCGAGCCGCCGACGACCAAGGGCTATCCCCCTTCCGTCTTCGCCGAACTGCCCCGGCTTGCCGAACGCGCGGGGCCGGGCACGGGTACGGGCGCCATCACCTCTCTCTTCACCGTGCTCGTGGAGGGCGACGATCATAATGAGCCGATAGCCGATACGCTTCGGGGCACCCTCGACGGGCATATCGTTCTGGATCGCTCTATCGCGGAACGGGGCCGTTTTCCGGCAATCAACATCCTGCGCAGCGTCTCGCGCATGATGCCGACCTGTAATTCGGACGAGGAAAACGAACTGGTCATGAAGGCGCGCCGCTACCTCGCGCGCTATGAGGATATGGCGGAAATGATCCGGCTTGGCGCCTATCGCCCGGGGACGGATCCCGATGTCGATGACGCCATCCGCTATTATCCGGCGCTGGAGAGGTTTCTGAGCCAGAAGAATGACGAGGCGAGCGATCTTGCGGCCGGTTACGCGGCGCTTGCCGAGGTATTTCAGGATGACTAGCGGAAGAGGTGCTCGGGCTAGAGGGATGGCGGCATGAAGGGACTGGACAGCCTGATCCGGCTGCATAAATGGCGACTGGATGAAAAGAAGAGGGAAATCACGGCGCTCCAGAATTTCGCCGGCCGTCTCAAGAAGGAACGCGAGCGCCTGGTACTGGATTTCGAGCAGGAAAAGGCAGTCGCCACCGCCTCCCCCGAAGCTGGCATGACCTTTGAAGCCTATGCCCGTCACGTGCGCAAACGGTTGGCCAAGCTGGACGGCTCGGTGGTGCAGGTGGTGGAGAAACTGGAAGTGGCCCGCGAGGATCTGGCCGAGGCCTTTCAGGAGGTCAAGCGTTACGAGATCACGCGCGACAGCCGCGAGCGCCGGGCACAGGAGAGGCAGCGCCGGCTCGAGACCGAGGAAATGGACGAGATCGGGGGGCACCGGTTTCGCCGTCGGATTTGAGTATGGGGCGGGGCCGTTCCGTCGCCTGGCTTCCTCTAAATCACCAACCCAAGATGATCGTCGCGCCGCGCGGCCCGAAACGGGTCGGAGATGGGGCTCTGGACCCGGAAGCGAAGGCCCGTCTCCAATCCGGTGACGGCGCCCGCTTCAGCGATCATCTCGTGCAGGTCGTGCCGGAGCCAGGCGGGCAGCGGTGCCTCGGAGGTGATGGCGAGCGCCAACCGGGTGGCGGCGGCCTGCCCCTCGATCTGGAGTCGGCCCAGCGCGGAAAGCGTGAGATCGAGGACGAAGCCGCTCTCGGAATCATCGCCCTCCGTTGCCCCACCGCCCGTTTCGCGATGTGCCAGTCGTATGAATTGCAGCGTGTCGCCGTCCTGCACCGGGAGCAGGGCCGGACGCCAGTCCTGGGGCCCGGCGTCCCGGGTCAGGCGCGCCATGTCCCCGAAATCGTCACCGAGCCGGCCCAATATGTCGCTGCGGCCGGCCTGCTCGAGTTGGCGCGCCGAACCGGCGCCGAACCATTTCGAAAAATCGCTGCCTTTCAGCGCCGTCATGAGAAAAAACAAGGCGCTCGCAAGTCGTGGTCCCGGCGTGGCGACGGCCCCGGTCTCGAAACGCCCCGCGACAGCGTCGCCATTGCCCAATGCGCCGAGAGCCTCGCGCAGATTGGGCCAGTCACCCCCCAGATAGAGGGCCAGCGCGCGCCCGGTGTTAAACGAGTCCGGTCCGCTTAGGACGGGGCCGAGAAAATCGAGCAAAAGCCGGGTGCCGGGCGGCAGTGGCGGCAAGCCCGGCAACAAAAGCCGCCCCTGTGAGGTCTGCACGAGCGTGCCCTCGCCGGCATGGCGCGCCGGATCGCCTGACCCGACCAGCACCGTCCCGGTCAGTCCCCGTGCCGCGCCGTCCGGCCCCGCATTCACCTGCGTGCCGGGACCGGCCTGTGCGGCTTGGACGACCTGGATATAAAACCGCCCGGCTTCCTGTCCCGCCGAGGGCGGGACGGAGCCGGCGGGCGCGGGCGCGGCGGTAATGGCGGGCGGCGGGACGGGCGTGCCGGCGACGGGCCTTGTATACGGCGGGTCAGGGGGCCGCGCGGGGGCGGTCTGGAGGGGCGTGGCCGAAAGGCGGTGCATTTCCTGGTTGGGGGCCGGCGCGATCGCGCGGGTCGATCCGGCCGGCGATGGCGCCTCCGGCGCGAGGAAGCGGCCGACGACGATCTGCGGCGCGCTCATTGAAACCGCCGGCGCCGTCGGCGGCCGCGGCCCCGCAGCGGCCGCGGCCGGGTTGGGGCCAGCAATGCACCCCGCCCG